>JASJBO010000101.1 GCA_030066475.1 Myxococcota bacterium
CCTCGAGGTGAGCGTGGTCGACAACCCGCGCTGGCGCGAGGGGCTCTCGCGCTCGGTCCGCTGCGCCGCCGAGGCCGCCGCGGGCTTCGACGCGCTCCTGCTCACGCTGGCCGATCAGCCGCGCGTGACCACGGGCGTGCTCGATCGGCTGATCGGAGTCGCGGAGCGGGAGGCGCGCGACCTGGTCGCGTGCTCCTACGCCGAGACGCTGGGTGCGCCGGCGCTCTTCGGCTCGAGGTACTTCGAGGACCTGCGCACCCTCGACGGCGACCGCGGCGCCAAGAGCGTGCTGGAGCGCCATGCCGGGGAGGTCGCCGCGATCCCGGTCGCAGACGCGGCGCTGGATCTCGATACGCCCGCAGACCTCGCGCGTCGCTCGAGCGCTGCGCGGTCGGGGGATCCGGGAAGCCCGTGAGCAGCCGCCGATCGAGCACCGAGTCGCCCGCGATCGAGCTGATCGTCAACGGGGAGCACTTCCGGGTGTCGGTGGAGCCGGACACCCCGCTGCTCTGGGTGCTGAGAGAGCAGCTCCACCTCAACGGAGCCAAGTTCGGCTGCGGCGTCGGGCTCTGCGGCACCTGCAGCGTGCATCTCGACGGCAGGCTGGTGCGCTCCTGCCGGGTTCCCGTGTCCGCGGCGGCGGCGCGGCAGGTCACGACCATCGAGGGACTGGCCGCCGACCCGGAGCACCCGGTGGTACGGGCATGGATCGAAGAGCGCGTCTCCCAGTGCGGCTACTGTCAGCCCGGGCAGGTGATGGCCGCCGCGGCCCTGCTGAGCGCGAACCCCCAGCCGACGGACCGCGAGATCGACGCCGCCATGGATGGCAACCTGTGTCGCTGCGGAACCTATCCGCGCATCCGGCGGGCGATCCGGCGTGCCAGCGGACGGGCGCATGGCGGGTAGCGGGCCGGCCGTCGGCCGCCGGGAGTTCATCAAGCTCGCCGGAGTCGGAGGCGTGGGCCTCGCCGTCGGCTGCTCGCTCGGTCCGCGAATCCGCGAGCCGGGGGATCCCGACGCGGGGCCCTGGCTCTGGGTGAAGATCGGTCCCCCGACCGAGGGGGAGCCCACGACCGTCACCGTCGTGATTCCCCGCTGCGAGATGGGGCAGGGCACGACGACGGGCCTGGCTGCGATCGTCGCGGAAGAGCTCGACGTCGACTGGTCGCAGGTGCGGGCGGAGTGGGCGCCGCCGCTTCCCCAGTATGGGCGGGTGAAGACCGTTGCCAGCGACGCCGTCAGGACGCTCTGGCAGCCGCTGCGCGAGACGGGTGCCACGGCGCGGCAGCTGCTGGTGGCGGCCGCCGCCGAGCAGTGGGACGTCGATCCCCGCGCTTGTCGCACGGCGCAGGGCCACGTGCGGCATCCGGACTCGGGCCGCTCCTCGAGCTACGCGGCCCTGGCAGACCGGGCGGCCGCGCTGCCCCTGCCCGAGCGGATCGAGCTCAAGAGGCGCGAGGACTTCTCCCTGATCGGCCGCTCCCTTCCCCGCCTCGATCTCGGGGACGCGGCGACCGGCGCCGCCCGCTACGGCATCGACGTGGAGCTCCCGGGCATGCTCGTGGCGACGGTCGTGCACTGCCCCGCACACGGCGGACGCCTCGGGGATTGGGATCCCAGCGCCGCGCTGGCGGTTCCGGGGGTCCGCGCTGCCTTCGGGATCCGCGACCCGCTCGAGCACCCGGGATGGACGGCCGTGGCGGTCGTGGCCGACGGCTACTGGAGCGCCCACAAGGGCGCTCTGGCGCTCGAGCTCACGTGGGACGTCGGCAGCCGCGCCGGCTGGAACGACGCGCGAGTCCGGGAAGCGCTGCGGGAGATGGCCGAGCAGGAGGAGATCCGTGTCGTCTCCGAGGGCGACACGGCGGCTGTGCTGGGGCGCGCCTCCCGGACCCTCACGGCGAGCTACTGGGCTCCCCACCTGGCCCACGCCACGATGGAGCCGATGAACTGCACCGCCCACGTCGAGGCGGGGCGCTGCCAGGTGTGGGCGCCGACACAGAACCCGGGGGCCGCCCGCAGGCTCGCGGCTCGCGCCAGCGGGATGGCGGAGCAGGACGTGATCGTCCACCAGACCCTGCTCGGCGGCGGCTTCGGACGGCGCCTGGCCCAGGACTACGTGGTGCAGGCGGTCCAGATCGCGCGGCGCGCTCGCGCACCCGTGAAGCTGATCTGGTCGCGCGAGGAGGACACGCGCAACGACTGGTACCGGCCGGCGAGCGTGCACCTGCTCGAGGCGAGCCTCGATCGTCGCGGCCTCCCGATCGCGTGGCGCCATCGCATCGGAGGCGACGGCGTCCCGACCCTCCTGACGCAGGGGATCGACGCCCTGCCCTACGCAATCTCGAACCGGCGGATCTCCGCCACGTCGAGGGCAGGGCTCGCGGTGCGAACGGGCGCCTGGCGCAGTCTGGCCCGGTCCCAGAACTGCTTCGTCACCGAGTGCTTCCTCGACGAGGTCGCGCACGCGGGCGGTCACGACCCCCTCGAGCTGCGCAGGCAGCTCCTGCGTGAGGCACCGCGCCCGCGTGCCGTGCTCGAGCTCGCCGCCAGTCGATCGGGCTGGGGTCGGCGCCGAGCCCCGGACCGGCACCTGGGGATCGCGCTCGTCGACCTCTTCGGCAGCGTCTGCGCCGTGGTCGCCGAGATCTCCCTGGAGCCCGGGGGTGGGTTCCGCGTGCGCCGGATCGTCTGCGCCGCGGACTGCGGCCAGCTCGTCAACCCCGACCTGGTGCAGGCACAGCTCGAGGGCGGCATCGTGTTCGGCCTCAGCGCCGCCCTGCACGGGGAGATCACGCTCCGCGAGGGTCGCGTCGAGCAGAGCAACTTCCACGACTCCCCGATCCTGCGCCTGTCGGAGTGCCCGCCCATCGAGGTGCACCACGTAGCGAGCCGCGCCGAGCCCGGCAGCGTGGGCGAGCTCTCGGTGCCCCCCGTCGCGCCGGCGGTCGCGAACGCGCTGCTCGCCGCCACCGGAGAGCCGATCCGGTCGCTTCCGATCCGGAGCCGAGCCCGGTGAGCACCCGGGCGCAGGGGCCATGTCGGACCAGCGGCGGGCGCGCATCGCGCTGGGTCTCGGGTTCGTCTCGGCGCTGCAGCTGGGGCTCGAGCTCCTCTTCATCAAGCTGAGCCGCTACGAGTTCGGCGGCTTCTCGCTGGGCGTCATCGGCGTGGCGATGCTGGGCGTGGCCCTGGCCGGTCCGCTCACCGCCGTCCTCGGAGGGCCCGCCAAGGCCAGCGCCCGCGCCACGCATGCGCTCGCGCCCACGGCGCTGCTCGCCGGCCTCGTGATGTTCTCTCTCGAGCACCACTACACGGCGCCCGGCGCGACGCTGGTGCGCATGGCCGTGTGCGGCCTGGCCTGCCTGGTGCCGCTGGCCCTGTCGGCCGTGCCCGTCTTCGCGTCGATGCGCAGGCAGCTGAGCTCCGTGCACGGCTACTACGCGGCCAGCCTGGCGGGCGCGACCGCGGGAGCGCCCCTGGCCTTCGGGCTGATGGCGCTCGTCGGAGACCTGGGCGCCTATGCGGCGATCCTCGCGCTGGCGCTGCCGGCGGTGCTGCTGCTGGGCGAGCCGGGGCGTGCCCGAGGGCTCGGTCTCGGCGCCGCGGCCGTCGCCATCCTCGCGGCGCTGCTGGTGCTGCCCCGGCTCGACCGGGCGGCGCATCCCGACGCGGACTTCGTGCGCACCAACGCCTTCTCGCGCATCGACGCGTTCCATCGGGACGGGGGACGCATTCGCTTCGACACGGCCGGGATCAACGCGGGAACCTCCACACCCGGCGGGACCGTGGCGAACCCTCCCAGGGGACTGCTCGAGGATCTCGCGGCGCGGGCCTACGCGTCCCATCCCCGCCGCGTGCTGGTTCTCGGAGCGGGCGGCGGGCGGAACGTCGTGCAGGCGCTCGGCCTGGGAGCCGAGGAGGTCGTGGCGGTCGAGATCAACGGCATGATTCCCGAACACATGGCGGCCGTGCTTCCCGCCGAGAGCGACCCGTTCCGGGACCCGAGGGTGCGCCTGGTGGTGGCCGAGGGCCGCGAGACGGCCGCGCGGATGGCCGCCCGCATCACGCACGGAGAGGCCGGCTTCGACCTGGTCTACGTGCCGATCACGACGCTGTTCGGCACCTCCGGGCAGGTGTTCACGCAGACCTACCTGATGACGGCGGAGGCCCTGGAGCTGTACCTGGGGATGCTGCGTCCCGGTGGTCGGGTGGCCGTCTTCTCCCCGAACACGTTCCGTTCGAAAGTGGTCTTGGCGATGGCGCGGGCGCTGGAGAGGCGCGGCATCGAGCGGCCCGACGAGCACTTGTCGGTGCTCGCGACGCGCAACCGCTTCCTCGTCGTCGCGCGCCCCGATGCACGCCTGGGCCCCGAAGAGGGCCGCCTGCCGAGCGTCGGCGCCGGCGAGCCGAGCAGGCTGGTGCCCGCCGAGGAGCTGGCCACCGGCGCCCGCCTCCGCCGACTCACCGACGACAACCCCTTCCTCTACAACGACCTCTGGATCGGAGCGGACGCCGGCAAGGGCCTCTACTACGGCTGGAACGTCGCCATGCTGCGCATCGCGTTCGCCGTGGCGACCCTCCTGCTGCTGCTCGGCGGCCTGGCCACGGTCGTTCGAGGCGCACCGGAGTGGCGCGCTCGCAGCAGCGCCTTTGCCGCCGCGTTCGCCACCATGGGAATCGCCTACACCGCCTACCAGACAGTCGTGATCCAGCGCCTGGCCTTCCTGGTCGGGCACCCCCTGCTGGCCACGGCGGTGGTGCTGCCCTGCACCCTGCTCGCCACGGCGCTCGGCGCCCATTGGAGCCGGCGGCTCGGCGCCGACAACCTGGCCCGCGTCCGGGTCCTCACGACCGCCGGTCTGCTCGCGTTCGTCGCCGGCCTGGCGCTCGTCGCGCCCAGCGACCTGATCCTGGCGAGCCTGCCGCCTTGGACGCGACTGCTCCTCTCGGTCCTGCTGGCCGCACCCCCGTTCGTGGTCATGGGCACCTTCTTCCCCGTCGTCTTCGCGCGGGTCGAGCTCGAGGATCCGCGCGCGCTCGCCCCGGGATGGCTGCTCAACGGGCTCGGCGCCATCCTCGGCTCGGTCCTCGCCATCTACGGTCCGATGCTGTTCGGCTTCCGCGTCGTGTTCGGCCTGGTCGCGCTGCTGTACCTGGCGCTGTCGGCCTGGGACGTACTCAGCCGGCGACCCGCGCGCGGCGCCGACCTGGCGCTGGCCACCGGGCTCGGCGCGGCCCTGCTCGTGACGATCGTCGCCCTGGAGCTGGGGCTGGCCGTCTGAACGCGCCCGGCAGCGCGGCCTCCGGCGCGGCTCAGGGAGCGGCGTCGCGCGCGGCGAAGGCGCTGCGCAGCCGGTGCTCGGCCAGGCAGTACGCCAGGATCGACGTCGCGTACAGGTAGTAGAGCTGGTGCATCACCAGGGCGGGAAGCGCGAGCTGCCAGCCGCCGCGCCTTGCGAACACGCCGAGCAGCTCGCGGTTGACGGCGGCCGCCAGCGCGAAGCACGCTAGGGCCACGATCGGCGGGAGGCCTGCGACAGCCAGGGCGACACTCGCCCAGAACGCCCAGGCGACAACGGCGGCCCATCTCTCGCGCCGGGATGCGTTGAGCTCGTCCGCCACCTCCGGGCGCGCGGCGAGCAGCCGGCACCAGGGCAGCGCGCGCCGCACCACGTCGGTGAAGAGCACCTGGCGCAGCGTCCAGGCCTTGAGGTGGGTGCCCAGCATCCCGGGGTCGAGCCGGATGCGTCCACCCGCGGCGCCGAGCCGATAGCCCAGCTCGATGTCCTCGACGCTGGGCTCGGGGAAGCTCTCGGCGTCGAAGCCCCCCACCTGCCGGAAGAGGTCGGCCCGGACCGCTCCGCACCCGGCCCAGAACGTCGAGACCGCGCCGGCTTGCCGCTGGTGGACGAAGTGGTGGCGCAGGTTCATGTACTGGCTCGCGAAGGTCCGCACCGGCGGCCGGTCGTCGTAGCTGCCGTAGACGGCATCGGCCGCGTCCTCGCGAAGGCCCCGTCTCAGGCGCTCGACCGCGTCGTCGTGGATCCGCACGTCTGCATCCACGAAGAGCAGCACCTCGCCGCGGGCCCGCTCGGCCCCGCGGTTGCGAGCGCCGGCCGGACCCGTGCGAACCTCGTTTCGCACGACCTCGGCACCCATTCGCTCGGCCAGCGCGCCAGAGCCGTCGGTGCTCGCGTCGTCGACGACGATCACCTCGAGCAGGCCGTCGCCGACCCGGTCGAGCAGCGGGGGAAGCGTCTCGGCCAGCTCGGCCCGGGCGTTGCGGGCCGGAACGATCGCGCTGAGGGTCGGCCCGCCCGGCGGGGTGTGGACCTCAGGCCCGGCGGTCGACGAGCCGGTTGTAGATCGTTGCAATCGACCATCCCGTCGCGGCGCCGACCAGGGCACCGTAGAACAGACCGATCAGCGCGCCGATCCACGTGACCTCGTAGCCCGGGAAGTAGTTTCCGAGCAGGCCGAGATGCGGCCCGACGCGGCTTCCCCCGCGAACGACGAGCCACAGCGTGGCGAGCATCAGACCGACGCCGCCGGTCAATCCGAACACCACGGCCGCGACGCGCGCCCGCAGCCGGACGACCGCGGCCCGCACCAGCTCCCGTTCGGTGGTCGTGAGTCCGGGCTGCGTCATACGTCTCCCTCCATCAGCTCGACCGCGCGCACCCGCTCGATGTGCGCCTCGAGCCGGCGCCGCTCGCGTCCGATCACGGCGTTGAGCAGGTGCCCGAGCGCCCATCCCACCGCGCCGCCCCCGACCGCGCCCTCCGCGAGGCCGATCCAGGCCCCCGTCCAGCTCACCTCGTAGCCGTAGAAGTAGTTGGCGAGCAGCGAGAGCATGGGGCGCGCGGCGGGGTCGCTCTGGACCAGCAGCACGACCGTCGCCAGGAACAGACCGACCCCCGCCACGATCCCGACCGCCCCGCCGAGGGCGACGGCGTCGTAGCGCGCGAAGGCCTCGCTCAGCAGCTCGGCGAGGGTCTCTGCGTCCCGGGTCGTGGGCACCAGCCGATCCCCCGAGCCGGAGGAGGCCTCGACCTGCTCGTGGTAGGCGGAGTCGACGTTGACGGCCCAGAGGTCGTGCGCCCCGGGCCGGACCGCGTTCCGGGCCGCGAGGAACCCGGTCAGCATCGAGTGGTCCTGGTTGTTGTAGCGGTGCTGCCCGTTGCGACCGACGAGCTGGAGGTTGTCGAAGCCGTCGAGGTAGCCGCGGATCTCGCTGAGCGCCTCCTGGTAGCTCGCGTCGTAGACCGGGTAGGCCTTCGGCATGCGGACGACCACGCCGTCGACGACCCGGGCGGGGTCGATCAGGCCCAGACTCCCGCACTCGCGACGCGCCAGATCGACGAGCGCTTCGTCCGCCGCGCACCAGAGCTCGTCGCCCTCCTGCAGGAAGTACTCCATCCCGAGCGAGGTCCGCTCGGGATCGGGCACCATGTCGGGGCTCCAGTTCTTGAAGTTCTGGATGCGGCCCACCCGGACCTGGCTCGAGTGGACGTAGATCCAGTTGTCCGGGAACACCTCGGCCTGGTCGACGATCAGCACGACGGTGAGGAAGTCGCGATAGCGCAGCCGATCGGCGGCGCGGAGCACCGGCTCGGACGGCGCCGGATCGAGCGCGTGGACGAGCTCGCGCAGCGGCATCGAGGCGAGCACCGCGTCCGCCTCCTGCTCGAGCTGGTCGCCTTCGGGCGTTCGGGCCACGACCGAACGCACGCGCGTTCCATCGTGGTGGATCCTCACCACGCGCTGGTCGAGCTCCACGCCGACGCCGTCCTTCCGCAGCCGCTCGACGCACGCCTCCCACATCTGGCCCGGTCCGAACCGGGGGTAGTGGAACTGCTCGATCAGGCTCGTCGGCGCGGCGCCGTCGCTGCCTCCCCCGGCGCGGCGCACCATGTTGCGGAGCACCACCGAGAGATCGAGATCGCGGATGCGCTGCGCCGCCCACTCCGCGTCGATCTCCGAGCAGGGGATGCCCCAGACCTTCTCGGTGTAGGACCGGAAGAAGATCTCGAACAGGCGCCGGCCGAAGCGCCGCGTCACCCAGTCCTCGAAGCTGCGCTCGGGTCGGCCGGACCGGAGCAGCTGGGCGCGCAGGTAGCTGAGGCCGACGCGGATCGCCTCCCACGGACCCAGGCCAAAGAGGGCGTTCACGGGCCGCAGCGGGTAGTCGAAGAACGCGCCCTCGTAGTAGATGCGCGAGAGCCGCGGTCGCAGCAGGAACTCGTCGCCGAGCAGCTCCTCCCAGAAGCGCTGGACGGCCGGTACCTTGGTGAAGAAGCGGTGTCCGCCGATGTCGAAGCGGTAGCCGCGATGGACGGCGGTCTGCGAGATGCCGCCGATCCGCGGGCTGGCCTCGAGGACGACCGCGTCCCGACCGAGTCGGCAGAGCTCGTGCGCGGCGGCCAGGCCCGCCGGCCCGGCGCCGATGACGACACAGCGGGGCACACGCCGATCATGGTGGAGCCGTGCGGGCCGCGCAACGGGCGGGCCGGAGCGCGCCGGTTGGGGGCGGCGCGCGGCGGCTCGTATACTGGATGCGAGGGGTGGCCGTCGCGCGTGAGTCCGGTGCTGCGATTCGACTTCCACGGGGTGGGCGTCGACGTCGAGGTCGACGCCGAGCCGGTCCGCGAGCGCGTCGCGGGCGACTTCAGCTACTTCCGCGTCGCGCCCGAGACCGGGCTCGAGATCGGGCTGCGGATCCGCGCCGAGCAGCGCAAGCCCGACTACGACGCGCTGCCCGCGCTCAAGGCACAGGTCTATACCCCGCGCAACGTCTGCTACCCGCAAGGGGACGTCACGTACATCGACTACTTCGGGCGCGCGCTCAGCCGCTACGACCGCGCCCGCAGCTCGCTCGACGTCCAGTGCGGCGAGCTGCACCTGCTGCACGAGGTGATCTTCCTCTCGATCCTGTCGCGCGTCGGGGAGCTGCTGGAGCGCCGCCGGATGCACCGCGTGCACGCGCTCGGGGTCGAGTGCGGCGGCGAGGCGGCGCTGTTCCTGATGCCCTCGGGCGGCGGCAAGACCTCGCTGGCCATGGAGCTCCTGCGCGACGATCGGCCGTTTCGCATCCTCTCGGAGGACAGCCCCTTGATCGACGCCTCCGGGCGCGTGCTCCCCTTCCCGCTCCGCTTCGGGGTCAAGGGCGAGCGTCCCGAGGGATTCGCCGACGAGCACATCGCCTACCTCGAACGCATGGAGTTCGACCCGAAGTACCTGATCTCGCTCGACGCCTTCGAGGGACGCATCGCCACGACCGCGGCGCGGCCGCGCTTCCTCTTCTTCGGAGAGCGCACCCTGGGCAGCGAGTGCGCGGTGCGACCGATCGGGCTGCTGGCGGGGCTGCGCGGCCTGCTGCGCGACATGGTGGTCGGGGTGGGGCTGTATCAGGGCGTGGAGTTCCTGTTCCAGTCCTCCGCCCTCGACCTGGTGCGCAAGACCGACCTGTTCGTCTCGCGGCTGCGAAGGGCCCTCTCGCTGCTGTGGGCGAGCGAGCTCTACGCCGTCGAGCTCGGCCGGGACCCGGGCCACAACGCCCGCGAGCTGATCGCGTTCCTGGGCTCGAAGGGCTTCGGCGGTCGGTCCACCGTGTCCCCGCCGTGAGCGCAGCGCGTGGCTCCCTCCGCCGCTATCTGACGACGCTGGTCGCCTTTGCCCGCGTCCGGCTCCTCATCTCGCTCTCGCTGCTCGGGCTGGCCGGGCTGACCGAGGGCTTCGGGCTGCTGCTGCTGGTGCCCTTCGTCGAGCTGGTGACCACCGGTGCGGGAGCCGCCGGCTCGAGCGGGGTGGGAGAGCTCGTCGCCACGGCCTTCGCCCGTCTCGGCGTCCCCCTCTCGCTCGGCTCGATCCTGCTGGTCTACGTGGCGCTCGTCACGCTGCGCGCGCTGCTGGGCTGGCTCCGGGACCTCATGCAGGCCCAGATCCGCTACGGCTTCGTGGCGTACCTGCAGGGGCGGCTCTACGCCGCGATCGGTGCCGCCGAGTGGAGCTTCCTCTCGCGCCAGCGCGCCTCCGACCTGACCCAGGTGCTCGTCTCCGACCTGCATCGCGTCGGCTTCGGGACCTCGCACGCGCAGCGCCTCGCCGTCGATGCCTTCATGATCCTCGTCGCGCTGGTCGTAGCCCTGCGCCTGTCGGTCGGCATCACGCTGGCCGCACTGGCGAGCGCCGCGCTGCTGGTCGCGGCGCTCTGGCCCGCGCTGCGCCGCGCGCGCGGGCTGGGCACCCGCCTGACCGAGGAGAACCAGCGCGTCTTCGCCACGGTCTCCGAGTTCCTCGGCGGGCTCAAGCTGGCGAAGAGCTATCGGGCCGAGCCGAGCCACACCCGGCTCTTCGATCGCGCGGTCCACCGCTGGCGCGAGCGCACCACCAGCTACGAGCGCAATCGGGCCTCGACGCTGACGGCCTTCGAGGTCGGGGCGGCCCTGCTGCTGAGCATCCTGGTCTGGCTGGCGGCGCAGAGTGGGCTCGGGCACGCCGAGCTGCTGGTGCTGGCGCTGGTGCTGGCGCGCATGCTCCCGCTGGTGAGGAATGCCCAGGGCTACACCCAGAACGTCCTGCACATGCTCCCGGCCTTCGAGGCGGCGCTCGACCTGGAGGCGCGCTGTCGCGCCGCCGCCGAGCTGCCGGTGCCGACCGGCGCGGAGCCACCCGCCCTCGATCGGGCGGTAGAGCTGACGGGGGTCTGCTTCCGCTACGAGGTCGAGCGGCCGGTGCTCGACGGGGTCGAGCTCGAGCTGCCCGCCCGGCACACGACGGCGCTGGTGGGCCGGTCCGGCTCGGGCAAGACCACGATCGCCGACCTGCTGATCGGGCTGCTGCCCCCCGATGCGGGTGAGGTCCGGGTCGACGGGGAGCCGCTGCTGGGCGAGCGGCGCCTGGCGTGGCGCAACGCGGTCGCGTACGTCCCGCAGGAGGTCTTCCTGTTCGACGACAGCGTGCGCGCCAACCTGCTGTGGGCGCGACCCGATGCCAGCGAGGCCGAGCTGTGGGAGGCGCTGCGTCACGCGGCCGCGGAGGACTTCGTGCGGGCGCTTCCCGCCGGCCTCGACAGTCCGCTCGGAGCGCACGGCTCCCGCCTGTCGGGCGGCGAGCGCCAGCGCCTCGCCCTCGCCCGGGCGCTGCTGCGGCGGCCCCGGCTGCTGATCCTCGACGAAGCCACCTCGTCGCTCGATCCGGGGACCGAGCAGCGGATCCAGGGCGCCCTCGACGAGCTCCACGGGGAGCTCACGATCCTGCTGATCGCCCACCGTCTCTCCACGGTGCGGAGCGCGGACCGCATCGCGGTGCTCGAGGCGGGGCGCGTGGTCGAGGTGGGCAGCTGGGAGGAGCTGGCTGCCTGCCGGGGCGGTGCGCTGCGGGCCCTGATCGACGCGGACGCGCTCGAGCGTTGATCTAGCTGCCGAGCCGCTTGCGCAGCGCGGCCATGGTGGTGGCCGACCAGTCCTCGAGCGCGGCGACCACCTGCTCTCGGGGCGCGCGCGCGACGTCGGCGCTGGTGAGCAGGCGGGCCATCGGTCCGTCCTGGTGCTTGCTCCAGGCGCGGGCCAGCTCCGCGAGGTCGCCGGGGGCGTCGCCGCGGTCGAGCAGCAGCCGCATCGCCGGGCAGCGGCAGGTCACCAGGCTGCGGACATGCAGATCGCCCAGGCCCCTGCGGCGCGCATTGGTCATCGCCTCGGGGATCCGCCACAGCAGCTTGACGGTGGAGGCCAGCGCCAGCTCCGCCACCAGCTCCGCCGCCGGCTCCCGGCCCGCCGGCGCGGGCGCGCCGAATGCAACGGAGGCCAGCGGGCGCGCGCGGTGCAGCAGCAGGGCGCGCGACAGGAAGGTGTCGAAGCGGAAGCACTCGGCCGGCAGCAGCAGGGGCCAGCACCACTCGCCCCAGAGCCCGGGGACGGGGCCGAGGCGCCGCAGCGTGCGGCGCCACCCGAGCCAGAAAGCGACGGGATCGCGGCCGGCGGCCTCCGGCAGCACACCGATGAGAACGGGCCAGTCGCCGCCCGCATCCTGGGGGAGGAGCTCGAACGCGTCGACCCCCGTGCTGCTCCGGACGGCGTCGACGTAGGACCCGAGCTCCCGGGCGACGGGCTCCAGGCTCGCATCGCGAGCGCCGTCCTTGGGAGCCGCGGCCCCGAAGGATCCGCCGAGATCCGCGAGGCGCTCGCCCAGCACCTGCTGGATCGCCTGCATGTCGAGAGCCAGGTGGTCCGCGTCTGCGCTGGCGGGCGGGTGCAGCCCGGCGCTGGCCTCCGCGAGGAACGTGAGACGGGGAACCTGCTTCGCGAACAGCCCGCGCGCGGTGCCGCCGGCCGCGGACGGGCAGCGCAGCCAGAAGGTCTGCAGGCGGAGCACCTGGTTGATCTGCCGCATGAGATCGATGCGGGTCGAGAGCTTCGGAGCCGCGGCGTCGGGTGGCATCTTGCCGTAGAGCGTGCGGCGCAGCCGCGGGGTGAGGAAGATCCGGCCGAGGTCGCGGGTCCACGTCACGAGCGGCGCGCTGTCGGCGTAGCAGTCGACGCGTCCCGGAAGGCGGTGTCGCCGGGCGATGGCGTGGAGCCTCGGGGTGTGGGCGTTGAGCTGGTGGGGCTCGAGGTCGAAGGCCACTCCCACGTCGATGTCGCTCGATCCCGGCACGAAGGACTCCGGATCCGAGCCCCTCCCGCGGACCTCGACGCCGAGGACCCGCGGCAGCGTGGAGAGCTCGACGGCCAGCGCGGCGTGCAGCCCTGGAAGCCGCGCCCGGAGCCGGGCGCTCATGCCCGGCAGCGCGGCGATGGGAACCAGCCAGGGCGACTTGAACATGCCGCTCACCAGCCAGTCGCAGAGGACCCAGGCCACGAGTCGCACGGCCGAGATGGCCAGCACCGAGGCAGCGGCGCCGCGGACGCCGAAGGCGGGAACCAGCACGGCGACGAAGCCCAGCGAGACCGCGGCCACCAGGGGATCGACCTTCTGGAGCGCGCGATTGAGGCTCTTCCCATGGATCCAGCTGCGCAGGGCGGGATCCAGGGGAGCGATGCCCACCGCGAGCGCCAGGATGCGCAACGCCTCGCTCGACGCGGTGGGATTCGGAAGCGCGAGCCATGCGGTGAGCACGGGAGCGGAGGCGAACAGCAGACCGGCCGCCGGGAGGCCCAGGGCGATGCGCAGGCCGACGTGTCCGGGCGAGAGGCCGCCCTCGCGAACGCCGAGCCGCGGGATGCCGGCGACGGCCCGCACGAGTGCCACCGCGACCCACGCGATCGCGAGGGCCGTGCCGAAGACCGCGGCTGCCTGCGGTCCGTGCCAGACCGCGAGCAGCAGCAGGTCGAAGCGCGCCAGCGCGTTGGAGACGCGCAGGCCGGGACGGATGCGCGGGCCGCCGCGCCGCCAGCCGCCGCGCCGCAGGAACGAGGCGTCGGGGCCGGCCAGCGCGGCGCGGGCCCCGGCGACCAGCAGGGCGGTCTCCACCGCCGCACCGCAGAGCAGCGCCGCCGCCGCGGCCCCGAAGCCCGCACCCAGCACGAGCGCCGCGATGGCGAGCCCGCAGCCCGCTGCGCGTGCCACGAGCGCGTGGGCGAGCAGGCGGGGGTGTCGGGCCTCTCCGGCGAGGATCGCGTGCGCCAGGCGACGCGGGAGCGAGAGCCCGCCGACGCCGTAGCAAGCCGCGGCTGCGAGCCACGGGAGCGCAGCGGCCAACGCGGCCGAGCCGAGGACCACCGCGCTGGTGCCGAGGCCGACGAGCGCGAGCCCGACGTCCCGGCCGAGACCCGCGCGAGCGGTCCGGGGCAGTTCGAGACGCGACGCGGTGAGCCGCCGCACCACCTGCTCGGCAGCGGGCGTGAGGGCCAGCGCGAGCGCCCACGCAACCAGGCCGAGGCCCACGTCCTCGACGGGCAGGTACGCGACAGCGGCGGCGAGGACGGCCAGGTACAGACAGGCGCCGGCGAAGCGGCTCGCGCTCGGGTCGGCCGACAGCTTCATTCGCCTCCACCGCCCATCGCCAGCTCTGCCCGCTCCACGAGTGCGGGAGCGATCCACTCCAGCTCGCTGCGGATCGAGCAGAATAGCTCGGTCCGCAGTGCCGAGTCCGACAGGGCGCGCACCAGCGCCTCGGTCGCGTCCGGAAGTCGGCTCGGTGCATAGCGGGTCGCATGGGCCTTGCCGGAGAGGAAGCCCGCCGCGGCGGGCAGCAGACCCCGAACGAGATCCGACCAGCGCGCGGCGACGGCGGGGCCCATCTCGCGGACGGCCAGCGCCCGCAGCTCGGAGCCGGAGCGCACGACCTCGAGAGCGAGCGCGCGAGCCAGCTCGGCAGAAGTCGCGCGAGGTTCCCGCTCCCGCCCGTGGAGCCAGCGCCCGTGCCGTCCGCGCGCCACCGGCTCGAGTCCGCTCCAACGCAGGAAGACCGAGCGGTCGAGCAGCCCCGGCGTCACGATCTGGGGGAGCGGCTGCCGACAGGCGTGTTCGGGCGGGAGCGGCGTCTCGTCGCGACAGCGGCGGGCGAGCGCGTGCAGCGTGTCCGCCGCTCGGGGCGCCTGGGGATCGAGGGCGAGCAGCAGGCGCAGATCGCGCTCGCAGGCACCCTCGACGCTCAGAACGGCTGCTGCGAGTGGCTGGTGTCGCCGAAGCGGGAGCAGCCAGGCCTCGACGCGGGGCAGCACCGCGTCGATGCCCGGATGGCGCTCCGCCTCCCCTGGCGGAACGGCCGGTGCGGGGGGAAGCAGCGGGTCGATCCGCGCGAGCGACGCGAGCACGCGCTCCCAGCACAGGGGCTGGCGCCTTCGCGCGGGCTCGCTGTACGCCCGCACCGCCCCGACCAGATCGAGCTCGGGTCCTTCCAGGGCGTCGAGCAGCGCCTCGAGCTTGTCCCAGGCGCGCCCGGCCTGCAGGGCGGCCAGTCCGTCGCGCGCCGTCAGCAGCAGTCGCATTGCGACGCGCAGCCAGAGACAGGCCTCGCGCAGGATGGCCTCCCTTCGCAGAGGAGGCGGCGGACTCCAGGCCGGCAGGGCCAGCGCGTCGCCCGCGTCGAGCTGGAGCCGGACCAGGAACGAGTCGCCGAGCCGCGCCAGCAGCTCGAGCTCGCGGCCCGTCAGCACGTGCACGTCGCGCACCAGACGCGCCAGGGGACCGGATCGGCGCACTCGCGACTGGACCTCGCGGATCGCCTCGAGCTCCTGCGCCGGCTCGAGCGACTCGCGCAGCACGACCAGCAGGTCGATGTCGCTCAGCCCCGCGTGCGGACGCCGCAGCGCCGAGCCGAAGACCTGCGCGGCCTCGATCCCGGGGACCGCGGCCACCGCCGCGCGCGCCCACTCAGCCTGTCGGCGGTACAGGCTCGCCTGGAGCTCCCGCACCCCCGGCCAGCCCGCCGTCGCGACGATGGCGCGGCGAATCATCGAGCCTCTTGCTGGAGCGATGCCAGGGAGAACGCGACCAGCGGCGCGATCGGCAGCAGCAGTCGGGCCTCGCCGAGGTGACCCATGGCGAAGATGGCGACGACACCCACGGCAGACAGTGCCAGCGCCTCTTCGGCAGCGCGCTGGCCGGCGCCCCACGCCTTCCATGCCAGGGCGACGACGAGAGCTCCGAGCCCGAGCGAGAGCCATGCGTCGCCCTGTCCCCCGAGCAGGAGCCGCGCGTTCGCGAACAGACGGAAGTGATTGCCGAAGGGAAAGGTCGCGATCGGGAGCGGCGCCCCCTCGCCCAGATAGGGGAGTCGGAAGAACAGCAGGACGGCGCCCCCGGCCAGACCCATCAGCGCGCCGACGAGGCAGGATCGGAGGTCTCCCTCGCGGAAGCCGCGCCACACCAGCCAGAGCGGCAGCACGAGGGCGGTCTCGCGATTGAGGAGCATGAGGGCGAACAGCGGCGCCGCCGCCAGGGGCCCCAGACGCGCGTGAATGGCGTAGGCCACCCCCACGAAGAAGAGCAGATCGTAGAGATCCCAGGGCATGAGCCAGCGGTCGTCCTGCAGCAGCACATACGCCCCACACAGGGCGAGGGCCACGCACAGCGCACGTTCCTGGCTCCAGCCGAGTCGCCGCCCGGCGAGGTATGCGAGCCACGGCAGGGCGAGGCCCGCGATCCATACGGGGATGCGCAGCGCCGCCTCCGCGGATCCCAGCGCCTCTTCGAGCACGGCAAAGGACCAGGGCCCGAGGCGCCGGTTGGCGAAAGCGGCGCTGTAGGGCTGACCGGAGAGGATGCCGCGCAGGTCCTCGGCAACGATGGCGAGGCGGCTCGCGTGGATCAGCTCGACCACCCGAGCGGAGAGCAGACCGACGAGGGTCAGGAAGGTCGCCCCGAGTGCCGTTCGACGCACGGCGGCGATTGTAACCGGGGCGCGACTCGTCGACTCGAGGCCGCACACCGGCTCGTGGGTGGAAGGCGCGTGGTATCTTGATCTCGTGCAGCTCGGCATCGATCGCCTCCGCGCGTCGCTCCGCGCTGTCGTTGCGCGGCTCGGCGCGACGATGCGCGCGGCGTGAACGACCTGCGATCCCTGGTGTTGCGCGGGCTCGCGGCACCGCCGCTGCCCGCCCTGGCGCGACGCGGCTATCGGGCCACCGCGCGCCTGCTGGCGCACCGGCTCCGGCGCATTCCGGGAGCGGACACGGTGTTCCTCTCCGGCTCGGCGGCGCGCCCGGCCGGCGTGCGTCCGGGATCCAGCGACCTCGACCTCGTGGTGCTGTGCCGGCTCGCGGACGCGCAGGACGAGCTGACGCTGCTGCGTCGGCTCGACCGCCTGCAAACGCGGGCGCAGGCCCTGACCCGACTCGTCGACCATCTGGCCTACCTGGAGGTCGAGGATCTCGCGCTGCTGCGTCGCTACGGGTCCTCGTCCTACCTGCGCGTCGCCCGGCGTTGGGAGCGGCTCGAAGGCGCCCACCAGCTCGGCGCGGACCCTCCGCGACCCGACCGCGCGCTCCAGCAGCTGTCGAGGCTGCTGTTCCGCTGGGCGCTGACCGCGCCGGAGCTGCTCGCCCGCGCCGAGGGCGCTGGCTTCGGCGAGCTCCAGCGCGCACAGCGCCTGCTGGTCGACGTCGTGGCGGCACGCGACGACCTCGATCGACACGCGCCGTTCGAGGAGCTGCTGGAGCGCGCACCCATCCCTGCGGAGGATCGCGCCCGCCAACCGGTGCTCGCGCTGCTGCAGGCAACGCTCGAGCTCCTCGATCGGATGGCGGCCCGGGAGACGTCCGACTGGTGCGACCGCTTCGTCACCTCGGGACACCCGCAGCGCGCGGCGCTTCCCGACGACGCCGCCGCGGTCGCGAGACGTTGGCTCTCGGTTGGCTTCGAGACGATCGTCTGGACCGGGCTCGGCCCGGGCAATCGCGACCGGGTGCTGCTGGCGCTGGCGCCGGCAGCCGACGTCCGGGACGCGATCGAGATGGCGCAGCGCGCGGCCTCGACCACGCCCAGGCTGTCTGGCGAGTTCTCCCGGGTGCTGCCGCGCCCGGTTCCGCTGACGGCGAGCCTGTGGCGGGCCGTGGCCCTGTTGCCGCCCGTTCCGTTCCTCGGCGCCGCGCTCGCTGGCGAGGAGCCCTGCTTCGAGGGATTGCCGCCTGCCGCGCCCCCCGCGCCGGGTCCCGACCTGCGACGGACACTGGTCGACGCTCAGGTCGCCGAGGCGATCGGCCGGCTGCGCCTGCGCCGCATCGGCAGGCCGAGGGCGGTGGCGTTTCGCGCGAGCCAGGACGAGCAGTTCCGGCGCAACGTTCCGGCCCTGGCGCGCTGCCAGGACGAGGGCGTGATCCCGCTCGAAGCGGTCCCCGGCGCGCTCGGTCCGCCGCGCCTCGACCTCGCGTCGATCCGCGAGGTGCGGGCGTGGATCGACGTCCGACGCGCCGCCTTCGCAGACCCGTCGCGTCCCTGAGCCGCGTCCGCATCGGCACGGGTGAACGACGGGGAGCAGGTCAGCGGAGCTGGGCGTTGCCTGACACGTGGCGGCGCAGGGTCTCGCTCGGCCGCTCTCCGAAGTGCGCGCGGTACAGGCGCGACAGCCGTCCCAGGTGGGTGAAGCCGGCTTCGGCCGCGGCCTCGGCCACCCGACCCGGCCCCGGTCCGCGAGAGAGCCGTGCCCGGAAGTCGTGCAGCCGGCGAAGCTGCTCGACCTCCCTGGGGCCCATGCCCAGGCATGCTTGGAACGCCCGGTAGAGGTTCCGCTCCGAGACGGCGAGCTCGCGGGCCAGCTCTGGGATCGAGAGCCTCCCTCGCGTCTCCCGCAGACGCCGGCGCGCGAGCTGGACGAGCTGGAACCGCTCGCGCTCGGCCGCCCGAGGAGCCGCGGGGCGGAGGCCGCCTTGCAGCAGGGACTGCACCGCATCCAGGACCCTCTCCCGAGCCTCCGAGACCGGGGTCTCCACAGGCACCTCCCCGCTCGAGCGGTCCGTGCGGCACACCTCGGTCAGCGCGCGGCAGGCGGCGACCAGCTCGCGCCGAAGGGGCTCCGGCGTCGCAACGACTCCCAAGGGACCGCGCAGGCATCCGACGAGGTCCGGAGCGACGTCGATGTTCAGTGAGGACGTCTCGGGCGCGATCAGGAACTCGTGCTCGGCGCCCGCGGCCCGCGTGATCAGCCGCCCGGGCGCGACCTCGGAGCCGTCCATTCGCATCGGAGCGGACCCCTCGAGGATCGTGCCGAGGCTCACCCAGCCGTCGTTCTTGGCCTCTCGGAGCTCGATGCGCTGCCGCCCGTAGCGAAACCACAACACGTGGAGACCGGGCAGCCGGACCTGCTGGCCGCGGTAGCCGAGACCGCCTGGGCTGAGCTGCAGCAAGTCCGCCTGCCAGCCGCCCTGACTGAGCCGGGTGCGAACCTGGTCGACGTCGTCGCTGCGGCTCTCGGTGTAGATCAAGACACCTCTCGACGGGATCCGCTCGGGCCCCTGCGGCCAGCGACCGGATCCTGCCACAGCGAACGCCAGGTTCATCCTCCGCTTTCTGCCAATCTGCGCTTCCGGGTGCCACGGGGCGCCCATCCCGAGACACCCCTCCGACAGGAACGTCACGAGCTGGATCGACCAAGGAGGGAACTAGATGCGGCCTGTCTACGCGTTGATGAGCGCCTTCGCGATCGTCCTTGCCGGGGCCCATGCGAATGCCGCCCTGGTGCTCAGGATCACGGACGGCACGACCACGATCGAGATCGCGGACGGGTCGGCGAACGACACCTCACCGCTCACCGGGGCCGTTGGCTACAGCTCGAGCGTGAGCGGGGCCGTGGGTGGATTCGTCTCCCTGGCGGCCCTCGGCCAGAGCAAGCCCGCCATGGGCAGCGCCTCGTCTCCTGATCTCTTCCTGAACATCTCGAATGCGGCCACCACCTCGACGGCGGGTGCGTCCATCCTGCTGACGGACACGGATTTCGACTCGGACCTCCCGAGCGCGATGCTCTCGGTTACGGGCGGCACCGGAGGTCGGCTCAACGCCCGGTACTTCGGCGATTCCGAGAACAACGCGTTCGGCAAGGAGTTCGAGATCGGGGAGTTCCTGAACCTGACCGGCGACTTCGATGAGACCAAGATGGAGTCCATGGACGACTCGGTCGGCTCGCTGACGATCCAGTGGGACATCGCCATAGGCGTGGGACAATCGGCTGGTGCGACGGCGAAGCTCCAGCTCCTCCCGGAGCCCTCCACCACCCTGTTCCTCGCGGCCGGGCTCGCCGGAATCGCGTATCGGGGTCGGCGCAGGTAGCCGCTCCGGGACCTCGCCTCGCATCGGGTACTCGCGCGACCAGAGCGCGCGCGAGGTATGCTCTCCGACGGCGCGCCAAGCGGTACCAGCTGCCGGACTGACGCGCCCGAGGAGGGATCGCGATGTCCGTCGAGCTGCCCTACCGGACGGCACTCATCCCCGTGCGCGAGGCGCCGAACGGGCCGGTCACGACGGCCCGTCTGCGCCGCAGCACGCTGCTCTACGCGGGCCTGTTCCTGGTGGGGACGGCTGCGGCCTGGTGGGGCGGCTCCTCCGGAGTCCAGGCGTTCGGCCTCGGTCTGGTGGCGCCGGGGGGCGGCTTCCTGCTGTTCGCGTCGGGAGGCGCCCTCAGCGTACTGGCCCACGTCGGTCTCGCCGTGCTCACCGTGGCGCTCTTCCTGCTGGCGCTGTTCGCCTGGTTCGGCAGCGGCAACGTGCTGGCGCCGATCGCGATCTGGCTGGGGAGCGCGCTGGCGGCCGGCGCGATGGGACACGCGGAGACCTGGCCGGCCGCGAACGCGCTGGTGCCGGGCCTCGTGGCGGTCGGCGCCGCCGGCGGCCTGATCGCGCGCCGGCGCCAGCTCGCGCAGGCACGGCGCGACCGCGACCGGCGCAACGCCTTCCTGGCCGAGTCGCGCGCGGTCGCGACCCCGCGCTCGGGCGCCACGGCGCTGCCTCTCGTCGAGGAGCTCTCGCGGGAGGATCTCGCGGCGATGCGCTTCCTGCTCGACCGCGGGCTCCAGCCGGTCGACCAGTTCAACGGCTTCGAGTGGATCGAGCAGTTCCAGACCGCCTCGATCCGCTACGCGATCATGACCACGTCGTACATGCTGTCGCAGACGCAGCTGGCGCGGCTGCCCGCGCTGCGCGGCTACCTGTCCGAGGCCCAGCGCAACCTGATCGAGAAGATGAAGGTCCACCGGGTCTGGCGCTACTGGGCCTACGAGAACGCCTGGGGCAACCTGCGCCTCGACCCGGACCCGATCGCGCCGAACACCCACGACAACGTGATGTACTCGGGCTGGTACGCGGCCCAGATCGGGATGTACGCGTCGAACACCGGCGACGACCGCTACGACAAGCCCGGCTCGATCACCCTGCACCATCCCAGCGGACGCGAGTTCGTCTACGACTTCCCCCAGATCGTGCGCATCCTCGCCGAGAACTTCCGCCGCGAGGACTTCACGCTGTTCCCGTGCGAGCCGAACTGGATCTACGTGATGTGCAACAACTTCGCGGGGATCGCCCTCGCGATCCACGACCGGCTCCGGGGCAGCGACGACTGGGCGACGCTCGGGCCGGCGTTCCGGCGGCGGCTCGACGACGAGTTCCTGACCGTGGACGGCCGCATCGTCGCGATCCGCTCGTCGCGCACGGGGCTCACCATCCCCGCGCTCACCTCGACGATGGCCGACGCCGGCACGTCGGTCTACCTGCACGCCCTCGTGCCGGAGGCGGCGCGCCGCTCGTGGGAGATCGTGCGCCACGACCTGCTCCGGCCGCGCAACGGCCGCATCGAGGTCGACCTGCGGGGCTGGGACCGGATCGACACGGGCAACTACCACCGTTCGAACGCGACCACGCTCAGCGCGGTGATGGCGGCCGCGGTCGAGATGGGCGACCCGGAGGTGGCGCAGGCGGTGGCCGAGCGCTTCGAGGCCGAGCATCCGGCCGTCACGCAGGGCGGCGTGCGGCATCACCCCGGCGTCTCCGTGATGGGGCACAACCTGGCGTTCGCGGCCCGCGGTGGCCGACCCAACGCGATGCTCGACCTGGTCGCGACCGGCCCGCCGCGCGAGTGGCGCGAGGGGCCGCTGCTCGAGCGCGTCGCCTACCCGCAGGTGCTGGTGGCCCGCGCCTGGAGCGACGGGCAGGCGCTCGAGGCGGTGCTGTACCCGGGGGCGGAGGCCGGCCGTCACTCGGTGGGGCTCTCGCAGCTGCGGCCGGGCGGCCGCTATCGCTGCGACGGGGCCGTATCGGACGCGATCGTGGCCGACGCCGTGGGCCGCGCCGAGCTGGCGATCGATCTCGAGGACCGCAGCGAGCTGCGGGTCCAGCCGGTCGAGTAGCGGAGGACACCGATGGCGTGCTGTGCAGTCGGCGCCGCGATCACGGCGGGGATCGTCTGGGCGGTCCGGTGGGTGCGGACCCGCGTCCTGGCGCGGCCGCCCGAGCCCGACGCGGCGGCCTGGCGCCTGGAACCGACCCTCCGATCGTAGCCTCCCGGGGGGGCAGCGGCTGGGCACCCTGGGTCCGCAATCGATCGATCAGGCCGATCCATCGATTCCGAACTATCTATTTTACAGAGTCTTTCGATTTCACGAAGATAGTGTCGTATGACGGCCCGGCCGGTCTACGACGATCGACGGTCGCTTCTGCCCGGAAGATGCGGCCCGGCCCGAGGCGCGCTTTCTTCGCCGGGGCGTGCGCGCAAACGGCTTCGTGCTGCTCGACCAGGTGAGTCAGGGCCACGCGCCGTGGCGCCGCGCCAACGGGTTCCCGCCAACCGTCGCGATCGACGCGTCGGGGCGGGGCGGAAGGGGAGAAGGCGCATGATGCGACTGGGCGCACTGCTGGCCATCGCGATCGGCCTCGCCACCGAGGCGACTGCGACCTCGCGCGCGGCCGCGGAGCCGGCGGACGGCGAGCGCAGCCTGCTGACGCTCGAGCTCGTGCTGGACTCGGCCAACGAGCACTTTCCGCTGCTCCAGGCCGCGCGCCTCGAGCGCGAGGCGCGCAGCCAGGAGGCGCTGAAGGCAGCCGGCGCGTTCGACACGCGCCTCGGCTTCAACGGCGACTTCCGACCCGCCGGCTTCTACGAGAACTTCAGCGGCGACACGACCGTCGAGCAGCCCACCCGGTTCTGGGGGAGTCGCTTCTACGCCGGCTACCGGCTCGCGGGCGGTGACTTCCCGTCGTACGAAGGGGGGCGCCAGACGGACCACGGCGGCGAGTTTCGCCTGGGCGTCGAGCTGCCCCTGCTACGCGGGCGCGCCATCGACCGGGAGCGCGCCGGACTGCGGCGGGCCGAGCTGCAGCTCGACAGCCTCGATCCGGAGCTGCGCCTGGAGCGCGTCGAGCTCGCCCGGGACGCCAGCGTCGCGTTCTGGGACTGGCTGGCTGCGGGGCGGACGGTGGAGATCGCCGGAGACCTGCTCGCGGTCGCGGAGGTGCGGCAGTCGCAGATCGAGCGCCGCGTCGCCCGCGGCGACCAGGCGCGGATCGACGGGGTCGACAACCGGCGGCTCGTCGTGGAGCGCACGGCTCTGCTGCGCGGCGCGCAGCGCGACTTCGAGCAGGCCGCGATCCGCCTGTCGCTCTTCCTGCGCGACGAGACCGGCTTCCCGGTCCGCGCCGGACGCGATCGACTGCCGGATCTGTTCCCCGCGGAGAGCCCGACCGATCGGGCGGTAGTCGATGCGGACCTCGAGTTCGCCCGTCGCGAGCACCCGCTGCTCCAGCAGATCGCCTTCCAGCGCGAGCAGCTCGCCCTCGACGTGCGGCTGGCACGCAACGACCTGCTCCCCGGCCTCGACCTCGTGGTGGAGGGCTCGCGCGACGTGGGCGCGTCGCGGAGGGGGATCGACGAGGAGGGCAAGATCTCGAGCGACCCGCGCAGCAGCAACGAAGTGAAGGCGCTGCTCCGGCTCGAGCTGCCGATACAGCGCCGCGAGGCCCGCGGCCGCGTCGGGGTCGCGACGATCCGCCTGGCGCAGCTCGAGCGCCGCGAGCGCTTCACGCGCGAGCGGCTGGTCGCGGACGCGCTCGTCGCCGTCGAGGCGCTCGAAGCCGCCTACGAGCAGACCGGCCAGGCGCGCGAGAACCTGGAGCTCGCGGAGCAGCTGCGCGCGGCCGAGGAGCGCAAGCTCAGGCTCGGCGCCAGCAACCTGATCGACGTCAACATCCGGGAGGTGCAGGCGGCGACCGCCGCGCGCCGGCTGGTCGAGGCGCAGCAGGCCTACTTCCGCGCCCTCGCGAACTACGAGGCCCGGATCGCCCGGCCGCTGTGAGCGGCCGCGCGGAGGAGGAGCATGGCCTGCCAGAGCCGGCCGTCAGGAGAGCACGCCCGAGCGCGCCGCGTCCGCCACGGCCGCCACGGCCGGATGCATGATGCGGCGCTCCACGGTGATCACGAAGAAGTGCTCGCGCACCTCCTCGGTCTCGCCCACGAGCTGGACGCCGTGGCTCGCGCGCACCTCGTCGGCGACCGCCGTCGGAGCGGCGAAGATCCCGGCGCCGTGCTGACCGAACACCTTCATGAGCGCCGTGTCCTCGACCTCGGCGACGACCTCGGGGCGTACGCCGAGACCTTCGAACCAGCGATCGAGCGAGTGGCGCATGGCGGTGTTGGGCGTGGGCATCAGCATCGGCGCGGCGTCGAGGCTGCGCGGGAAGCCCCGGCGGTGCCGGCGCGCCAGGGCCGGCGTCGCGAAGAAGGAGACGCCACAGCTGCCGAGCGGGTGGTTGTAGGCCTTGACGCGCACGACCTGGGGATTCAGCGGCACGTCGGTGAGCACCATGTCGAAGCGCTGCGCCCCGAGCGCGGCGATCAGGTCCTCGGCCTTCCCCTCGTGCAGCACGAGCTGCACGGGCTCGTCGAGCTCGAGCGCCGTCTTCAGGAGCTGGTAGGAGATGAGCTTGGGCACGACGTCGGCGACGCCGACCAGCAGCCGGGCGGGGCGGCTCGTCGGGCGTCCGCGCAGGGCGTCCATCATCTCGCGGCCCGTGGAGAAGATCTCCTCGGCGTAGCGGTAGACGAGCTGGCCCGCGTCGGTGAGGACCAGGCCGCGCCCGTGCCGGACCAGGAGCTTCTCGTCGAGGGACTCCTCGAGCTTGCGGATCTGGCCGCTCAGCGTGGGCTGGGCCAGCCGCAGCGCGTCGGCCGCCCGGGTGACGCTGCCCTCGCGGGCGACCGTGTAGAAGTAGAGCAGGTGGTGGTAGTTGAGCCATTCCACGGCGGACGCCTTTCGAAGCTTCGGTTCGGACGAAGAGTAACTCGCGACACCGCGGCTTTCTCGAACCGGGTCGACGGGGCGGGGGCAGCGTGAGACTCGCCGTCCGCGCGCGTCACCTCGAGCTGCCGGCCGCCCAGCGCGTCCGGATCGAGAGCCGCGTGCGGCTCTCGGTCGGACACCAGGTCGCAGAGGTCGAAGCGGCCCAGGTCCTGCTGGAGGGGCCGACGTCGCGTCGCCGCGGCCTGCGCTGCCAGCTCGCCCTGTCCTGTCTCGGAGGAGAGCGCGTCTCGTTCGACGAGACCGGACGCGACCCGGACGAAGCGCTCGACCTCGCGCTCTGGCGGCTGCGCGGCTGGCTCCGACGCCGCGAGCGCGTGCGCGCGTACGGCGCGCCCGACGCGGCGGAGGGCGGCGCGTAGGAGGTGGTGACCGACCTCCGCCCCGCCGCGCCGTGGTACCCTGTGGAGCCGTGCCGCGCCTCGGCAGTCGCACCGCGCTGATTCCCGTCCGAAGCGGAGGCGGCGGTCGATGGCACCGCGCCTGACGCGCCGCGATCGCGCGCTGCTGCTGGCGACCCTTCCGCTCTTCGCCGCGGTGTTCGGTCTGCACGTCTACGAGACCGCCCGCAGCGGCCTGGCGCAGCTCCCCGTCTACGCGCACTGGCAGCCTGGGGACTATCCGCTCGTGGGCGGCTACCGGCTCGAGACCGACAGCTCGGGCAGCGGGCTCGAGGTGGGCGACCGCCTGCTCCGGGTCGGCGACCGCGATCTGCGCGGAGTCGGCTACGTGGGCTTCCACGCCATCGGGCTCGCCCGGACCGCGCCGGGCCACCCCGTCCCGCTGGTCTTCGAGCGCGACGGCGAGCGCGGGACCGTCCCGCTCGAGGCCCGGCCGCACGCGCGGCGCTGGTCGCGCATCCCGATCCTGCTGCTGATCCCGGGCTTCTGCGCGCTGCTCCTGCTGCGCGCGCCGGGCCAGCCCGACGCGCAGCGCTTCTACCTGTGCTTCATGACCTACGCGATCGGGCAGGCCCAGTTCTACGGCGGGCCCGAGTGGAAGTCGTGGGCGGCCGCGGGCGTCTGGAGCCTGGCCTCGCCGCTGATGCTGTTCTTCATGCTGCGCTGGGTCCGGCTGTTCCCGCCCGAGATGCCCGAGGACCGCAGGGCGCCGGCGTGGCTGCCGGTCGTCGCGGCGCTCACCTACGTGGTGGTGGTGCGCCTGAACTACCTGATCGGCTGGCCGTTCCCGATCGACTGGGTGCCGCGCGTCTCCTACGCGACGTCCGGGGTCATGCCCTTCCTGGGGATCCTGGTGCTCTCGTGGAACTACCTGCAGGCGCGGCCTGCCGGGCGGCGCCGGCTGCGCTGGATCGTGCTCGGTACGGCGCTGGGCTCCGTGCCCGTGGCGGTGTCGGGCCTGGCTCCGCTGCTGGTGCCGAGCTGGGCGGGCTTCCGCGAGGCCTTCGCGCTGGGCTTCCTCTCGAGCGCGATCTGGATCGTCGGCGCCGCGCTGGGCGTGGTCCGCGACAACGCCTTCGACGTGGACCGGCTGATCGGCGCCACCGCCGCCTGGTCGCTGGCGGCCGCCGGCGCCGTGGCGGGGCTGGCGATCGCGGTGCCGGCAGCCTCGGCCTGGATCGCCGTCGTCTCGGGCCTCGCCCCGACCGTGGTGCGGCTGGCGCTGGCCGCCCTGCTGGGCGCGCTGGCGTTCGCGGCGGCGCTGGCGCTGCGTCCCCGCATCGATCGCCTGCTGTTCCCGGGGCGCGTGCGACTGCAGCGGGGTGCCGAGAGCCTCGTCGAGAGCCTGGCGCACTGCGAGAGCCCGGACGCGCTGCTGGAGCGGGGCCGCACGGGCGTTGCGGAGCTGTTCGAAGCCCGCGGCACGGCGCTCTACCGCCGGGAGCCGGACGGCCTGCGCCTGTGGGCGGCGGAAGGGCTCGCGCCGCCGCCGCGGCTCGGACCGGACGCGACCCTGCCCGTCCGGGCCCGCCCCCGCAACGCGGGGCGGAGCTTCGGGGCGGACGTCGACCTCGTGCTCCCGCTGCGCTGCGACGGCCGGATCGACGCCCTGATCGCGCTCGGCCCGAAGCGCTCGGGCGACATCTACACGACCAGCGACGCCGAGGCGCTGGCGTCGCTCGGGGCACGCCTCGAGACCGAGTGGCTGCGCTTCCAGAAGAGCGCGGCGGACCGGGAGAGCGCGGCGAAGACCGGTCTGCTGGCGGCGGCCGGGCACGACCTGCGCCAGCCGCTGCACGCCGTCTCGCTGCTGGCGGACGCGCTGCGCAACAAGCTCGATGATCCCGAGCTCCGGTCGATCGTGCAGCGCATCGGCGACGCGACGCAGGACCTCGACGAGATGCTGACCGGCCTGCTCGACCGTTCGAAGCTCGATGCGGGTCTGGTGGCCACCCCGGGGCCGCTGGCGCTCCAGGAGGTCTTCGACGCGGTCGAGCGCGACTTCGCGTCGCAGGCCGAGAGCGCGGGCGCCGTGCTGCGAGTGGTGCCCACGCGGCTGTTCGTGCGCAGCGACCGGCAGCTGCTGGCCCGCATCGTGCGCAACCTCGTGAGCAACGCACTGCGCTACGCGCCGGGCGGCCACGTCCTGGTCGGCGCCCGCCGGCGCGGCGACGAGGTCGCCATCGAGGTGCGCGACGACGGGCGCGGCATCCCCGAGGCGGAGCAGCAGCGCATCTTCGAGGCCTTCCGCCAGCTTCCCGGGGCCGCCCACCCGGGCGGCCTCGGGCTCGGCCTGTCGATCGTCGACGGCCTGGCGCGCGTGCTCGGGCACCGGGTGGCGCTGCGCTCGGCCCCGGGGCGCGGCTCCACCTTCGAGGTGCGCGTGCCGCGCGTGGCGCGCGAGGCGGTGCCGCCGCCGCAGGCCGCTCCCGACGGCGCGGCGGCGAGCGTGCAGGGCCGACGCGTCCTGGTCGTGGACGACGACCCGCGCGTCCTCGACGCCGTCGAGACCGCTCTCACGGAATGGGGCTGCCAGGTGCGCGCGGCCCGCGACGCCCGCGAGGCCGTGGCAGCCGTCCAGGGCTGGGAGCCGCAGTTCGTGCTGTGCGACTACCGCCTGGAGGGCGGCACCACCGGGCTCCAGGTGCTGGACGCCCTGCGAGGAGAGCTGGGCGGCGAGCTGCGCGCCGCGCTGGTCACGGGCGAGTCCCAGCCGGGCGACCTCGAGGCGGCGCGCGCCGCCGGGCTGCCAGTGCTGCGCAAGCCCGTGCGAGCGGCGCGGCTGCGGGCGCTGCTGGCGGCGGCGAGCGCGGGCCCGCGCGATCGGGGCTCGGCCGACGCCGAGGACTAGCGCTAGGGCTAGGAGTCTGCGCGGCAGAACCGCCCTGCAAGCGCCCGAAGGGCGCGCGCAGTGAGGCAGAGCCGAACGAAGTCCACCAGCAAGCGCCCGAAGGGCGCGCGCAGTGAGGCGGAGCCGAACGAAGTCCACCAGCTAGGGGTGCCAGGGCTTCGACCAGCTGACGCTGTCGAAGCCGGCGTTCGTCGGCGGGAGCGGGCCTTCCTCGATGGGAGCGAGGCCGTCCATGAGGTAGCCGGTCGTCTGGCCGTCGGGCGTCTCGAGAACGAGGTCGGCCTTGCCGTCTCCATTCAGGTCCGCGAAGCCGTCGAAGTCGCGGAGTGGGCCCGAAAGGAAGGTCAGGGTCGATTCGAGCAGGGTTGCGCCGTCCATGAGATGGATCAGGAGGAAGCCATCGTCGAAGACCCGGTCCGCCTTGCCGTCGCCATTCAGGTCCGGGAAGCCGAGGTCGTTGGCGTTTCTGCGCGGCCCTGGGACGGGGGCCGCGTCGAGGAGAGTGGGCCCGTCCATCAGGAACAGCACTGCGAAAGACGTGGAAGTGCTGTCGATGACCTTGTCGGCCTTGCCGTCGCCGTTCATGTCCGGGAAGCCGGCGGTCACGTAGCCGGCCGGCGTGCCCGGGATGGTGGCGGCGTCGAGCAGGGTGCTTCCGTCCATCAGGAAGACGACGCTGTGGCCGGTGGTGGTGCTCTCGATGACCTTGTCGGCCTTGCCGTCGCCGTTCATGTCGGGGAAGCCGGCGGTCATGTAGCCCGGTGTGGTCCTCGGGATGGCGGCTGCTTCGAGCAAGGTGAGGCCGTCCATCAGGAAGACCACGCTGTGACCGGTGGTGGTGCTCTCGATGACCTTGTCGGCCTTGCCGTCACCGTTCATGTCGGGGAAGCCGGCGGTCACGTAGCCGGCCGGCGTGCCCGGGATGGTGGCGGCGTCGAGCAGGGTGTCGCCGTCCATCAGGAAGGCCGCCGTGTGGCCCATGCTGTCGTTCTCGACGACCTTGTCGGACCTGCCATCGCCGTTCAGGTCCGGGAAGCCCGCGGTCGAGTAGCCCGCCGAGGTCCCGGGGATCGTCGATACCGAGATTCGCGTGAGCCCGTCGAGCAGAGAGACGACGCTGAATCCCGTCGCGATGTCCTCGATGACCTTGTCGGACTTTCCGTCCCCGTTCAGGTCCGGGAAGAAGGCGAGCGGTTCCGATGGCGTAGCCCCGGCAAAGGCGGAGGTCGGCGCGAGGAGGAGGACGCTCGCGCCCAGGAGGGCGCGCAAGGCTGCGATCATCTCGTCTCCGTTTGCTCGACTGTTCGGGGCCAGGCCCCGATAGAGGCCGCCCAGCATAGGAGGGGTGGCAGAGGGGAGGCAACGAGGCGACACCTGCCTCGGCTGGCACTCCGGGAGCTTGCGGGGGCGTCCGCCGCGCGAGGCGCTCCCCCGGTCAGCCCGCCTCGTCGAGGCCGAGCTCCCGCATCCGCATCGCCGCCTCGGTGCGGTTGCTCACGTCGAGCACCTCGTAGATGCGCACGATGTGCGTCTTGACCGTGCCCGCGGCGATCCCGAGCACGCCCGAGATCTCCTTGTTGGTCAGCCCGCGCGCCATCAGGCGCAGCACCTCGACCTGGCGCGGCGTGAGGTCCGGGGCGGGCGCCGCCTCGGCCGCGTCGAGCATGAGCGGCGGGACGTAGACGCCACCCGACAGCACGAGGCGCAGGGCGCTCAGCAGCACCGAGCCTCGCGTCGACTTCGGGATGAAGCCCGCGGCGCCGGCATCGAGCGCGCGCTTCACGTCCCGCGCTCGCTCCGAGGCCGACAGCATCACAACCGGCACCGCTGGGTGGTCGCGGCGCAGGCGCTCGAGCGCGGCGAAGCCGTCCATGCCGGGCAGACCGAGGTCCAGCAGGACCAGGTCGAGATCGTCCTCCCCCGCACGGACCTCGGCGAGCGCCGCCTCCGCATCGCCGACCCCGGTCAGCTCGACGGGCTCGCCGAGCTGCTCGAGCACGAGCTCGAGACCGTCGCGAAACAGCGCGTGGTCGTCGCACAGCAGGATCCGCATGGGGCCCGGCGGAAGGGTAACAGTCCCGTCGGGCACGCCGAGCCAGACGCGGCGGCGGAGCTCCGAGGTCCGTCCCTCCCGGAGCTCCGCCGAAGCCGGCGTCAGCGCACGAATGCGGACGGTCCGGGCGGCCCCCCGAACTGCGCGCGGAAGGCGTTGAAGTCGCGGATGCCGACCACGCCGTCGGAGTCGGCGTCGGCGGCGGGATCGAACTCGGGGTCCGCGTCGCTTCGGCCGAACTGCTCGCGCAGCACGACGAAGTCGGAGATCCCGACCCAGCCGTCCTGGTCGAAGTCCGCGTCGCAGGCGTTCCCCCAGCCGTCGCCGTCCGTGTCGACCTGATCGCGGTTGGCCACCTCGATGCAGTTGTCGCGCTCGTCGCCCGTGCCGTCCTCGTCGAAGTCGAGCGCGGGCGCGGCCGCGGAGCTCGGGTACTCGCGGTAGCCGAGGGCGTCGGTGCGCTTGGGCGCCTCGACGGCCCGGCCCGCCCCGAGCAGGGCGTGGTGGCGGTTGACCGAGGTGTCGAAGGCGACCTGGAGCGGCCCCTCGTCGAAGCGCCAGAAGCCGGCCAGCCCGAAGGCGTCGGGCGCGACGGGCGCCGCCCACGAGGCTGCGATCTCCGCGGCCGTGCGCGCCACGTGCCAGACGCGCACCTCGTCGATGGCGCCCTGGAAGCGCTGGCCGCCGCCACTGCCGGTGGGCAGCGCGTCGTCGGCCTGGCGCCCCCCGATGCGGAGCTGGCCCATCTCGGGGTGCCGATCGCCGAGCGGGCCGCTGGCGGCGCGCGCATCGGCCAGCGCGCCGTTCAGGTAGACCCGCGCCTCCCCGGCCGCGGCGTCGTAGACCAGCGCCACGTGGCTCCAGACGTTCTCCGGCACCTCGACGCCGGTGGTGACGGCGGTCCAGCCCGGACTCTGGTTGGCCAGGGCGTAGACGACCTGCCCCGCCGGGTTGCGGCCGAGCCAGAACTCGCCCTCCTTGCTGACGAACAGACCGCCCGCCGCGCCGCTGCCCGGGCCGGTCGGCAGCACCCACGCCTCGAGCGTGAGCGCGTCCTCGGCCACCAGCTCGCTCGCGGCCAGCGACTCGACGACGCTCACCTGATCGTCGATCCCGTCGAAGACGAGGGCGCCGCCGGGGCGCCGGCGGTCCTCGGCGCTGCGCCGCGGGGCGCGGTCGGCGCCGAGCGCGTCGAGGGCCAGGTCGATGCCGTTCGGCCCGTCGTCGAACGCCGCGTTGCCGGCGATCTCCGCGAACTCCCAGCTCGCCATCAGGCCCGGGGCCTCGCCGGAGGGCGACGCGTCGAGCCCCTCGCGGAGCTGCGCCGCCGTGCGCGCCGTGGCCCACAGCCGCACGCCGTCGATCTGGCCGGCGAAGGGCTCGTCGAGGAGCGGGTGGCCGCCGATGCGCAGCTCGCCGGCCCCGGCGGTGAGGTCCCCGATGGCGCCCGAGGCGTCCTCCCGATGCACGACCCGGCCGTTCGCGAAGGTGCGCACGCTCGCGCCGTCGTAGACCACGGCCACGTGCGTCCAGGCGCCGGGTGCTGGCGCGTAGCCGGTGGGGACCGGCGCCCCGCCGCCCGGGTAGGCGATGGCGTGGGCCAGCTCGCCGTCCGCCAGCATCAGCTCGTACTCGCCCTCCTTGCTCAGGATCACCGCGACGCCGGAGGTCACCGTCGCGTCGGGGTCCGGGTCGGGCCGGATCCACGCCTCCATCGTGAGCGAGCGACCGTCGGAGGGCGGAGGCCCGACGCCGCTGAGCGGTTCCGTCCGGTCCACGATGACGGTCGCGCCCAGGGGGCAGTTCGGGTACGAGGTGGTGGACGAGATCGCGCAGCACTCGAAGCGGACCGTGACTTCGCCATCGATGCACTCCTGCTCGGTCCGGCGCACCACCGCCGTCTCGCAGGAAGACGGCGTCGAGACCACGAAGGGCTCCCGACACGCCGCGAGGGCGTCGCTCCAGGCGGGGTAGTCCGGGCTGATCGCGCTCAGCGCCTCGAGCGCCACCGGGTCGCTCACCGCGAGCGCATCGTCCACGCCGTCGAAGAACAGCGCGCCTGTGCCCGGCACGAAGGAAGGCAGCTCGGGCTGGGGCGGGTCCGCGGCATAGGTCGGCTCGACCGGCTCGGCCGGCGCCGGGGTCAGCTGGTACCCGAAGAAGGGCGCGTCGAAGTCCACCTCCAGGACGTTGGTCGCGCACATGTAGAAGCCGCCCGACAGGGGAAACGGATTCAGGCCGACTCCCATCGAGATGGCGTCGCTGGTGCCGATCAGCTCGAAGCCCTGGCTGATCTCTCCGGGCACGCGGGACCAGATCTGGGAGGTGGCGAAGTTCCCGATGTTGAAGGGGGACTGGGCCTCGAGGAAGCTCGCCCACGAGAAGCCGTCGATGACGTCGAAGGACTCGTAGATGCCGAGGCTGCTGAACAGCTCGATGCCGAGAAAGTCGAAGTTGAGTCCGGTGCACTCGGTGTAGTAGCAGCCGTAGCTGCCGTCGGCGCCGTAGGCGACGCCGAAGTCGACCACCTTGGCGACGCCGCCCACGGGCAGGGTCGGCTCGATGCCGAGGCCGGCCGTCGCGGTCAGGCCTTCGTCCATCAGGGGGCGGTGGAGCTCGGGCGTCCAGCTCGCCCGGCACAGGTCCGGGTGGATGGGGTTGAGCGGCCGGGCGTTCAGGGGCGACTCGCCGGCCGGCGGCCGGGGGTTCGGCGGCGGCGGACCGCCGGATCGGGTCGCGCCGACCACCGTCGTGTCGAGGAAGCACTGGAGCGAGCTCTCGCAGCTCTCCAGACGGCACGGCAGGCAGCGCGCCCCCTCCATGCAGGGGTCGAACGGACCGCACGACTGGCCGGGCTTCCGCTTCTCGTCACAGCGCTGCGGAACGCCGGCCTTGCAGTACAGCCCTTCTCCGCAGCCGGTGGTGAAGGCGTCGCAGGTCTCGCCCAGGAGCGCGGGCTGATGGGAGCACTCGAAGGCCGCGGTGCAGATCAGCCCGTCCGCGCAGGGCCGGTTGAAGGGGTTGGCGCACGACTCCCCCGCCTCGGGCCGCGCCACGCAGCGCGGCGGGAACTGGGTCTCGTCGCAGTTGAGCCCGGGTCCGCAGCCGTAGCCCGGGCCGCAGAAGCCGCCCGGCGTGCCCGGCGCCTCGCACAGGGTCGTGTTCGGGTTGGGCGCGAGCCCGGGCTCGCAGCCGACCTCGCAGAAGGGCGCTGCCTCCTGCGGGCAGCCGATCTGTCCGGGTCCGCCGCAGTCGCCGCAGTCGGGCCGCTCGTCGTAGCAGCCCGAGCTGACCGTCTCGTCCTTGATGAAGATCGTCGGGCAGGTGATCTCGATCGGGAAGGGCGAGCCCGAGTAGCTGCGGTGGCCGGCGTCGCAGGCCGCGCCCGAGGTACAGGCCGGCTGGAGGTGCCCGCCGCAGGCGCGGTCGACGCGGCCGCTGCAGAAGCTGCGCGTGCGCGCGTCGGCGGCTCCCGCGGCGAGCAGAACGGTGAGCAGGACGAGTCCGGTCGATGCGTGACGCATGGGGTCCTCCAGGTCGATGAGCACGGAGAACCTACGCGGGAGGCTCCGGCCGGAACATCGCCCGGATGGGCGACGCGCGGCGTATACCGGATGGGGGAGGCCCCGTGGACCTCCGCGCGAAGCGGGCCGAGGCGGCAGCGAGCGATCAGCTCCGGCCGAAGACCCCCGTCGCCTCCTGCACCCGCTCGGTGTAGGCGTGCAGGTTGCCGTACTTCTCGGCGAGCGGGGTCATCCAGCTCGGCGGCCGTTGGTCGTAGACGCCCGCCATGAAGCCGGCGACGGTGAAGTCGAAGACATTGGGAGTGTCGCCGAACAGGAAGCCGCCAGCGCCCACCGCGTCCTCCAGCGCCTGGAGATCGCGCTCGGCGAAGCCGCGCTGCTCCTCCAGCGTGTGCCGTCCGAGCCCCTGGAGGTGGTAGGTCTGGCGCACCTGACGGCGGGCCAGGTT
>JASJBO010000100.1 GCA_030066475.1 Myxococcota bacterium
CTGCCGGCGGCGCGCTCGCCGGCTGCGCCCGGATGGGGCGACGCGCTCGCCGCGCTGCTGTGGGCGCCGCTGTTCGAGGAGTCGATCTACCGGGGCCGCCTGCTACCGGCGCTGGCGCGCCGCCTGGGTGCCGCAGCCGCGGTTGTGATCTCGAGCGCCCTGTTCGCCCTGCCGCACGTCGAGGGCTGGAGCCTGCTCGGCACCTTCCTGGCGGGTCTTCTGCTCGGGACGGTCTGGCAGCTCGGACGGTCGCTGCCGCTGTGCGTGGGCCTGCACGCGGGACTGAACCTGGCCGCGCTGGTCTGCGGACTGCCCCCGGCGCGCTGGTCGCTCCCGCCACTCGTCGCGTTCGCCGCGAGTGCGCTCGGGCTGTGGATGGCGCTCGGCCTGGCCGGCGCATTCCACACGCCGTGTGGAAGCTTCGACAGCGAGCCGGGAAGGGATCGGCCGTGAGGGCGCCGGGCGCACGAATCGCGCGCTCGCACGGATGGAACGGCCCTTGCTTCTCTACCGGTAGCCCCGGGTCCCGAGGAGCGACCCGTGGCCGTCCCTCGGATTCCCTCTCTTGCGAACACCGCAACGCCTACGCTCTCGGTCCTCGCGCTGGTCTCCCTGCTGCTCCTGCTGTCGCTGCTCGCTGCACAGTGCAGCCAGAAGCCTCCGCCTCCGGAGCCGGGCGTGATCGAATACCAGAGCCAGGCCACGGCGTTCGTGCCCGGCGGTCAGGTCAACCTGGCCGGCGGCAACCTGCACGTGCGCCGCGTGGAGCTGTCGATCGATACGCGGCTCGGCACCCACGAGATCGCCGCCGTCTACAACTCCAGCGCGTCCGACGCGGCCGCCTGGCACTGGAGCTTCGAGCTCCGCTACGACGGTGCGACGTTCCTCGATCCGAGCGGCCGCGTGCACGACGTGAGCGCGCTCGCCGACGGCGCGCCGGTCCCGGGCAGCGTCTGGGTCCGGCGCAGCGCCACCGAGATCGCGACGCGCGGGGGGCTCGTCTACGGCTTCGATCCCGCCCAGGGCTCGCTGCTCTCGATGCGCCGCGTGAGCGCCGCCCATCCCCGCCTCGAGTTCGTGCAGGAGCCGGACCCGTTCGGCGGCTCGCGCGCCCACCGCGTCGAGCAGTGCACGACGAGCGGCTGCACGCTGGTCTACGCGATCGAGTACGACGACAGCGGCGCGCGTCGCCGGGTCGTCTCGATCACCGACCGGGCCGGCCGCGTCGCGGGCTTCGAGTGGGACGCGTTCGAGCGGCTGGTCGCGGCGCGGGACGCACTCGACGCAGCGCGGGGCTGGCCGGGCTTCCGCTACGAGTACGACGGCGAGCTGCTGCGGGCGGCGACCGGCTCGGAGGACGAGCGGGTCGAGTACGCCTACACGCCAGCGAGCCCCGGTCCGGTCAACCGCTTGACGCGGGTCACCTCGATCGGCGGCTCGAATCCGGAGCACGCGTTCGGCTACTTCGGGCCGAGCCTGCAGGGGATCCATCGCACCGCGCACACCGATCCGCTCGGCGAGACCACGGAGGTCCGGTACGACGGCGAGCGCCGGGTGACGTCGGTGACGAAGCCCACCGGCGACACGACCGCGCTCGCGTGGACGGGCCTCAGGCCCTCGCAGCGCACCGATCCGGGCGGCACGGTGACTTCCTGGGCCCACCAGGACGACCGGCTCGCGAGCACGACCCTGCCGTGGGGACAAGTGGTGACGTTCCACTACGCACCGCACGGCGAGAACCGCGAGCACCCCGAGCGGTCGCCCTTGGTCGTCGCGCAGGACGCCGTCGGCGTGCTCGAGCAGCGCAGCTACGACGCGCAGGGTCGCCTCGAGTCGATCACCAACGGCGCCGGCGAGACCACGAGCTTCGGCTACGGGCCCGACGAGGAGGTCGCGAGTCGGACCGAGCCGAACGGGGTCGTGACGACGTTCTCGGGTCATGGAGAGCACGGACATCCGACGCGGGTCCTCCGCGCCGGCGCAGAGACCGAGCTCGTGTACGACGCCGTGGGGAACCTCCTCGAGGGGGCCGGGCTCGAAGGCGAGGCAGCGCCAGGTCTCGGCGGCGTGGTGCGCCGCGCCTTCGACGCCGACCGCAACGTCGCGCTGCTCGAGCTGGCCAACCACGCCGCCGTGGGACCGACCTCGAGTGAGCTGCTCGCGATCGAGCACCGCAGCGACGGCCAGCGCACGCGCATGCTGCGGCCCGCCGGCGCCGACACCGAATTCGTGTACGACGCGCTCGGCCGCCTGGTCGAGCGGCGCGAGCGCGCCGACGGAGTCTGGGCTTCGACCTGGTTCGCGCGCGACGAGCTGGGTCGCATCGTGTCCACCGAGCGCGCCAACGGGATGCGCGAGGAGTGGGACTACGATGCGGCTGGCCGCATCGCAGCGCGCCGCATCTTGCGCCACGGCGCCCTGGAAGAGTCGGCCAGCCTCACCTGGGATGCGGGACGTCTCGTCTCGATCCGTGACAGCAGCTACCCGGGCGACGAGGGCTTCGTCTACGACGGCGCCGGCAGGCTGGTCGAGACGGTGTTCCCAGGCGGCGAGCGGATCGAGCTGGGCTACGACGCGCGCTCGCGCGTCGACCACGCGCTGCTGCGCAACCCGGATGGCTCGGTGCTGCGCCAGCTCGGCTTCCTCCACGACGGCGCCGACCGCGAGACGCAGGTGCTGGACGGCGGCGTGCCGCGGATCGACCGCGTCTGGACCGCGGGTGCAGTGGCCAGCACGCGCTACGGCAACGGCCTCACGCGCAGCTTCAGCTACGACCCGGCCAGCGGCGAGCTGATCGGAGCGATTACGACCGATCTGGCGGGGGCCGTGGTCGAGAGCACGGTGGTCGATCCGTTCGACACCGCGTGTGCCTTCGCGGCGCAGTGCATCTCGGCCACCACCGACACGTCGGGCGCTCTGGTCTCGAGCAGCTTCGAGAGGTACTGGCTGATGCCCGAGCGGGGCCCGCTGCCCCTCAGCCGGGCAGGCCTGCGGGTCGGCGCGTACGGGAGCGGGATCGCGCTCCAGTACGACCACACGAGCAACCTGACGCAGAGCGCGCACGGGCTCCACGTCTACAACGCCGAACGCAACCGGCTGCAACGGATCGAGGCCGGCGGAGCCCCGGTCCATACCTATGCCTACGACGCGGCCGGCTTCGCGACCGAGCGCAGCGGAACAGCGCTCGCCTGGGACGGCGCGGGCCGCGTCGCGGCGATCGGGTCGAACACGTTCGCCTGGGACACGCAGGGCCGCGCCGTGGCCCGCTCGATCGGCGGGGTCGAGGTCCGCATGCGCTTCGGCGGTCTCGTTCAGGCCGACGCGGCGGGCAACCCGGTCGGCCTCGACCTGGGCGAGGTGCGCCTCGACCTGATCGCGGGCAACCACCTGTACCGCCACTTCGATTTCCGGGGCAACCCGAAGCTCGTGGCCGATCAGCAGGGGGACGTCGTCGCACTCTTTCAGTATGGGCCGTACGGGCTCGAGGTCGCCCTCGGGGCGGCGGTCGACGCGGCGGGCTTCGCGCGCGGCCGCGATCTCGGTGACCTGGTGCTGATCGGGGCGCGGCCCTACGACCCGGCGGCGGCGCGCTTCCTGGCGCCTGATCCGATCCATCAGCTCGTCAACCAGTACGCCTACACGCTCGGCAATCCCGTGGAGCTCTGGGACCCGAGCGGGCTGGCATCGGCTGGCGTGAACTTCGCCGCCGGGGCGGCCGCCATCGCGGGGGCGGCGCTCGGAGCCGCCCTCGGCGCTTCGGTCGGAGGGCCGGCGGGAATCGCCCTCGGGATCGCCCTGGGGAACGTGTACGGCCAGGCTGTGGGCCTGTTCGTCTACCAGGCCCTGACGCGCGAGCGCGGCGGCACTTTTCAGCTGGTTCCTGCGTTCGGCACCAGCGGGGCCGGCTCCTCGTCGTCGCCCGGCGGCACGGTCCTGAGCGGCCCGCCGGTGCCCGGCTTCGGCGTCGAGGGGCCGCTGGTCGGCTGCTCGCCCGTCGAGTCCACGACGCTTCCTGCGCCCGTTGCACTGCGCCTGCTGGCGGTGCTGGTGCCGGTCAACGCGGTGCTCGCCCTGGCGGCCTGGCGCGCCAGGCGAAGCAAGGAGGAGCGATGAGTCTGGTCGATCGCATGGTGGATCCCATGCTCCAGCGCGACGACGCAGGGCGCGAGATCTTCTGTCCGTGGCTCCCGTGGGCGGGCCCGGCCTACCTGGTGCCCGATGAACGCGGCGCGTCGCTCCGGCGGTTCCTGCGGCGCGCGGCGGTCGTGGGGCTGGTGGCGATGTTCGTGCTCCCCCCGGTGCGCATCATTCTGCAGCTCCCGGTCTCGTTTCTGGTCTACTCGGTCGGCCTGCTCATGGTGGCCTACGGAGTGGCCGTGCGCCGCTACCTGGTCGGTCTCGAGCGGGTCGACGGTGGACCGCTGGGCGTGCGCGCCGCGCGCGCGCTGCGGAGCTGGCCCACCTGGCTGGTGGGCGCGGCCGGCCTGCTGGGCGTCGCCGCCGCGGCGGCGAACCTCTGGCTGGTGTCGGTGGGATTCCTCTCGCCCTGGACCGGCTGGCCGCTCGCGCTGATCTGCGCCCTGGTCGGGGTGGTCTACGCGTCCGTGCTCCGGTCCCGGTACGCTGCCCGCCAATCGTGACGGCGCGCGCCGTCTGGGCGAATCGCGCGCTGTCGCTCGGCATCGTGCTGGCGACGCTGCTCGGGCTGCGGGCGCTGGTCCCGGATGCGGGCGAGCGCGACCGCATCGTCTACCTGCTCGTGCTGGTTCCCGGCTACGGGCACCTGCTCGGCGCGGCGCTCTTCTCGGTCCGGCGGCGCCGCGGGATGGGCAGGCCGCGCGCGTCGGCGGTGCTCGGCGGTGCGCTCGCGGTGAGTCTCGTGCTCTCGCTCTTCGCAGCCTACGCCGCAGCGCTTCCCGGCTGTCCGGCGCTGGTGCTGCCCTTGCTCTTCCTCGCAGTCTGGCATGCGTTCGAGAACGACCTCGCGCTGGCGCGCAGCGACCGGGCGACCGGGCGGCCCGGTCCCGTTCGGCTGCGGGGGAGCGAGCCCTTGCTCGCCATCGGCATGGCATCGGGCTCGGTCGCGCTCTTCCTGGCGGCGATGCCAGACGCGACGAGCGCCGCCCACCTGGCGCGGACGCTGGGGAATGCGCTCGACCTCGGGCTTGCCGGTGCCGCGGCGCGGTGGCTGGCCGTCGTCGCGGGCGTTGCGGCGATGGCGAGCGCCCGTGGTCGTGCTCGCGCGCCCGGTCTCCTGCTCGCCGGGGGCTCCCTCCTGCTCCCGATCGACGTCTCGCAGTGGGTGCGCCCCGCCGAGGTGTTCGCGCTCTGGTCGCTCTACCACATCGTCTCGTTCCAGCTCCAGTTCGCCACACGACAGCGCGAGCGTCGCCGTCATGATCCTGGTGAGGCACGCCGTCGGGATCGGTGGCTCGTCGTCGCGCACCTCGTGCCCGCACTGCCGTGTGCCGCCCTGTTGCTGGCTCCGCTCGAGCCGGACCATCTGGGCCGCGTCGTAGCGTTCGCCCCGTCGCTCTACCTGTTCTGGTCGGCGGCCCACGTGGTGCAGACCGCCGCCTCGCGCGGCCTGTCGTCCGGGCCGGGCTCCACCAGCCGGTCCCACCAGTAGCTGAAGCGGCGGTGGGCCCGCTTGCGCGCGCGCAGATCGACGGCACCCGCCGCCCCAGCTCCCGCGCAGTGGAAGCCGAGCAGGATGCCGGCCCGGGTGCGGTTGCCGCCGGCGACCTGGAGCGTCTCGACCAGGAGCTGACGGCGCACTGCGACGACGGCGGCGTCGAACCGCGGCGGGGCGCCCGGCGTGGGCGGCACGCCGACGCCGATCTGCGGCGGCCGCAGCGTCGTTCGCGCCACGCGCCGCAGCGCCTCGCCGATCGCGTCCCGCCGCACGGCTCGGTCGCGCGCCAACCGCGCGGCACCGCGCACCACGGCGCGCAGCTCGCGCACGTTGCCCGGCCAGGCGTAGGCGTCGAGCGCGGCCAGCGCGTCGCAGGTCATCTCGGCGCCGGGCGACACCTCGCGGAGGAACGCGGTCGCCAGGATCGGCAGGTCTCCGGGCCGCTCGCGCAGCGGCGGCAGCTCGATCACGGCGTCCTGCACCAGGCGGTAGTAGAGATCCGAGCGCAGCGCCCCGCGCTCGATCAGGGCGAGCGGGTCCTCGTTGGTGGCGGCCACGACCGTCGCGTCGCTGTGGTAGGGGCGCGTGGCGCCCAGTCGCCGCGCTTCGCCGCTCTCGAGCAGGCGCAGCACCTTGCCCTGGTGGGCCAGCGACATCGCGCCGATCTCGTCGAGGAACAGCACGCCGCCGCGCGCGCGCTCGGCGGCGCCGGGGCGATCGAGCGCGCCCGGGTAGGCCCCACGCCGGGTGCCGAACAGCTCGCTCTCGAGGTGGTCGCTGGGCACCGCGGGGCAGTTGAACACCTCGACCTCGTCGCGCAGGTGCCGGGAACGCGCGGCGAGCACGCGCGGCACCAGGTCCTTGCCGGTTCCGGTCTCGCCGATCACCAGCACGCTGCGCAGCGGCTCCGCGGCGAGGCACGCCAGCTCCTCGCGGACCCGCCCGATCGCAGCACAGCGCCCGAGGATTCGCGCGTCCACGGCGCCGAGCATACGGCCCCACCGCGGCCTCGGGCGGGCCCTGCGGAAAGCTTTGTAGAATCCTCGTGAGATGAGCGGTTCCCTCGAGCTGCGTCACGTCGCGGTGTCCCTGGGCAGCCGGCCCGTGCTCGCCGGTGTCGACCTGCGCGTCGAGCCCGGCGAGGTGGTGGGCCTGGTCGGGCGCAACGGTGCGGGCAAGACCACCCTGCTGCGCGTCGCGAGCGGCGTGCGGGCGCCCGATGCCGGAGCGGTGCTGCTGGACGGCGCCCCGCTCGCCGCGCGCTCGCGTCGCGAGCTGGCGCGCGCGGTGGCGGTGGTGCCGCAGGAGACGCAGATCCCGTTCCCGTTCCGCGTGGCCGAGGTGGTGCTGATGGGGCGCACCCCCCACCTGGGCTGGCTCGGCTTCGAGGGCGAGGCCGACCTCGAGGCGGCCCGGAGCGCGCTCGAGCAGGTGGGGATGGAGGCGTTCGCGGACCGCTGTGTCCTGGACCTCTCCGGCGGCGAGCGCCAGCTCGCGGTGGTGGCGCGCGCGCTGGCGCAGGATCCGCGCTTCCTGCTGCTCGACGAGCCCACCGCCTTCCTGGATCTGCGCCACCGGCTCGACGTGCTGCGCATCGTGCGCCGGCTCGCGGCCCAGGGACGCGGCGCCCTGGTGGTGTCGCACGACCTGGCGCTGGCGGCGCGCCACTGTGACCGCGTGGCGCTGCTGGCCGACGGCCGCATCCTGGCCGACGGGCCGCCGGCCGAGGTGCTCGTGCCCGAGCACCTGCGCGCGGCCTTCGGCATCGAGGCCTCTGTCCTGGACGGCCCCGACGGGGCCCCGGTGGTGGTGGCACGCGGGCCGGCTTGAACGGACTTCGCTCGCCTGCGGCTCGCTGCGCGCTCCGGCTTCGCCTTCGCTTGCGCTAGCTTCCCGCGCCCAGAGGCAAGGAGGACCCCCTGATGGCACAGCGAATCGAGCGGGTGGTGGGGCGCGAGATCCTCGACTCGCGCGGCAATCCCACGGTCGAGGTCGAGGTCCACACGTCCGGCGGCTACTGCGGGCGGGCGGCGGTGCCGTCGGGCGCGTCGACCGGCTCGCGCGAGGCGCTCGAGCTGCGCGACGCCGACTCCGCGCGCTACGGCGGCAAGGGTGTGCAGCAGGCCGTCGGCAACGTGAACGGCGAGATCGCGGCCGCCGTGAACGGGCTCGAGCTCGACGGGATCGGCGAGCAGGAGGCGCTCGACCGCGCGCTGCTCCAGCTCGACGGCACCGACACCAAGTCGCGGCTCGGCGCCAACGCGCTGCTGGGCGTCTCGCTGGCCTCGGCGCACGCGGCCGCGGCCGGCGCCGGGCTGCCGCTCTACCGCTGGATCGGTGGCAACGACGCGGTGGTGCTGCCGGCGCCGATGATGAACGTGCTCAACGGCGGCGCCCACGCCGACAACAGCGTGGACTGCCAGGAGTTCATGATCTTCCCGCTCGGCGCGCCGAGCTTCGCCGAGGCGCTGCGCTGGGGCGCCGAGATCTTCCACGCACTGGCCAAGGTGCTGCACGACAAGGGCTACGCCACCTCGGTGGGCGACGAGGGCGGCTTCGCCCCCAACCTGGGGAGCAACCGCGAGGCGCTCGAGCTGGTGCTCGCCGCGATCGAGAAGGCCGGCTACAAGCCCGGCGAGCAGGTCTCGATCGCGCTCGACCCGGCCGCCTCCGAGTTCTATAAGAATGGGAGCTACGTGCTCGAAGGCGAGGGCGTGACCCACTCGCCCGACGAGATGATCGGCTTCTGGGAGGACTGGCTCTCGCGCTACCCGATCGTCTCGATCGAGGACGGCCTCGACGAGGGCGACTGGAAGGGCTGGGCGGCGCTGACCGAGCGCCTCGGCGACCGCGTGCAGCTCGTGGGCGACGACCTGTTCGTGACCAACCCCGCCATCCTCAAGCAGGGCATCGAGCAGCACGTGGCGAACTCGATCCTGATCAAGGTGAACCAGATCGGGACGCTCACCGAGACGCTCGAGGCGATCCAGATCGCGCGCGGCGCGGGCTACTCCTCGGTCATCTCGCACCGCTCGGGCGAGACCGAGGACACCACGATCGCCGACCTCGCCGTCGCCACCGGCGTGGGACAGATCAAGACCGGGTCGCTGTCGCGCTCCGACCGGATCGCCAAGTACAACCAGCTGCTGCGCATCGAGTCGGAGCTGGGCGGGCGCGCGCAGTACGCGGGTGCCTCGCGGCTGGCGGGACCGGCGTCGCGCGGGTGAGACGCCGCGCGAGGACGCGCGGGCCCGCCTGCGCGTTGGCGCTGGTGCTCGCGTTGGCCGCGAGCGCCGGGGCGCACGTGCCCGACCCGCCGCGCATCTGGAAGGCGGTCGCGGCGACCAACGCCGACGCCCGGCGCGGCGGCCCGCTCGAGTTCCAGGTCGAGCTGGCCGACGCCGCGGGCGCGGTGCGCGCGAGCGGCTCGCTGCGCCTCGACCCGGCCGGCACGGCGCGCCTCGAGCTGACGCGTCTCGACGGCAGCGTCGAGGTGCACGAGCGGCTCGGCAGCGGCTACGGCGCGCAGCTCGACGGCGCCCCGCTGGAGGATCCGCGACGGCTGCTGCCGCCGGTGCGGCTGCTCCAGGCCGACCGCTCCGAGGCGCTCGAGTCGGCGCTGCGCGTGCTGGGCGGCGAGCCCGAGCGCGTGGACCTGGGCATCGAGGCCGAGCAGGACTGCTGGGTGGTGGGCGGGCGCGACCCCGGCCCGTTCGAGGCCAACGGCCGCACCGCGCTGTGGGTCTCGATCGAGTCGCGCCAGCCGCTGCGCATCGACGAGGCGGGCGCCGGCCGCTACCGGCTCGGCCCGGTCGCCGAGTTCGACGCGGTGCGCTTCCCCGCCTGGCTCGAGGCCCGCACGCCGGGCGCGCCGCCGCTGCGCCTGCACGTCCGCGCCAGCGGCCCCGCTCCTCCGGCTGCGTCCGCGCCGTAGGCGCGCTCAGAGCGCCTCGTCGAGCGTGTACTCGACGACGGCGCCCTTGATCGTGAGTGCAGCCGTTCCCGGCCAGCTCGCGCTGGAGGCGCGCACGTGATAGGCGAAGAGGTCGTTGTCGATCGTGGCATTCGAGATGGTCGTGTCGGTCAGCGTCTGGATGCCGGGCGTTCCGGAGCTGCTCACCGACGCGAGCGAGGCGAAGCCGCTGCCCGTGTGCAGGCGACGCGAGAGCGTCACGAGCAGGTCGCCCGCAGCGCCGTCGTCGGTGATCACCTTGAAGCGCCGGATCACGGCGCCGTGGGGCAGGTGGAGCCCGGCGACGAGCCAGCCGGCGCCGGTGTCGAAGATGTAGCTGCCGCCCGGGCCGCCGCTGGTGCGATAGGGCTGTCCGGAGCCCGTGTGGAAGTCGCCGTCACCGACCGAGTAGTAGTGGGTGCGCGGCGTCCGGTAGCGCAGGCGGTCCGCGACCAGCTCGCCCTCCACCTCGACGTCGCCCACGAACTCGCCGGCCAGGATGCCGCCCTCGGCGTGGATCCCGACGCCGTTCGAGTAGCCGTAGAGCCCGAAGTTGTCGGCCGCACCCGTGTCGTTGGCGATGCCGAGCACGCCGAGCTCGCGGCCGCCGATGTCGAGCGCCGGGATCCCGGCGAAGTCGTTGGCGCCCTCGACGCCGAGGTAGCCGCTCGCCACGACGTTGGGCTGCGTGCCCTCGACGGCGGAGCTCCCCAACACCACGGCGGTGTTCTCGACGCTCAAGCCGGGGCCAGCGAGCGCGCCCGTCCACGTCTGCCCGAAGTGCTCGTGGTCGTTCGGGAGCACGCAGCTGCCGCTGCCGTTCAGGAGAAGCGTGGAGGTGCACAGCGTGTCGGCGTTCGTGTCGGTGTCCTGATCGGCGGCGCAGGTCACGGCGCCGCTCTGCGCCACCGCCTGCATGAACTCGCCCGCGACGCACTGGCCGTTGACGCGGCGCTGCATCAGGGCGGTGTTCGCCGACAGCACGAGGTCGCCGGTCGAGCCGCCGCCGGTCAGGCCGAAGCCGGCCGTCACCCTGGTGACGTCGCCGCCCGAGTCGTCGTCCACGCCGTCCGAGAAGCCGGCGGGGATCCCCGAGAGCTGCTTCCAGCCGACTGCGTGCGGGTTGCTCGTGTCCGCGACGTGCGCCGACTGGTCGAGCGCCGACGCCGGCAGGCCCTGGAGGGAGCTGGCGTCCTGGCACGCCAGTGCGTAGGGGCTCGAGACCAGCCGCGTGCGCGGCACCAGCTCGCTGTCGCCGGTGACGGTGACCCCGAGGAAGCGCGGCCCCGCGAACAGACCCACCGGAAGCGGATTCGTCGTGCTCCCCAGCAGCACGTGGAAGACGCCGTCGGCCACGTCCACCGACTGGACGTCCACCCACAGCGGCACGCCGCCCGCGTCGACGTCGTAGATCGAGAACAGGATCTCGAGCAGCCCGTTCTGCCGCTCTCCCGCGGCGTCGAGCAGCAGGCCCTGGTACGAGAGCGTGGGCGGCGGGTCGGCCTGGGCGCCGGGCGCCCCGATCCCCATCGCGAGTGCGCCCGAGAGCGCGAAGGCCACTGCCGCGTGAGCTCGCCGCATACTGCTGGTTCCTCCCGGCAGCCTGCCGCTGCCTGCCTCCTTGGATTTCATGATAGAGGGCCGTGTGGGTTGCCCCACGTGTCGCCGGCACGCCCCTCGGGATTTCGGGCTAAGGGAAGTCGGTGGAACTACCGAAGTGCTTCCCAGCACGGGTAGGAGCCGGAATACGAGCGATTTCGGGAGGTTGTGATGGGGGGTGCGGCTTCGCGCCTGAGCGCGCTGGTGGTCGATCCCGACCCGGAGAGCTGCCTCGAGCTGAAGGCGTTCCTCGCCGGCGAGGGCTGCCGGGTCACCGCCCTCGGCGATCTTGCCGGGATCCGCGAGGCGGTGCGCTCGGGCCGGGTGCAGCTCGTGCTGCTCGACCTCCCGGAGGACGCGGACGAGGCCGAGGTGCGGCTGGCCGCCGTGCGCGCCTGCGACTCCGATCTGTGCCTGATCGCGCTGGCCGAGGAGCCCACGGTCGAGACCGCCGTGGCGGCGATGAAGCACCAGGCCTTCGAGTACCTGCCCAAGCCGGTGGAGCCCGACGACCTGCGCCGCACCCTGGACGCCGCGATCCGCGAGAAGGGCCTGCCGGTCGACCTCGAGCAGCACCTCAACAGCGAGATCGGCCGCCGCGTGCGCAGGCGGCGCAGCGAGCACGAGCTCACCCTCAAGCAGGTCGCCAACCGGACCGGCCTCTCGGTGAGCCTGATCTCCCAGATCGAGCTGGGCAAGAGCGCCGCCTCGCTCTCGAGCCTCTACAAGCTCGCCCGCGCTCTCCACGTCGAGATGACCTTCTTCTTCGAGACGGTCTGAAGGACTTCGCTCGGCTTCGCCTCGCTGCGCGCGCCGCCGGAGGAACCGGCGGCGCTTGCGCGGGCGACCTTCGCGGCTTCGAACCGGGCTGGCAGGCCGGCGGGGCGGGGCAGGAACTCGGAGGGCGCCCGCAGCGCCCCCGCAAGCGGAGGCGAAGCCGGAGCGCGCAGCGAGCCGTAGGCGAGCGAAGTCCACCCAACCGGGTTGCGAAACGAGGCTGGGCGCGGCAGCTTGACCCGTTCAGGGGGGCCCTCCGGGGCTGGAGGACAGAGTCCTGCGTACGGTCGAGGAGACGCGCCCGCGGCGGGGTCTTTCGGTGCCCGTCGTCACGGTGCTGGACGAGGCCGGTGCGCTGATCGAAGAGGATCAGCGCGCGGTCGTCCGCTGGGTGATCCAGGGCGGCTACGGTGCCGACGTCGTGTTCGCGGCCGGGACCACGGGCGAGTGGGACCACGTGCCCAACTCGGTCCGCAAGCGCGTGATCCAGCTCTGCGCCGAAGAGGTCGCCAAGCAGAACGCCGAGCTGGCCGGCCACATCGGGCGCAACGTCGAGATGTGGGCAGGCGTGACGGCCCCCAGTCCCGAGGAGACGCTCGAGAACCTCGATCTGGCGATCTCGTGCGGTGCCGACGCGGCGGTGCTGGCGCCGCTCTCGATCGAGGGCATCGACGATCCGGTGCGCTTCGTGGCGCGCGACGTCGCCGACCTGCTCGATGCGCGCACGCGTCGCATCCCGGTGTTCCTGTACGACAACGCCGACATCGCGGTCGACCCGCGCGTGCCGCACATCCGCACGCGGCAGGTGAAGGCGATGTCGCGGCTCGACTTCGTGCGCGGCATCAAGGTGTCGGCGCCCCGCCGGGTGCTCGGGAACTACACCAAGGCGGCCCGCACCTTCAACGACCGCGGCGAGTTCGGCATCTACGTCGGCGACGCGATGCTGATCTTCGGACTGTTCAAGCCGCCGAGCGGCGGCCTCCTCGGCAGCATCGCCGAGCACTGGAACCGCTGGCGCCTGAGCGGCGGCCTGCCGGTCGGCGTGGTGGCGGGGCCCGCCAACGCGCTGCCGCGCGAGTGGGCGCGGGCCTGGCAGGTGTGCCGCGCGGGCGACCTCGAGCGCATGCAGGAGGTCCGCGAGGTGCTCGACGCGTTCCGCGAGGGCACCCGCGCGAGCGTCGGCAAGCGCACCATCGCCTGTCTGAAGCGGGCGCTCTACGCGCTCGGCGTGATCACGAGCGACGCAGTCGCGTCCGGCACGCCCTTCCTCGCGCGTCCCGACGCCGAGCGCTTCGACGAGGTGTTCGCCGAGGTGCGCGAGCTGGCGGCCCGGCGCATCCGGGCGCCCTGGGTGAGCGAGCCCGAGGGCGCGCCCGCCGCGCGCGAGGGCCGGAGCATCGCGTGAGCCGCGATTCCCTCGACCTGGTGGGAATCGGCAGCATGGTGGTCGATCGCCTGCACCGGGCGGCGCGCATCGTGGGGCCCGACGAGAAGGGACCGCTCGACCGCCTCGAGGACGGCAGCTCGGTGCGCCACGCGGTGGGCGGCGTGCTGCTCAACCAGCTCGGCTGGGCGAGCGCGCTCGGGCTGCGTACCGGCATCTTCGGCAGGCAGGCGGACGACGACGCCGGGCGCGCGCTGCGCGCGGCGATGGACCGCGCCGGCATCGAGCACCACCTGGTGCTGGACGGCTCGGCGAGCTCGGTGGCCGAGATCTTCGTCGACGCGAGCGGCGAGCGCGCCATCTACTTCGACGCGGCCGCCACGGCGGAGACCAACGCCGATCACGTGCGCACCCGCCACGCCGCTTTCGTGCGCCGCGGTGCGCGGCTCTCGACCGAGGTGCACCAGGTGCCGCTCGGCGCGGTGCGCGAGGCGCTGCGGCTGGCGCGCGAGGCGGGTCTCGCCACCTGCGTCGACCTGGACGTGCCTCCCTCCGACGCGGTGCCCGCGCTCGGCGACGAGGCGCTGCTGCTCGAGGTCCTGGGCGACGCCGACCTGCTCAAGCCGTCGAAGCGGGCCGCGCGCGAGCTCGAGGGACAGGCCGAGGGCGGCGCGCTGGAGCTGGCGAGGCGCATCCGCAAGCGCTTCGGCAACCAGGCGGTGGTGGTGACAGACGGGGCCGACGGTTGTGCGGTCGCGACGGCGGGCTTCGAGGGGCAGGTCCCGGGCTATCGCGTGCGCGCGGTCGACGCGACCGGCGCCGGGGACGCCTTCCTGGGCGGCCTGCTGGCCGGCCTCCACCAGGGGCTCGACTGGGCCGACGCGGCGCGGCTCGCCAACGCGTGCGGTGCCGCCTGCGTCGAGCGCTGGGGTGCGTTCCCCGAGGACCCGCGCGCGGCGCGCCATCGCGCGATCGCGCTGTACGACGGCGCCGCGTTCGAGCCGGCGCCCTCGCGCGCGGACGAGACGCGCGAGGCGCGCGCGCCGCAGAGCGCGCAGGCGGCGCTCGGCGTCGCGGTCGAGGAGCTCGCGGCCCTGAGCAAGCGGATGGACGCGGACGCCTACGCCGGCGCCGTCGGCCTGGTGCGCGAGGCCGAGCGCGTCGGGGCGCGGGTGCACGTGACCGGGGTCGGCAAGCCCGAGCACCTGGCCCACTACGGCGCGTCGCTGCTGTCTTCGACCGGTACGCCCGCCACGTTCCTGCACGCGACCGAGGCGGTGCACGGCAGCGCGGGCCAGATCGTCGCCGGCGATGTGGTGATCGCGATCAGCAACAGCGGCACGACGCGCGACCTGCTCGACGCCATCGAAGTGTCGCGCGCGCGCGGCGCCCGCATCATCGCCGTGACTGGCGGTCTCGACTCGGCACTGGCGGCCGCCTCCGACGTGGTGCTCGACGCCGGGGTCGCGCGCGAGGGTGGCGGCCTGGGCCTGGCGCCGCGCGCCAGCGCCGCCGCCGAGCTGCTCGTCCTCGCCGCCCTCTCCGCAGCACTCGAAGACGCCCGAGGCTTCACCCGCGACGAGTACCACGCCCGCCACCCCGCCGGCCGCCTCGGCCAGCTCTCCCGCCCCGACCGCTAGCGGGCGCGGCTCGAGGTGGTGCAGACCCTCGCGCTCGAGGACGCGGACGGCGTGTCGCGGCTCAACGAGCCCACCGGCATCGTCTTCGCGAGTCCGTCGCGCGCCTTCGTCACGCTCGACGACCCCAACCAGGTCGTGGTGCTCGACGTCGCGCCCGACGGCACGGCCAGCGTCTCGGCCACGCGACTGGCGGTCGGCGCGCAGGGCCCGCGCGCCCTCGCGGTCGCCGGCGGCCGGCTCTTCGTGGCCGCCTTCGAGTCGAACAACCAGACCGAGTTCCCCACCTGCGTGCAGTTCCTGGGGCTCGACCCGCGCCCGCTCGACGAGAGCGATCCCTTCGACGAGGGCTGCGAGTTCGACCTGGTCGTCGACGGCAACCGCTTCATCTTCGACCCGAACCTGGGGGGGCGCATCATCGTCGACGGCGACCAGCCCGACCGCGACCTGTTCGTCTACGACGCGGGCACGCTGGAGCTGCTCGAGACGGTCGAGGGCGTGTCGACCCTGATCTACGGGATCAGCGCCAATGCGGACGCCTCGCGCGTGAGCCTCACCAGCGCCGACGCGCGCAACGAGCTCGACGGCCTCCTCGCGCTCGAGAACCGCATGTTCGACAACCTGCTCTCGGTGCTCGACTGCGATCCGGACTGCGCGAGCGGGTCGATCACCCGCGTCGATCTCGACGTCGCGGCGGGCCAGCCCGTCCCGACCCCGTACGGGATCGCCGAGAGCGCGAGCGGCAACGCGCGCGTGATCACGGCGTCCGGCTCCGACGGCGCGGCGGATCGGCCGGGGCTGTTCGTGGTCGACGCCGCCGGCGCGGTGCGCGGGTCGGTGGCGACCGGCGCGATTCCGCAGGGCGTGGCGCTGCGCTCGGCGCCGAGCGGAGACGCGGACGCCGCCTACGTGCTCAACACCGTCGACGGCACCGTCTCGGTCGTGTCGCTCGCCGACCTCGACGCGCCGGTGGTGCAGGCGACGCTGGAGGTGGGCTCCGACCCGACGCCCCCGGCCGTGCGGCGCGGGCGCATCGCGTTCGCATCGGCTTCGGCCTCCACCACCGGCACGTTCTCGTGCGAATCGTGCCACCCCGGCGGCCACACCGACCAGCTCCAGTGGGTGATCAACACGGCCGAGGGGCCGAACGATCCGCTGCCGCCGAGTGGCGAGAAGCCCGAGCCGCGCACCACCATGCCGGTGCGGGGCCTGCGCGGCACGCTGCCGCTCCACTGGGACGGGACGCTCGGCGATCCCCTGCCCGGGGCCTTCGTGCCGGGCGACTCGGCGCCCGACTGCGACCCCGCCGCGCCCGGCGGCGAGCACGCCTGCTTCCGCCACCTGGTCGACGCCAGCCTGTCCGGGGTGATGTGCGACCCCCCGTGCGCGGACGGGGGGGCGCTCGACGAGAGCGAGCGCGACGACATGGCGAGCTTCCTGATGGCGGTGTCGTACCCGCCGTCGCCGAGGCGGCGGGCCGACGACGCGCTGTCGCCGGCCGCGCTCCAGGGCATGCGCGACTTCTTCACCAACGACGACGGCGCCGGGACGGCGGCCAACCTGTCGTGCGGGAGCGCCGGCGGGGGCTGCCACGCCCTGCCGCTCGGCGTCGCCTCCAACTCGGGCTTCGTCGGCGGCTTCGACGCGCCCACGATCCGCGGCATGTGGGACCGCTTCCTGCTGTTCTCGAACGGGATGTTCCAGGCCGAGGAGGCGATGGAGTTCCTGGACGGCCTGAACCTCGCGCACGACACCTGGGATCCCGACGGGGTCGGACACAGCGAGCGCGGGTCGTTCCTGGCCGTGTTCCCCGACAGCCCGTTCGCGCTCGATCCGAACGTGAACGCCGGCTTCATCGCCATCTACGGGGTGCGCGGCGAGGACATGTGGGAGTTCCTGAACGAGATGAGCGTGGGGCTGCCGGGGATGCTGGGGCGACAGCTCACGGTGACGGCCGCCAGCGCGGGCGACGCGGCCACGGCCGCGGCCATGGACGCCTTCGAGGCGGCGGCCGACGCCGGGAAGATCTCGGCCGCGGCGCGCAGCGCGGACCTCGGCGCGCATCGCTACGCACCCGGCACGGGCCTGTGGGTGGCGGGCGGCGAGGCGCGCACCGGCGCCGAGCTGCGCGCGCTCGTCACGGGCGACGTCGCGCTGACGCTGCGGGCCGAGCTGCCGGGCGGGGTCGTGGCCGGCGGGGACGAGCCCCGCCTGTGGGGCACGATTCCGCGTCCGAGCGCGGGCGCGAGCGCGACCCTGCTGCTCCAGAGCGCGGGCGTCGACCCGGCCGCCCGCGTCCTGGTCGACGGCGCTCCCTGCGCCGGCTGCACGCTCGAGCGGCGCGACCCCGGCGACCCGAGCCGGCTGGTGGTCACCCTCGACGCAGCGCCCGCGCCGGGTCCCCACACGCTCCAGGTCCTCAACCCGCGGGGTCTCGCCAGCAACGAGATGCCGCTGGTCTCTCGGTAGGTGGACTTCGCTCGCCTACGGCTCGCTGCGCCGGGGTGGAGTCAGTCCGGCGTCTTCACCGTCAGCACCGGGCAGGGCGCCTTCTGGACCACCCGCTCGGCGATGCTGCCCAGCAGCAGGTGCTTGAGGCCGCCGTGGCCACGGGTGCCGATCACGACGAGGTCGGCGTGCAGGGTCTCGGCCTCGTCCTCGATCACGGTGGCCGGGTAGCCCTCGCGCACCGCGATCTCCACCTCGAGCCCGCGCTGGCGCAGCGGCCGCGCGTAGCGCTCCAGGTTCTCCTCGGCGTCGGTCTTCACGTTGGCCCAGAAGTCGGGCGGCAGATAGGCGCCCTCGAGCTGCTGGAAGTCCACCGGCAGGTGGTAGGCGTGGAGCAGCACGAGCCGGCTGGCGTGCTCCTCGGCCAGATGCGCCGCCCACTCCAGGATCGCGTCGGCGTGGGCCGAGAAGTCGAGCGGCACCAGGATCGTCCGGACGTCGATCGTCACGCCCCCAGAGCGTGCCCCCACGAGGGGGCAGAATGCAAGCCCCTCGTGCGGTCTCGCCGGCCTGCCAGCCCGGGAGAATCGCACGTCGCCGCCCGCGCAAGCGCCGCCGGTTCCTCCGGCGGCGCGCGCAGCGAGCCGCAGGCGAGCGAAGTCCACAAGTTGACGCTGTCGGGGCCGGGCTCTACCGTCGTCCTTCTGCCCGGGGCCGTAGCTCAACTGGGAGAGCGCTGCGTTCGCAACGCAGAGGTTGGCGGTTCGATCCCGCTCGGCTCCACCATCGCTCCTCGGGCCCGCCGGGAGCCCCTCCGCCCATGGCCGCCCACCCCACGAGACTCCGCCGAGGATCGCGGCTCGGGAAGTACCGGCTGGAGCGCCTGCTGGGGCGGGGCGCCTTCTCGTCGGTGTGGAAGGTGCGCGACACGGTCGAGAACCGGCTGCTCGCGCTCAAGGTGGCGGCGCCCGAGCTGGTGGCCGCGGTCGGCCGCGCCGAGCTCGAGCACGAGGCCCGGATCGCGGCGCGGCTCTCGCACCCCAACATCGTGGCGATGCGCAACGCCGACTGGGTCGACGGCCACTTCGTGATCGCCCAGGACCTGGCCGAGCGCAATCTGGCCCACTTCGCCACGGCGCGGCGCTCGCCGCGCGTCGGAATCGCGGTGATCCACGACGTGGCGGCGGGCTTGGCGCACGCGCACGCCCAGCGCGTCATGCACCGCGACGTCAAGCCCGAGAACGTGCTGATCTTCGCCGACCGCCACGCCGCGCTCACGGACTTCGGGGTGTCGCGCGTCGCGACCGACCGCACCCGCACCGTCACCGAGGCCGGCACGCTCGGCTACATGGCTCCCGAGCAGGCCTACGGCCGACCGCGGCTGTGCTCGGACGTGTTCTCGCTGGGACTGATCGCCTACGAGCTGCTCACCGGGGTGCTGCCCACCTGGCCGTTCGACTGGCCGGCCCCGGGACACGACCGCCTGGTGGCACGCGTGCCGGAGCCCTATCACGCGGTGCTCCACAAGGCGGCGGCGTTCGAGCCGAGCTGGCGCTACCCCGATGCGGTGGCGCTGCACGAGGCGCTCGGGGCGGCCGCGCGCCGCGTCGAGAACGGCCGCGAGCGGGGCCGCTCCGCGCCGCGTCGGTCCCGCACGCGGTCGCCGGTGCAGACGCCGCTGGCGGTCGAGTCGAGCCTGTTCCGGCGCCGCTACGGGCGCAGCCTCGGCATGCGCGTCGACTGCTTCCGCTGCGGCGGTCCGCTCTCCGAGTCGATGACGCACTGCCCGTGGTGCGGAACACCCGACAACTCCTTCCGCGACGTCAGCAGCTACCCCCTGGTGTGTCCCGACTGCGAGCACGGCGTGCTCCCGGAGTGGACGAGCTGCCCGTGGTGCTACCGGGGTCGCTTCGCTGGCAACGGCCGCCCGCCGCGTCCCGACCCCCGCGCCGAGCGCCGCTGCACCCGGCGCGGCTGCCCCGGCGAGCTGCGCCCGTTCATGCGCTACTGCCCGGTCTGCAAGCAGAAGCCCCGGCGGCTGTGGTCGCACCCGGAGCTCAAGGAGCGCTGTCCGCGCTGCCGCTGGCCCGTCTCGCGCACCTTCTGGCGCTTCTGCCCCTGGTGCGGCCGCCGCGAGCCCCGGGCCGGCACGTTTCATTAGGTGGACTTCGCTCGCCTTCGGCTCGCTGCGCGCGCCGCCCGCAGAGCGGGCGTCCCTTGCGGCTTTCCCCTCCCAGTCTTTTTGAGAAGGCTACGGGAGCTCCGGGCGTCAGGCTGTCCCGCCGGCAAGCCAACGCCGACCGGAGCCAGGACGGTCGCCCGTGCAAGCGGAGCCGCGTAGCGGCGGAGCGCGCAGCGAGCCGTAGGCGAGCGAAGTCGATCAGGCCTGGCGCCAGAGGATGAACGTCAGGTCGTCGGGCTTGGAGGGCTCGCCGGTCGCCGGGGCCGTCATGCGCTGGCGGGCGGTGCGGGCGAGGGCGGCGGCGGCGCGCTCCAGCGGGCCCGTGCGGATCGTCTCCAGGATCTCCTCGGTGGCCAGGTTGTCGAGCAGGCCGTCGGTCGCCAGCAGCACCGTGTCGCGCGGGGCCAGGCGCAGCGGGCTGCCCACCTCGGTGCGCATGTCGCGGCTGCCGACTGCGTTCGACAGCAGGTGCCGCTCGTCGTGGTGCAGGGCCTCGTCCTCGTCCAGCAGCCCGGACTCGACCGCATAGCCCACCGGCGAGTGGGACACGGTCTGGAGCTTGAGCTTGCCGCGCTGGCCCACCACGCAGATCGCCGAGTCTCCCACGTGGATGGGGCGCAGTCCGGCCGGCGAGAGCTGCGCCACCGCGAGCGTGGTCGCGGCGCCCGCACCGCGCTCCAATACCTCGCGATTGGCCGCCTCGATCGCGTCGAGGATCCCCGAGCGCACCTGGCTCTCGTCCGCGTCCCACGCAGCGGCCGCCGCGCGCGCCAGGCACTCCACCGCGACCTGCGCCGCGCTGGCGCCACCGGGCTGGCCCCCCACGCCGTCCGCGACTGCCAGCACGAGCGAGTCGGACCCCCAGTCCAGCACCGCGGCAGCGTCCTGGTTGCTGCCCTCGCGCTCCGGGTGCTGGGCCGAGAAGACGACGGCCCGCTGCGCGCCGCGCGCCAGCGTCTCTGCCGATCCCATGTCGGCGTCGAGGAACAGCCGGGCGCCGCGAGCGGCCCCGCTCACGGCGGCCGGCCCCGCGCGTAGCCCAGCGCCTCGAGGCGCCGAAGCTCGTCCGGATCGAGCTGCGGGACGCGCGGGTTCGGCGGCTCGGGGCCCAGCCCGGCGACGTACTCCTCGAGCGCCGCGAGCAGTCGTCCGGCCCGCTCGGGGTCGCTCTCGAACCGATCCACCGACTCCGCGGGATCACCGCGCACGTGGTACAGCTCGTGGCTGCCGTCGTCCGCCCAGACCAGCTTCCAGCCGTCGTCGCGGAACGCCCGAAGCCGCCGGTCGAAGCGGCCCGGGCTCCAGTCGGGGTGAAGCGCGCGAATGGCGCCGAACGGCTGCTGGAAGGGCACGCGATAGGCCGACAGGCGCGGCCCCGCGCGGCCGGGCCCCAGCAAGCTGCGGGCCCGCGAGGACGTGGCGTCGACCGGCGCCGCCCCGGCGAGCTCGAGCAGGGTCGGGAACAGATCGAAGTTCACCACCGGCCGGTCGTCCCGTCCCGGCGCGAAGCGCGGCGGGTAGTGCACGACCAGGGGCACGCGCAGCACCGGCTCGTACACCGAGTACTGGTGGTCCAGCAGGTGGTGCTCCCCCAGGTGCTCGCCGTGGTCGGAGGTGAGCACCACGACCGTGTCGTCGAGGGCGCCACGCGCGCGCAGGGCGTCGAGCAGCTCGCCCAACAGGGCGTCGAGCTCGTGCAGCGCGGCGTCGTAGGTGGCGCCGATCACCGCCAGATCCGCCTCCGAGTAGCCGTCGAGACCGAAGGTATGGCTCCACACCGTCGGGAAGCGGCTGTCCACGTGGTACGAGCGCGCGAGCTGCGCCCGTGTCATCAGGGCCTCGCGGTGGCGCCGTTCGGGGACGTAGGGGCGGTGCGCCTCCATGTAGTTCAGGAACGCGAACCACGGCTGGTCGGAGTCGGCCGCGTCGAGCCACGTCTCGAGCCCGACCTGCGCCCGCTCGCCCGCCGCAGCCAACCACCAGGCGTTCTTCCGGGGTTCCCGGATCTGGCGCCCCAGGTCGCTGGTGCGATCGGGTTCCGTCTTGCGCTGCACGATCTCGACCGCCGCATGCCGGTGCTCCGGCGTCCACGGGTGCTGGACCGTCCCGAAGCCCTGCTGCAGGTTGTGCGCCGTGCCCAGGTGGGGATTGGCTGCCCACAGGAAGGTGCGATACCCGGCGTCGCGCAGCTGCTCGGCCACGGTGACGTAGCGCTCGTCGAGCCAGGAGTACGAGTTCGAGACGGCGTGCTGCGCGGGGAGCAGGCCGGTGAACATCGAGGCGTGGGCCGGAGCCGTGGTGCTCGCCGCGGTCACGCAGTCCTCGAAGACGCGCGCACCGGCCGCCCAGCGCTCCAGCTCCGGCGTGGTCGGGCGCGGGTAGCCGTACAGGCTCAGGCGGTCGGCCCGCACGGTGTCCCAGACGATCCACAGCACGTTGGGTCGCGGCGGGGCCGGCGCGCAGGCGGAGGCGCCCGCGATACACAGGAAGCCGAGCGCCGCGAGCGCGGCGATGACCGGTTTCGGGCGACCCACCAGCGGTGGGAGTATGCCGCAACGCCGCGTCCCCTCGGCTACTCTCCCGAGATGGAGCCTGCCCGCGGCCGCGGCTTCGCGGCGCGCCACCGCTTCGGCCGCGTCGGTCGGATTCCGACGCCCACCCCGTTCCCGGTCGGCGACATCAACAGCTACCTGATCTTCCCGCCGGCCGGCGGCGACGGGCTGACCCTGATCGATACCGGGGTTCGCTCGCCCGAGGCCTTCGACGCACTGTGCCACGGCTTCAAGGAGTTCGGCGTGGCGCTCGAGCAGATCGAGCGGATCCTGATCACCCACGCGCACATGGACCACTTCGGGCAGGCGAAGCGACTGCGCGACCTCTCGGGTGCACCGGTGTTCGCTTCGCACGGCGAGGCTCCCATGATGCGCAGCTGCTCGACGCCGAGCGCCGACCGCCGCGGCGTCGTGATCGAGCACTTCCGGCGCTGGGGCGTGCCCGAAGAGCTGATCGCGCGCCCGAGCCCGATGAAGGGGTTCGCCGACACCATGCAGGAGCCGATCGAGCCGGACGTGCTGCTCGACGACGGCGACGCGGTCGCCGTGGGCGACCTGCGCCTCGAGGTGATCCACACCCCCGGCCACTGCGACGGCCACATCGTGTTCTGGGAGCCGGAGCTGCGGCTGCTCTTCTCGGGCGACCACCTGCTCACCGACATCTCGCCGGTGCCGCTGCTCAGCTTCCCGAAGCGCCCGGGCGAGGAGCGCCCGCGCAGCCTGGCGCGCTTCATGGACTCGCTGGCGCGCGTCGAGCCGCTCGACTGCGCGCTCACCTTCCCCTCGCACGGCGACGTGATCGCCGACCACCGCAAGGTGATCGACGGCTACCGGCTCCACCACGAGCGCCGCAAGCTCCAGATCCGCCGCACCCTCGCGCGCGGCGAGCGGACGCCCTTCGCACTGGCGCGGCGCCTGTTCCCGAAGTATTGGGAGAGCCAGAGCTTCCTGGTGATGTCCGAGGTGATCGGGCACCTCGACCTGCTGGAGCTCGACGGGGACGTGGTGCTCGAGGAGCGGGACGGCGTCCAGGTGGCCACCCTGGCGCCCGGTGCGCGGGAGGCGGATCGATGTGGGTGAGCAAGGTCAACGAGCTGATCGGCTCGTCGCCCGAGAGCTTCGAGGAGGCGGCGCGCTCGGTGCTCTCGCGCGCGAACCGCACGCTGCGCGGCATCACCGGCATCGAGGTGCTCGAGAAGCGCGTCAAGATCGAGGACGGTCGCATCGCCGAGTACCGCGTGCGGCTGCGGCTGGTGTTCGACATGGCGCCCGAGACGGTGCTCCACTGGTAGGGAGAGGGAGATGGCGGTTGCGTCGGTATCCACCATCACGTCGGCGTCGACGGTCAGCTGGCAGGACGCCGTCGAGCGCGGCTTCGAGCGCGCCAGCAAGACGCTGCGCAACATCACCGGGCTCCAGGTCGTCGAGGAGAAGGCCCGGGTCGAGGACGGCCACATCACCGAGTACCTGGTGACGATGCGCGTGATCTTCGTCCTCGAGGACGCCCCGGCCTGAGCCGATGGGCTTCCCCGCGATCGTCACGGCCGGAGACCGCCGCGCGGCCAAGGACGTGTGCGGCGAGAGCAAGCCCTACCTGGTGCTTGCCGGCCAGCCGCTGGTCGCCCACGTGGTCTCGGTGCTCCAGCGCGTACCCGAGATCTCCGAGGTCTGGGTGGTCGGCAATGCCGAACGGCTCGAGGCCGTGCTGGGCGACGCGTCGTTCCGTGCCGGGCTGGTGAAGCCGCTCCACGTGGTGCCCCAGTTCCGGAACCTGTACGAGAACGGCTGGGAGACCTACCGCCGGCTGCTGCCGGGTGCGCCGGCCGAGGGCCGTGACCCCGAGGAGGCGGATCCGCCGGCGCTGTTCCTGTCGGCCGACCTGCCGTTCGCCACGCCGCAGGAGATCTCGGCCTTCATCCGGCGCTCACTGGCGGTCGGCTGCGACTACGCGGTGGGGCTGTGCACCGAGGGGTCGCTGGAGCCGTTCTATCCGGGAGCCGGGCGGCCCGGCATCCGCATGGCCTACTTCAACCTGCGCGAGGGCCGCTTCCGCCAGAGCAACCTGCACTGGATCCGCCCGGGGCGCGTGGGACACCGCTACTACATCGAGGAGATGTACGAGCACCGCTACCAGAAGCAGTTCGGCCAGATCCTGGCGCTGGCCTGGCGGCTGCTGCGGATCGAGAACGGCGGCCTGGCCGTGCTCTACTACTACGTCATGATGCAGCTCGCCTCGATCGCCGACCGCAACGGCCTGCGGCGCCTGGCCGACTGGCTGCGCGACCGGATCCCGCTGCGACGCATCGAGGCCGGCGTGAGCGCCCTGCTCGACACCGACTTCCGCTTCGTGGTGACGGAGGTGGGCGGCTGCGCCGTGGACATCGACCTCGACTCGCAGTTCGAGGCGGCGCGCGAGCGCTACGACGAGTGGTGCACGCAGCAGCGCGTGCACGCCGAGCGACTGCACGGTCCGGCGCTCGCGTCGGAAGCGTCGACGGAGCGGAGCCCCACACGGCCCGACGGCAGCCGCGGGCGGGAGGACGGTGCGGCATGAGCGACGCAGCGGCGGTGCGGGCGGGCGCCGGGCTCTTCCGGCTGGCGGACCGCGGGCTGCTCGAGGTGCGCGGCGGCGATCGCGTGCGCTTCCTCCAGGGCCAGCTCAGCAACGACGTGGAGGCGCTCGACGCCGACGGGCCGCGCTCCGGCTGCTATGCGCTGGCGCTGACGCCGCAGGGCCGGATCGTGGCCGACCTGCACGTGATCGCGCGGCCCGACTGCCTGTGGCTCGAGACCGCGGCCGGCGCCGTGGCGCCGGCGCGCGAGCGGCTCGAGAAGTACGTGATCGCCGACGACGTCGAGATCGTCGATCGCAGCGCCGAGTTCGGGTGGCTCGCGCTCGAGGGCGCGGCGGCGCCGGCCATCCTCGAGGCGGCGCACGGGGCGCCGGTCGCGCTCGATCCCGATGCCGCCCGCGAGCTCGAGCTGGGGGGGGCGCAGGTGGTGGTGGCCGCCTGGGGCGTGAGCGGCGCGCCCGGCTTCCGGCTGCTCGCAGCGCCGGAGGCGGTCGAGACGGCGAGCGAGGCGCTGCGCCGGGCCGGGCGGGAGCGCGGGCTGCTGGAGCCCGACCCGGCCGTGCTCGAGGTGCTGCGCGTCGAGGCGGGTGTGCCCGCCACGGGCAGCGAGCTCGACGAAGAGGTGCTGCCCGCCGAGGCGCGGCTGCTCGAGCGCGCCGTCTCCTTCACCAAGGGCTGCTACACGGGCCAGGAGGTCGTGGCGCGCATGGAGTCGCGCGGCCGGGTCGGGCACCTGCTGGTCGGGCTCGCGCTCGAGGCCGGTCGCGCACCCGAGCCCGGCACCGCCGTCGAGGTCGACGGGGCGCGCGTGGGCGAGGTCACCAGCGCCGCCGACTCGCCGCTCGCCGGCCCGATCGCGCTCGCCTTCGTGCGCAGCGTCCACGCGGAGCCCGGCACCGAGGTCGCGCTCGCCGGCCGCCCGGCTCGCGTCGCCGCGCTGCCGTTCGGGGCCGCGACGCCCGGCTCGTGAGTCGAGTGTGAGCCGCGGCTGGCTGGTCGTGCTCGCCAAGGCCCCGCTGCCGGGGCTGGTGAAGACGCGCCTGTGTCCGCCGCTCGCGCCCGGCGAGGCCGCCGAGCTGGCCCGCTGCATGCTCGCCGACGTCCTCGCCGAGAGCGCGCGCGCCGCGCGCGCGCTCGAGCTGGAGCCGGTGCTCGCCGTCGACCCTCCGCGCGCCCAGCCGGAGCTGGCAGTCGGGGCGCCCGCGGGCTTCCGGGTCGTGGCGCAGCGCGGCCCGGACCTGTCGGCGCGGCTCTCGCACGCCGCGCGGCAGGCCGCCGCCGCGGGCGCGGAACGAGTGCTGCTGCGCGGCAGCGACTGCCCCGTGCTCGATCTGGCGACCCTGCGCGAGGCGCTCGCCGCGCTCGAGCGCGCCGATCTCAGCGTGTGCCCGGACGAGGACGGTGGCTACAGCCTGGTGGGGCTGGGGGCGCGCGCGCTCGGCGCGGGGCTCGGCCGCGGGGGCCTCTTCGACCATCCGATGAGCACCCCGTCCGTGCTCGAAGACACGCTCGGGCGCGCCGCGCGGCTCGGCCTGTCGGCGCAGCGCCTGCCGGCCGGCTTCGACCTCGATCGCTTCGCCGATCTCGAGCGGCTGCTCGCGCTGCGACACCGAGCGGCGTCACACGCATGCCCGCGCACGCTCGCCCACCTCGAGACCCATCTCGGTCAGTGGCAGCGCGCTGCCCGCGCGGGCGGCAGCCGGTGACCAACGACTGGGCGCAGGGGGAGCCCAGGCCCGTTCTGGGGTGCCTCCGGGCGGCGGCACGGCCGTTGCAGCTGCTGGGCACGTGCGATAAAAGGGGCAGCGAGCGCGCAGGGAAAAGGGTAAAGTGCGCGCGCGCAGCTCCCGATGGGGCTGCGGACGGTGACCGCGATGGATGGGACTCCCCCCCTTACGGTGGGTTTCGGCACCGCGGGAGACACGACAGGGGGTGAGAGGTCGGAGTGTGGCGGAATCGCTACATCTCCTTCCTCAAATGCTCTACGGCTCGCTCGTCAACGGTCGGTTTCCGGCACGACCCGGCCCGAGACAGTGTGGAAACAGCTACGGATGCTCCTGTCGATCGTCCTTCACCAGCCCAAACCGAGTAGGAGGGGTACCAGGATGCGATCTCGGTGGACGGCCGTTCTCACGGCCTTCGCCCTTGTCGCCCTCGCACCGTCGTTCGCGGCGGCCGAGAGCGACGTCGAGGCTCAGCTCCAGTCGATGCAGGAGCGCCTCGAGCAGATGGAAGAGCGACTGCAGGCCACCAACGACCAGCTCGACGCTGCCAACACGCAGGTCGAAGAGCAGGCCGAGATGATCGAGCGCTCTGGGCTCCTGGAAGCACGCGGGGACACTTCGGGTCTCGCGAGCTTCGTCAACTCGGTCACGCTCAACGGCTGGGTGGCCTCCAGCTACTTCTACAACTTCAACAATCCGGACGGCAAGGCCCAGGGCGGCGCCAACTCGGGTACCAGCGAGCCGGGTGCGAAGCTCGAGGATGGACCCGGCGGAATCGTCTATCCGTTCCACCCCGACGCCAACAGCTTCTCGCTCGACCAGGTGTGGTTCGAGATCGAGAAGCTGGCCAACGAAGAGGGCCGCGCCGGCTTCCGCTTCGACATCGCCTACGGCAAGACGGCGGGCATCCTGAGCGGCAACTCGGGCGGCTCGCGCGGGGGCGCCGGCACCTCGAGCGGCGGCGACCTCTTCAGCGGCAACGACTTCACCGTCTACCAGGGCTACGTGCAGTATCTGGCCCCGGTCGGCAACGGCATCGACTTCAAGTTCGGCAAGTTCCAGACGCTGATCGGCGCCGAGGTCGCGGGCACCGTCTACAACTGGAACATCACGCGCGGCAACGTGTACAACCTGTTCCAGCCGTTCACCCACACCGGGATCACCGCCGGGTACGACTTCAACGAGAACATCTCGTTCACCATCGGTGCTGTGAACGAGACGCGCTCCTTCCCGGCCGCCGACGTCGACTTCAACAAGGACAAGGCCGTGATCGGGAACCTCGCGTTCTCAGGGGACACCTGGAGCGTCGCGTTGTCGGGCACCCACGGCGAGGGCGACTCGGGCAAGGGCGTCGGGGCCTCCGCCTGCGGCTCGGGCGGCTGCGCGGGCGACCGCGAGACGATCGTCGACGTGCTCCTCTCCTGGGATCCGACCGAGGATCTCTCGCTGTACGTCGACTACACCTACATCAACACGGACGACGTGCCGTGGTCGGTCGGCGGCCAGTCGGGCGACAAGGACGTCAAGGGCCACGGCGTTTCGGTGGCCGGTCGCTACTCGATCACCGATCGGACCGGTATCGCGCTGCGCGGCGAGTACCTCGAACTCGACAACTTCTTCGGCAACGGCAAGGGTGGAGGCTTCGAGGACGACCTGGAGCTGTGGGGCATCACGGCCACGGTGGACCACCTGCTCACGAACAACCTGATGATCCGCAGCGAGGTTCGCTACGACAACGGCGACGACGGCCGGGGCGACAACCTCTTCATCAACGACGACGACTTCCGCGAGGACGACCAGTGGACGGTCGGCGTCGAGGCGGTCTACAACTTCAACGAGTTCGCGATGTAGAGAGTCTCCAGTCCCCGCCCGGGGACGGAGTCACGGGGCGCACCTGCCGGAAGTGTGGGCACTTCTGCACAACTTCTCCGCAGCCCAGGCCCGCACAGGCCTTCGAAGCGCCCTCTGGAGCGGTCTGAGCGCCTCTGGCTTGGCACGAGGCTTGCTCTCCCAGGGGCTGCACCCCGGACCGTGCCGAGATTCGCACGCCGAGCGGACGGTGTTACCGTTGGGGCCGCTCGGCGCCCGGCGCAGCCGGAAGAGCCAAGAAAGAGAGGACCGCCATGCGCAAGGTCGAAGCGATCATCAAGCCGTTCAAGCTCGACGAGGTCAAGGAGGCCCTGCAGGCCGCCGGCATCCAGGGCATGACCGTATCCGAGGTGAAGGGCTTCGGTCGCCAGAAGGGCCACACCGAGCTGTACCGCGGCGCCGAGTACGTCGTCGACTTCCTGCCCAAGATCAAGCTCGAGATCGCCTGCAGCGACGAGATGGTGGACAAGGTCGTCCAGGCCATCCGCGAGGCGGCGAACACCGGACGCATCGGCGACGGCAAGATCTTCGTGCTTCCCGTCGAGGAAGTCGTCCGCATCCGGACCGGCGAGAGCGGGCCGGAAGCCGTCTGATCCCCGAGTCACCCAAGTTCGAAAGGACAACCCCCGTATGACTGGAAGAGAGGCGCTCGAGCACGCTCGAGAACACAACGCCGTCGTCGTCGACCTGCGCTTCGTCGACTGGCCCGGTACCTGGCAGCACTGCTCCTACCCGATCAGCGAGGTGGACGAAGGCACCTTCGAAGACGGGATGGGCTTCGACGGCTCGTCGATCCGCGGCTGGCAGGCGATCAACGAGAGCGACATGCTCATGATCCCGGATCCGAAGACCGCGTTCATGGATCCGTTCACCGAGCATCCCACGCTCGTGATGGTCTGCGACATCGTCGATCCGATCACGCGCGAGCCCTACAGCCGCGACCCGCGTTGGATCGCCCGCAAGGCCGAGAACTACCTCAAGCAGAGCGGGATCGGCGACACGGCCTTCTTCGGCCCCGAGGCCGAGTTCTTCATCCTGAACTCGGCGCGCTTCGGCACCTCGGCGCACGAGGGCTTCTACCAGCTCGATTCGATCGAGGGAATCTGGAACTCCGGCCGCGACGAGGCGGGCGCCAACCTCGCCTACAAGCCGCGCCACAAGGAGGGCTACTTCCCGGTCCCGCCCACCGACAAGATGCAGGACATCCGCACGGCGATGGTGGTCGAGATGGAGAAGCTCGGCATCGCCGTCGAGGCGCACCACCACGAGGTGGCGACCGCCGGCCAGGCCGAGATCGACATGCGCTTCGACACGATGGTCAAGATGGCCGACCAGCTGATGCTGTACAAGTACATCGTCAAGAACGTGGCGGCGCAGCGGGGCCTGACGGTGACCTTCATGCCCAAGCCGGTGTTCGACGACAACGGCTCGGGCATGCACACCCACCAGTCGATCTGGAGGGACGGCAACCCGCTGTTCGCCGGCGACGGCTACGCGGGCCTGTCGGAGCTGGGCCTGCACTACATCGGCGGCATCCTGAAGCATTCGCGCGCGATTGCCGCCTTCTCGAACCCGACCACGAACTCGTACAAGCGACTCGTGCCGGGCTTCGAGGCGCCGGTGAACCTGGCGCTGTCGGCGCGCAACCGCTCGGCCTCGTGCCGGATTCCGATGTACTCGGACAGCCCGAAGGCCAAGCGCGTCGAGGTGCGCTACCCGGACCCGTCCTGCAACCCCTACCTCACGTTCGCGGCGATGCTGATGGCCGGCCTCGACGGGATCGAGAACAAGATCGATCCGGGCGACCCGCTGGACAAGAACATCTACTCGCTGTCGCCCGAGGAGGTGGCGGGCATCCCGACCATGCCGGCGAGCCTCGACGAGGCGCTCGACGAGCTGCACGCCGACCACGAGTTCCTGCTCCGCGGCGACGTCTTCACCGACGACGCCATCGAGACCTGGATCTCGTACAAGCGGGAGAACGAGGTGGACCCGGTCCGCCTGCGCCCGCATCCGCACGAGTTCGAGCTCTACTTCGACATCTAGTCGAGTGGGACGAGGAACCGGGGCCCCGTCGGCGCGAGCCGGCGGGGCCTCTTCTTTGAACACGGCTGCCGCGCCTTTCGGCAGCCGGGCGGGCGCGGACGCCGCGGGGATGCTCGCCGGCCGGCACGCGGGTTGCTTCGGCAAGCTGCAATGATCCGCATCCCCAAGCTCGCCCGCCGCATGACCACGCGCGACGCGGGCTTCCTCTATCTGGAGCGCGCCCACGCGGCGCTCCACATCGGCTGCTTGGCCGTGCTCGAGGGGCCGCTCGCGACGGAGGGGCTGATCACCCGGGTGGAGTCGCGCCTGCCGCGGCTCCGCCGCTACGCGCAGCGCGCGCTGCCGGTGCCGCTGTCGCTCGGCCACCCGACCTGGGAGGACGACCCGCGGTTCGACGCACGCCAGCACGTCCAGCGCTGGGCGCTGCCGGCGCCGGGCGGCGAGGGCGAGCTCGCCGACCTGGTCGCGGCGCTCCAGGCGAAGCCGCTCGACCGCAGCCGGCCGCTCTGGGAGATGCACCTGATCGAGGGCCTCGACGGCGGACGCAGCGCGCTGTTCCAGAAGGTCCACCACTGCATGATCGACGGCATGGCCGGTGCCCAGCTCCTGGAGGCGCTGCTCGACGCCTCGCCGCGCGGGGTCGCGCGCACTCGCGCCCTGTCGCCCACGACCGAGCCGCTGCCCGACGCCGCGGCGCGGGCGCGCAGCGCGGTGCTCGACGGTCTTCGCAGCGGTGCGCGCACGGCCGTCGCCGCGCTCGGCGCGCTCTCCGGTCCCTCGGCGGCGCGCACGGCCGTCGGGCGCCTGCGCGATGCGGCCTGGTCCGCCGTGCAGCTCGCCAGCGACGACGTGCCCGAGCTGGCCTGGAATGCGCCGATCGGTCCTGCCCGCCGCCTGTGCTTCACGCGGCTCCCGCTCGAGGAGGTGAAGCGGGTGCGCCGCCGGCGCGGTGGCACGGTCAACGACGTCGTGCTCACCGTCCTCGCCGGCGGTCTGCGCTACTACCTCGAGGCGAGCGGGGTCGCGACGAGGGGGCTCGAGGTGACGGCTCTGGTGCCCGTGAGCCTGCGCGACGCCGACCAGGCCGCCGAGCTGGGCAACCGCATCTCGGCGATGCTGGTGCCGCTGTGCGTCGACGCCGCCGACGAGGTGCCGCGGCTGGCCGCGACACGCGCCACCACCGACCGCCTCAAGAGGAGCCAGGCCTGGACCGGCATCGACGCCCTGCTCGGCGCGCTCGACGATCTGCCGGCGCCACTCGTGGCCCTGATGGGCGGCGGGATGCGCCTGGGCCGGCTCGCCAACGTCATCGCCACCAACGTCCCGGGCCCCCGCGAGACGCGCTGGCTGGCGGGCCAGCGGGTCGAGGCGCTCTACCCGGTCGTGCCGATCACCGACGGGCTGGGCCTGGGCCTGGCGGTGTTCTCGTACGACGGCTCGCTGCACGTGGGTCTGAACGCCTGCGCCGAGCTGGTTCCCGACCTCGACAAGCTGCGCGTCGGGATCGAGCAGTCCTTCCAGCGCCTCGTGACGACGTGAGGGCCGAAGACGGCAGCGGCTCCGTGCCGAAAGCGGCCCAGGCAGACGCCGGCTACGTTGTCCATGTGAAGCGCCGAACCGTGGGCGAGCTGATGAACCCGGACGTGGTGTGCCTGCGTCCCGATCACAACGTGCGCGACGCCCAGAGGGTGCTGGTGGAGCACGGCGTGAGCGGCGCCCCGGTGGTCGACGACGCGGGCCACGTGCTGGGCGTGGTCTCGCAGAACGACCTGGTGCGCCACGGCTCGAAGTCCGAGAGCGCCTCGGACCGCGGCCTGTTCGTCTCCAGCCTCGACGAGTACCGCGAGCTGGCCGAGGTCCAGGTCACCGACGGCGGGGCCCCGGTCACGGAGCTCATGACGGGTCGCGTCTACCACGTGGCGCGCGACACGGGCGTCGCGGTGGCCGCCAACATCATGCGCGAGCGCGGCATCCACCGACTGCTCGTGATCGACAAGGGCGTCCTCGTCGGCGTGATCACCTCCCTCGACCTGCTCCGCGTCGTCGAAGAGGTCTGCTAGCTGATGGACTTCGTTCGGCTTCGCCTCACTGCGCGCGCCCTCCGGGCGCTTGCAGGGCGCTTCGGCCGCGCAGGCTCCTAGCCGGAGTGCGCAGCGAGCCGCAGGCGAGCGAAGTCCACTAAGGCCTGAGGCCGAGCACCTGGGTCATGTCGTACAGGGCGGCCGCGCGGCCGTGGAGCCAATGCGCCGCGCGGAGGGCGCCGGCGGCGAAGTGGTCGCGGGTGGCGGCGCGGTGGATCAGCTCCAGGCGCTCGCCGCGGCCGATCAGCATCACGGTGTGCTCGCCGGGGTTGTCGCCGCCGCGCAGGGCCTGCAGGCCGATGGCGTCCGCGGGACGGGCGCCGGTCTCGCCGGCGCGCGTGAGCACCTGGGTCGCGTCGAGCTGCTGGCCGCGCGCCTCGGCGACGGCCTGCGCCAGGCGCAGCGCGGTGCCGCTCGGGGCGTCGCGCTTGGCGGCGTGGTGGAGCTCGACGATCTCGGCGTCGAACTCGTCGCCCAGCAGGCGGGTGGCCTCGCCGACCAGGTGGACCAGCACATTGACGGCGACCGAGAAGTTGGCGGCCAGCACCAGCGGGATGCGCGCGGCCAGCGACTCCACCTCGCGGCGCTGGGCGGGGTCGAAGCCCGTCGTGCCGCAGACGTAGGGGATGCCCAGATCGGCGGCCGAGCGCAGCGCGGAGAGCGTCGCCGCCGGCACCGAGAAGTCGATCGCCACCTGGGCGCGCTCGAACGCGACCTTGGGGTCGTCGCTGACGACGACGTCGTCGAGCGGCTGGCCCAGCGCGGGGTGCCCCGGTCCCTCGAGCGCACCCGTCAGCTCGGCGCGCGGGTCGCCGGCGACGGCTGCGCGAACGCGTTCGCCCATCCTGCCGGCCGCGCCGATCACCGCTACGCGCAGCGTCACAGCAGTCCGTGCTCCTTCAGGACGACCTGGAGCCGGTCCCGGTTCGCCTCGGACAGCGGCACCAGCGGCAGCCGCAGCTCGCCGTCGATCAGGCCGCGCATCTCGAGCGCCGCCTTCACCGGGATCGGGTTGGTCTCGCAGAAGAGCGCATCCATCAGCGGGAGCAGGCGCAGGTGGGCCTGGCGGGCCCGCTGCAGGTCGCCGGCGCGGAACGCCCGCACCAGCTCGACGACCTCGCCCGGCGCCACGTTCGCCGCCGTCGAGATCACGCCGTGGCTGCCCAGCGCCAGCATCGGCAGGGTCAGCACGTCGTCGCCGGCCAGCACCGAGAACTCCGCCGGGCAGCGCGCCAGGACGTGCGAGACCTGGGACATGTCCCCGGTGGCCTCCTTCACGCCCACGATCTGCTCGAGGTCCGCGAGCCGCGCGATCGTCTCGGGCTCGAGCAGCGACGCGGTGCGCTTGGGGATGTTGTAGATCACCAGGGGGAAGGCCGTCTCGCGCGCGATCCGGGCGTAGTGCTCGAAGATGCCGGCCTGCGTCGGACGGTTGTAGTAGGGCGAGATCAGCAGCGCCCCGTCGGCCCCCGCTTCCTTGGCGTAGCGGGTCAGCTCGATCGCCTCCCGGGTGCTGTTGGAGCCGGTGCCGGCCACCACCCGGATGCGTCCGCGCGCCGCCGCGACCGACACCTCGACCACCCGCTGGTGCTCGGCGTGCGTGAGGGTCGCCGACTCGCCGGTGGTCCCGCAGGGGCAGATGCCGTCCACGCCCGCCGCCACCTGGATCTCGATCAGCTCGCGCAGCGCCCGCTCGTCCACCGCGCCGTCGCGGAAGGGCGTGACGATCGCCGTGTAGACTCCCTCGAACACCTCATCCCCCCTGGAGCTGCAGCCGGCCGGTATAGACCTCGGCGGCTGGCCCCGTCATGATCACGTGGGCGTCGTCCGCCGGCCACTCGATGGCCAGCTCCCCGCCCCGCAGCGACACCCGGACGGCGCGATCCGTCACGCCCCGCAGGATCGACGCCACCACCACCGCGCAGGCGCCGCTGCCGCAGGCGAGCGTCTCGCCGGTGCCGCGCTCCCAGGTGCGCTGGAGCACCCGGCCCCGGTCGGCCACCTCGACGAACTCGACGTTGACCCGGTTCGGGAATGCCTCGTGGTGCTCGACGCGCGGGCCGAGCGTCTCGACCGGTGCCGTCTCGACGTCGTCCACGTAGACCACTGCATGCGGGTTGCCCATCGAGATGGAGCAGACCCGCAGCGTGGTGCCGTCGACGTCGAGCGGCTCGTCGAGCACCGGGCCCTCGCCCGCGCCGAGCCGGGTCGGGATCTTCGCCGGCGCGAGCACCGGCAGGCCCATGTCGACCGTGACCCGGTCGTTGCCCGCCCAGCGGGGGCGCACCACGCCCCCCAGGGTCTCGACCCCGATCTCGTCACTGCGCGCGTGCCCGCGGTCGCGTAGCCACTTGTAGAAGGCGCGGATGCCGTTGGCGCACATCTCGGCGCGCGACCCGTCCGGGTTGTAGATCTCCATGAAGAAGTCGGCGCTCTGCGAGGGACGCACCACGAGGAGCTGGTCGCCGCCGATGCCCAGGCGCCGGTCGAGCAGGTGCCTCGCGAGCGAGTCGAGCGGCGGCAGCTCCGCGGTGATGCCGTCGAGCACCACGAAATCGTTGCCGGCGCCGTGCATCTTGGTGAACTCGAGCTCAGCCCCCATCGCCGTCCTCCTCCTCCTCCTCGGGCTCCGCGGCCTCGGGGGCGGCCGTCGTGCCGGTCGCGCTCGAAGCAGCGGGCGTCGTCGCGGGCGCGCTCTTCCGGGCCGGCTTCGAGCGCACGGGCGGACCGACCTTGCCGCAGGCGCTCGCGACCAGGCTCGCCGCCAGCAGCGCGGCCAGCACGACCCGCGTCACGCGTCCTTCTCCTCGGCGTCGAGAGCGACCGCCTCGCTCGCCAGCTCGTCCCCGGCGCGCGCCAGCGCCTCCTCGACGCGCGCGCGCGCCGTCTGCCCCGGCCCGGCGCGGCGCTCGAGCGCGGCCTCGAGACCCAGCAGCTCGCCCGCGGGTGCGGCGAAGGCGGGGTGGAACTCGCGCAGTGCGTCGAGCGACAGCCCCCGCAGATCGGCGGCCGACTCGACGCAGTGCCCCACGATGCGCCCCACCACCTCGTGCGCCTCGCGAAACGGCACGCCCTCGCGCACCAGCGCCTCGGCCAGGTCGGTGGCCAGCAGCATCGGGTCGTCTGCCGCGGCCCGCATGCCCTCGACGTTCACCGTGAGGGTCGCCAGCGCGCCCGCCATCACGCCCAGCGAGTCGCGCAGCGTGGCCGCGGCGTCGAACACCGGCTCCTTGTCCTCCTGCAGGTCCCGGTTGTAGGTGAGGGGGAGTCCCTTCACCACGGTGAGCAGCGAGACCAGCGAGCCGATCACGCGGCCCGTCTTGCCGCGCACCAGCTCCGGGACGTCCGGGTTCTTCTTCTGGGGCATCAGGCTCGAGCCGGTCGAGTAGGCGTCCGCCAGCTCGACGAAGCCGAACTCGGCGGAGGCCCAGAGCACCAGCTCCTCGGCCAGCCGCGAGAGGTGGACCATCGCGATCGCGCAGGCCGAGACGAACTCGAGCGCCGCATCGCGCGAGGCGACCGCGTCCATGCTGTTGCGGGCGGGACCCGCGAAGCCCAGGGCCTGCGCGGTGTCCTCGCGGTCGAGCGGCAGCGTGCTGCCGGCCAGCGCGCCCGAGCCGAGCGGTGAGAGCGCGATGCGCCCCCGCAGGTCGGCGAAGCGGCCCGCGTCGCGGCCGAGCATCTCGACGTAGGCCAGCCAGTGATGGGCCAGCCGGACGGGCTGGGCGCGCTGGAGGTGGGTGTAGCCGGGCAGGACGGTGTCGAGGTGCTCGGCGGCGCGCCCCAGCAGCACCTGCCGCAGCTCGATCAGGCCGCGCCGTGCGGCCCGGGCGGCATCCCGGAGGTAGAGCAGCAGGTCGGTGGCGACCTGGTCGTTGCGGCTGCGGCCGGTGTGCAGCTTGCCCGCCACCGGCCCGATCTCGGCGCGCAGCCGGGCCTCGACGTTCATGTGGATGTCCTCGAGGCGCGGGTCGAGCGGCAGCTGACCCGCCTCGATCTGGCGCCCGATCGCCTCGAGCCCCGCCACCAGCGCGTCGGCGTCGGCTTCCGGGATCACGCCGCTGCGGCCCAGCATGCGGGCGTGGGCGATCGACCCCCGTACGTCGTAGCGGGCCAGGGCGCGGTCGAAGTGCACCGAGGCGCTGAAGCGCTCGACGGCGGGGTCGGTGTCGGCGCGGAAGCGCCCACCCCACGGCTTGTCCTGGGCCATGGCGCAAATCTCGGAAAGTCCTATGGATTTGGCAACAGCCGCGGGATGTTGACGGGGCGCAGCGCGTCCCTAGGCTCTTCCGCGCTCGGGCCTCCCGCCCCCCGGGCCCGAAAGGTGGACCGCGCATGATCATCGTGATGAAGGCCGACGTCCAGCCGGACTCCGACGAGATTCGCCGGGTGATCGCCCTGGCCGAGAGCTACCCCGAGATCCAGACCCAGGTGCACCACATCCGGGGCGCCAGCCGCACCGTCACCGAGATCTACCTGATCGGGCAGACCGGCGTGATTCCGACCACGCCCTTCGAGGAGTTCGCCTCGGTCGAGAAGGTGGTCCGGGTCACCGAGAAGTATCGGACCATCGGCCGGCACGAGGGCAGCCACGAGTCGGTGGGCTTCGAGTACAACGGGGTGGAGATCACCCAGGACAATCTGACCCTGTTTCCCGGGCTGTGCGCAGTGGATTCGAAGCAGAACGTCGAGACCATGTTCCACGTGCTGGCCGAGCACGGTCTCCGGACGGCCCGCGCCGGCGCCTACAAGCCCCGCACCAGCCCGTACGACTTCCAGGGCCACGGGGCCGCCTGCCTGCCGATGGTGTTCGAGCTGGCCGGCAAGCACGGCATCCGCATCGTGGCGATGGAGGTCACACACGAGACCCATCTGGAGGAGATCGACTCGGCGCTCGAGGCGGCCGGCCGTCCCACGGGGGTGATGCTCCAGATCGGCACCCGCAACGCGCAGAACTTCGAGCTGCTCAAGGCGGTCGGGCAGCAGCAGGAGTACCCGGTGCTGTTCAAGCGCGGCATGGGAATCACGCTCGAGGAGTCGCTGAACGCCGCCGAGTACGTCGCCTCGGCCGGGAACCACCGCCTCGTCTTCTGCCTGCGGGGCATGAAGACGAACTATGGCGACCCGCACCGCAACTTCGTCGACTTCACCCATGTCCCGGTGGTCAAGCGCCAGACGCGGCTGCCGGTCTGCATCGACCCCTCGCACTCGGTCGGCCGGCGCTCGGTCGCGACCGACGGCGTGCTCGACATCTTCCACGCCACCGCCCAGGGCGTGGTGGCGGGCGCCAACCTGGTGCTCGTGGACTTCCACCCCCGCCCCGAGGAGGCGCTCTGCGATGGTCCGCAGGCGCTGCTCATGAACGAGCTCCCCCACTTCCTCGAAGACGTCGCGATCGCGCGCCGGGCCTACGAGGAGCGTCTGAAGCTCCGCGACCGGCTCGGCGTCCACTAGAGCCCCGCAGGAGGAGAGCCCGTGGCACGGCGCAAGCCGGCGGGCAGGAGCCAGAAGCGCCGCGCACGCACGCGTCGCCAGCCGCGCCGGCGGCTGGGCCTGCGACGTGCGCTCGCGCTCTCGCTCGGCATCGTCGCGTTCGGCGGCGGCGTGCTGGCGGGCCGCACCCTGGTGCGGCTCGACCGCGTCGTGGTGTCACGCTTCGAGGGGCGGCTGTTCCGCGTGCCCTCGCGCGTCTTCTCGGCGCCCACGATCCTGTACCCGGGCCTCGACGTGGAGCGCGCGGACCTGCGCGAGACGCTGCGCCGCCTGGGCTACCGGCAGGAGCAGTCGCCCGAGGTGCTGGCTCCCGGCGGGATGCACTGGAGCGGGAGTCGGGCGTTCATCCACCTGCGCGCCTTCGAGCATCCCACCCGGCCCGAGCCCGCCCGCCGCATCGGGCTGCGCTTCGCGGACGGGCACATCGAGTCGATTCGCGACCTGCACGGCCGGCGCGAGCTCAGCGCCGTGTTGCTCGAGCCCGAGCTGGTCGGCGCCTACTACGGCCCCCAGCGGGAGCAGCGCGAGCTGGTGCGGCTCACCGAGCTGCCGCCGCACCTCCCCGAGGCGGTGTTGGCGGTGGAGGACCAGCGCTTCCAGGGCCACCGCGGCATCGACCTGCGCCGTGTCGCGGGCGCGATGTGGGCCAACGTGCGCGCTGGCGGCATCCGCCAGGGCGGCAGCACCGTCACCCAGCAGCTCGTGAAGAACTTCTTCCTCACGCCCGAGCGCACCTTCGAGCGCAAGCTCCAGGAGGCCGCGATGGCGCTCCTGGTCGAGGCCCGATACGAGAAGGAGGCGATCCTCGAGGCCTACCTGAACGAGATCTACCTGGGCCAGCGCGGCTCCACGGCCATCCACGGAATGGGCGAGGCGGCGCGCTTCTACTTCGGCAAGTCCGCCCGCACGCTCTCGCTGGACGAGTCGGCGCTGCTGGCGGCGCTGATCCAGAGCCCGGGCGGCCACTCGCCGTTCCGCGACCCCGAGCGCGCGCGCGAGCGCCGCGACCTGGTGCTCGGCCTGATGCTGCGCCAGGGGCGCATCGGCGAGGAGTCCCACGACTTCGCCCTGGCGCGTCCGCTGCGTCTGGCGTCGCGCACCGGGGAGCCGCGCGAGACGCGCTACTTCCTCGACGCGCTGCGGCGCCAGCTCCCCGAGCTCTACGACCGCGAGGTGCTCGCGAGCGAGGGGATGAGCGTCTACTCGACGCTCGACCTGCGCCTGCAGCGTCGCGCGGCCGAGGCCTTGCGCGACGGGCTCGAAGAGGTGGAGCGCACCTATCCCGCCCTGAAGCGCGAGGGAGCCGAGCGCCTCCAGGGCTGCGTCGTCGCGCTGCGGCCACAGACCGGCGAGGTGCTGGCGCTGGTGGGTGGGCGCGAGTATGGAGCCTCGCAGTACGACCGCTGCACCCAGGCACGCCGCCCCGCAGGGAGCGTGTTCAAGCCGTTCGTGTACGTGGCGGCGCTCGAGCCCGCGAAGGGTGGTCCCGCCATCACGCTGGGGAGCCGGCTCGACGACGGACCGCTCACGGTGCGCACGCCGGCCGGACCGTGGAAGCCCGCCAACTACGATCGCGAGCACCACGGCGTGGTGAGCGTGCGCGAGGCGCTCGAGCGCTCCCTGAACGTCGCGACGGCGCGGCTCGGCCAGCAGGTCGGGATCGACCGCGTGCTCGAGATGGCGCGTCGGCTCGGCATCAGCAGCGAGCTGCGTCCCGTCCCGAGCCTGGCGCTCGGCGCGGCCGACCTGTCACCGCTCGAGCTGGCGCGCGCCTACGCCACGCTCGTGAACGGAGGCATCCGTCCCGAGCTGCGCACCTTCGAGGATCTCGTCGACGCCGAGGGCCAGGCGCTCGAGCAGCGCTCGATCGCGTTCGAGCGCGTGCTCGATCCGGCCACGTCGTACCTCGCGGTGTCGCTGCTCGAGGGCGTGGTCGAGCGCGGTACGGCAAGCGGGCTGCGCCGCGCCGGACTCACCGGCCCGATCGCCGGCAAGACCGGCACCAGTGACGACGCCCGCGACGTGTGGTTCGTGGGCTTCACCCCCGAGCTGGTCGCGGTGGTCTGGGTCGGCTTCGACGAGCCGCGCAGCATGAAGTACCCGGCGAGCCGCATCGCCGTCCCGATCTGGCGACGCTTCATCCAGGCGGCGACCGGCGGTCACATTCGCGGTCGCTTCGTGCGCCCCCCGGGCGTGCGAATGGTGGACATCGATCCTCGCACGGGTGCGCTCGCGCTGTCGCGCTGTCCGCGCCGCGAGAGCGAGCTGTTCATCGAAGGCACCGAGCCCAGCCACACCTGCCCCGAGGGTGTCGCGGCGCGGGATCGAGACGACGAGCAGGGCGTGCTCGAGCGCTTCGAGAAATGGCTCGGCCGGATCCTCTAAGGCCGATGGAGTTCGAACTCCACAACGAAGCTCCTCCCAGTTGGGAGGTGGACCGTGTCTGGATCGTCGCGTTGTGCGCGGCGATGTTGCTGACCGGGTGCGCCACGTTCCAGCCGGGCAACGGCCGCGTGGAGCCGTTCCGGATGAGCTCGGTCGTGAGCGAGGGCGACGCGCAGCGGCGCGCTTCGACGCGGCTGGTGATCCAGGGGCTCGACGCGTCCGAGCCGGCCGCACTCGAGCTGTACCAGCGCGCGCTCCAGGTGGATCCGACCAATCCGTGGGCCTACCTCGCGCTGGCGCGGCAGCGGGCGATGGGCCCCCGGCCTGCCGAAGCGCTGTCGGCGCTCGATCAGGCGGAGTCGCTGCTGCGCGCCGAGGGCTCGCTGACCCCGGGGGTCGATGCGCACGTACGCGGCCTACGCGGTCTGGCGTTGCTGGGAAGTGGCGACGCGCGCGGACGCCGTCTGCTCGAAGAGGCGCAGCGCATGGCGCCCGATGCGTGGGGCGACGGTCGTCTCGACGCTCCTGAGCTGCGGTGATAGCGTCGTCGGCGTCATGACACCCAAGGCGAAGCTGTTCTTCGGAGCGCTGGCGATCACGGCGCCGCTCGACCAGGCCACGAAGATCTGGGTCGACCAGACCATGACCTTCGCGGATCGCATCCAGGTGATCGAGGGCTTCTTCTACCTCACGCACGTGCGAAACCCCGGTGCGGCGTTCGGTTTGTTCGCGGATTCGCCCGCGGCGATCCGCGTCGGTTTGTTCATCGGCATCACGCTGGTCGCGATCGGATTGATCTTCTCCTTCTACCGAAAGCTGGCCCCGGGGGATCGACTGTCGGCACTCTCCCTCGGCATGATCCTCGGGGGCGCGATCGGCAACCTGGTCGATCGCGTGTTCCGCGGCGAGGTCGTCGACTTCCTGCACTTCAAGCTCTGGGGCGGATACAGCTGGCCCGACTTCAACCTCGCCGACACCTGGATCGTCGTCGGTGTCGCGTTCCTCGTGATCGAGTTGCTCGCGACCGAGGGCGAAACGCGCACGGACCCCGCGGGAGCAGAGCCCGAGACCCGAGTTCGCATCGACTCCTCACGTCCGCCGAATTGAATCGCACGTTCCGCTGCCTGCCCCACTGTGGTTAGACGCTTCTTGGTGTAGGGGAAATGCGTTCGTCGTTTAGTCGTAACAAGACCCCTCTGATTTCTTGACACCCTGTCAGGCGCGTGCAATAAAGCTGCCCTCACTGAGACTGCAGCCACCGCAACTCTGGGCGTTCCCCCACCGCGCCAACGTCGGACGAGTCATGCATCGCAGCTTCGACCCCACATCCGTTCCTGCCTCCGTCGCCTGCGACGGTCGAGCATCGGCGCGCAACCGATTCGCGCCCGGGACGGGAGGGGACGTCGTGACCGTCGCCGTCGCCGAAGGGGAGGGACCGGGCTCGAGGGGACGTGCCGATGAACCGGCCGAAGAGCGACTACGCGATCCAGACCGTCACGAACGCCCTGCGCCTGCTCGAGGCCTTCGAGCATGACGACGAGCTCGGCGTCACGGAGCTCGCGCGCAGGCTGAACCTGCACAAGAACAACGTGTTCCGATTGCTCGCCACGCTCGTCGAGGCCGGCTACATCGGCCAGACGCCCAGCGACCGCTATCGGCTCGGCGTGGCCTGCCTCCAGCTGGGACAGCGCTACGCGCGCAATCACGGCCTGGTGCGGCGGGCCGCACCGGTCCTCGAGGCACTCGCGCATCGGACCGGCGAGACCACCCATCTCGGGGTGTTGCGGGGCTTCGACGTGGTGCACGTCGCGGGGGCCCAGTCGGACGGGAACGTCATCACCGGGCTGCGCGTGGGCCGGCCGCTGCCGGGCTACTGCACGGCGCTCGGCAAGGTCCTGATCGCCTGCGATGCGCCAGCGCGCCTGGAGCAGTTCGACCGCGAGGTGATCGAGGCGGACCGCGTCGCGGCGCGCACGGAGCGCACCATCGTCGATCCCGAGAAGCTGGTGGAGCACCTCCGGGGCGTGGCGTCGCGCGGCTGGGCGACCGACCTCGAGGAGTGCGAGGAGGGCCTCGCCTGCGTCGCGGCTCCGGTGCACGACGCGAGCGGCCGCCTGGCCGGCGCCATCTCGGTATCGGCACCGGCATTCCGGGCCGCGCCCGCAGCGCTCGAGGAGCGGGTGCTTCCCGCCGTCAGCGACGCCGCGCGCTCGCTCTCGCGCGAGCTCGGCTACAGCTGAACGAACCCCCCGGGCCTGTTACCCTGCTCGGCCCCGAGCCTGCGATCTCCCGCGCGCTCGGTTTGCAGGGTGACCCCCGGTCAGCTTCCGCGACGTCCCGGTGGGCACCCCGCTTCGGAGGTCCGCCGAGATGGAATTCGCCCTCACCGACGAGCAGCTCGTCCTCCAGGAGACCGCGCGGCGCTTCGCGCAGACCGAGATCGCCCCCGTCGCTGGCGAGTACGACGCCAGCGGCGAGTTCCCGCGGGAGATCATTCGCAAGGCCTGGGAGCTCGGACTGGTCAGCACCTGCGTCCCCGAGGAGTACGGCGGGGTCGCGCTTCCGATCATGGAGTCCTGCATCGCCACCGAGGAGCTGGCCTGGGGCTGCTCGGGGATGACCACCTCGATCATGGCCAACGACCTGGGCCTGATGCCGATCGTGGTGGCCGGCAACGAGGACCAGAAGAAGCGCTGGCTCGAGCTGGTCACCGGCGATTTCAAGCTGGTGTGCTTCTGCCTCTCGGAGCCCGAGGCGGGCTCCGACGTGGCCGGGCTGCAGCTGCTGGCCGAGAAGGACGGCGACGACTACCTCCTGAACGGCACCAAGTGCTGGATCACCAACGGCGGCGAGGCGGACGTCTTCACCGTCTTCGCCACCCTCGACCGCTCGTCCCGCCACAAGGGCATCTGTGCCTTCGTGATCGGCAAGGATACGCCCGGCCTCACCCCGGGGAAGAAGGAAGACAAGATGGGTCAGCGCGCCAGCGACACGCGCGTGATCCACTTCGACAACGTGCGGGTGCCGGCGAGCGACCGCCTCGGCCAGGAGGGTGAGGGCTTCAAGATCGCGATGCGCACGCTCGACCGCACCCGTCCGCCGATCGGCGCCCTCGCCACGGGCATCGCCCGCCGCGCGCTCGACGAGTCGGTGGCCTACGCCAAGGAGCGCAAGGCCTTCGGCACGCCGATCGGGATGTTCCAGGGCGTCCAGTTCATGCTGGCCGACATGGCCAAGGACATCGAGGCCGCCCGGCTGCTGACGCTCCAGAGCGCCTGGATGGTCGACCAGGGCCTGCGCGCCTCCAAGCACTCCTCGGTGGCGAAGTGCTTCGCCACCGACGTGGCGATGAAGGCCGCCACCGACGCCGTCCAGGTCTTCGGCGGCAACGGGTACACCAAGGAATACCCGGTCGAGAAGCTGATGCGGGACGCGAAGCTGATGCAGATCTACGAGGGGACCAACCAGATCCAGCGCCTCGTGATCGCGCGCGAGCTCCTGAAGGAGTAGCCCGCTCCGGGTGCGGCCGATCCTGCTCGACACCGACATCGGAAGCGACGTCGACGACGCGCTCGCGCTGGGTCTGATCCTGGCGTCCCCCGAGGTGTTCGAGCTGGTGGCCGTGACCACCGTGGCAGGGGACACCGCGGTGCGCGCCCGGATCGCCGCGCGCCAGCTCGGGCTCGCCGGTCGAACCGGCATCGAGGTCTGCGCGGGCGCTCGCGAGCCGCTGCTGCGCGGGCCCGGGCGCTTCGTGTGGTTCGGTCACGAAGGGGACGGTCTGCCCGCGGGGCCCGACGCAGTCCTGTCGGACGAGCCGGGTCCCGAGCGGATCGTGCGCGCTGCGCGCGAGTGCGACGGCCTCGAGCTGGTCGCGATCGGCCCGATGACCAACGTGGCGCGCGCGCTGGCGCTCGACCCGGAGCTGCCGAAACGGGTCGCCGGTCTCACCATCATGGGGGGGCACGTGCGGCGCGTCGTGGTGGGCGGCCGCGAGATCCGGCCCGGCATCGACTACAACCTCTGCTCCGATCCCGAGGCCAGCGTCGCGGTGCTCGGCGCGGGATTCCGCACCATGCTGGTCACCGCCGACGTGACCCTCCGCACCTGGATGAGTCCCGGCGACGTCGACCGGCTGGCCGCGGCGCCCGGTCCGGTGGCGCAGCTCCTGGCCGGGCAGCTCCACATCTGGGCGGCGGCGCAGAAGAAGCTGTTCCGCGCCTGGAAGGTCGAGGAGCCGCCCGGCTTCGCGGCCTTCCTGCACGACCCGCTCACGATCCTGGCGCTGATCGATCCGGCGCCGCTGCGGATCGAGGCGTTGCGCATCGTGCCCACCATCCAGGCCGGCATCCTGCGCACCCTCGAGGTCGACCCCGAGGACGAGCCCGGCGCGCCGATGCAGGTCGCCACCGAGGTCGACGCGCCGGCCGCGGCGGCCGCGATCGTGAGGCGACTGGCGCTCGTCTGAGCCGCACCCGAGGGGCGAAAAGCGTCGCGGTGGCGAGGCCTTCCGGCCCCAGGCGGGGCTCGGCGCGCCGCGGCCATTCTGATAGACTGGACTGCCCGGCCGCCACGAGGGTGCCGAGCGGCGGGGGAGCCTCACCCCGAGCCGCGTACGCCCCACGAGGACACCCCGTGATCACCAAGGAAGAAGCGCTGCGCTACCACGCCCACGGTCGGCCCGGCAAGCTGAAGGTGGTGCCAACGAAGCCAACGATCACGGCCAACGACCTGTCCCTTGCCTACAGCCCCGGCGTGGCCGAGCCCTGCCGCGAGATCGCCAAGCATCCGGTCGACGCCTACCGCTACACCGCCAAGGGCAACCTGGTGGCCGTGATCTCCAACGGCTCGGCCGTGCTCGGCCTCGGCAACATCGGGGCGCTCGCCGGCAAGCCCGTGATGGAGGGCAAGGGCGTCCTGTTCAAGCGCTTCGCCGACATCGACGTCTTCGACATCGAGATCGACAGCCAGGACCCCCAGGAGATCATCCGCACCTGCCAGCTGATCGCTCCGACCTTCGGGGGCATGAACCTCGAGGACATCCGGGCGCCCGAGTGCTTCGAGATCGAGGAGGCGCTGACCGAGACGCTCGACATCCCGGTGTTCCACGACGACCAGCACGGCACCGCGATCATCTCGGGCGCCGCCCTGATCAACGCCGTCGAGATCACCGGCCGCCGGATCGAGAAGATCAAGGTGGTGTTCTCGGGCGCCGGCGCGTCGGGCATCGCCTGCGCCAAGCTGTACCGCGACCTCGGCGTCCCCGACGAGAACATCCTGATGGCGGACAGCCGGGGCGTGATCACCACCGACCGCACCGAGGGCATGAACCCCTACAAGCTGCAGTTCGCCCGCGACACCGACTGTCGCACCCTCGAGGACGCCATGCGCGGCGCCGACCTGTTCGTCGGCCTGTCCCAGGCGGGTATGGTCACGCCCGACATGGTGCGGTCGATGGCCGACCGGCCGATCGTGTTCGCGATGGCCAATCCGGACCCCGAGATCATGCCCGACGAGGTCTACGAGGTGCGGAGCGATGCCATCGTCGCGACCGGTCGCTCGGACTTCCCGAACCAGGTCAACAACGTGCTGGGCTTCCCGTTCATCTTCCGCGGCGCCCTCGACGTGCGCGCCCGCGCGATCAACGAGCCGATGAAGCTGGCCGCCGTCAAGGCCCTGGCCGAGCTGGCGAGCCGCGACGAGGCGATCCCCGCCGTGGTGGCGCAGGCCTACCCGGGTGAGCTGATGGAGTTCGGCCCGCACTACATCATTCCCAAGCCGTTCGACCCCCGTGTGCTGCTCCACGTCGCGCCCGCCGTGGCGGAGGCGGCGATGGAGACAGGGGTCGCGCGCGAGCCGCTGGACCTTGCCGAGTACCGGCGGCGTCTCGAAACGACCCTCGGCGAGCTCGCTGCCCTTTGAACACACCGTCCCCCTCCTATCTCCTCGAGAATCCGCTCGCGGCCGGCGCCGGGAGCGCTGCGCCGTCGGCGGCCACCCACTACGAGCGCGCGCTCGAGTTCGGCCACGAGGCCATCGAGCGGCCGCGGCGCGGCGGCGGCCCGGCGCGCGTGCGCGTGCAGCACTCGAAGGACCGCATGACGGTCTTCGAGCGCCTGCGCGTGCTGAGCGAGCGCGAGCCCAACCTGCTCTGGCAGAACTGGGGCCGCGCGCTCGACGGCGCCTCGATCGTGACCGGCATCCTCAACATCGGGGGCCGCGACGTCGCGGTGTACGGCCACGACTTCACCCTGCGCGCCGGCTCGATGGACGCCACCAACGGCGACAAGCTGGCCCGGCTGATCTACATGGCCGGCGAGCGCGGCATCCCGCTGATCGGGATGAACGACTCCGCCGGCGCCTTCGTGCCCGCCGGCGTGGGCGGACTCGACGGCTACTCCGAGGCGTTCACCGCGCTGCGCAAGATCAGCGGCGTGGTGCCCAGCATCAGCCTGATGTTCGGCTACAACGCCGGCGGCGGCGCCTACCTGCCGCGCCAGGGCTCGTTCATGATCCAGTGCGACGACACCTTCATCGGGCTCACCGGCCCGGGGGTGGTGAAGAGCGCGCTGGGCGAGGACGTGACTGCCGACGAGCTGGGCGGCCCGGGCGTGCACGGCATGAACGGGGTGGACGACATCACCACCCAGGACGAGCTGGGCTCGCTGCGCACCGCGATCCGGCTGCTGTCGTACCTGCCCGACAACAACCGCTCGATGGCGCCCTTCGCGCCGACCTCCGACCCCGTGGACCGCTTCACGCTCGAGGAGGACATCCTGTTCCGGCGCACCTTCGACTCGCCGGCCGGGATGAACGCGCCGCTCGACATCACCTTGTTCATGCAGCAGATCTGCGACCACGGCGAGTTCTTCGAGCTGCAGCCGCTGCGCGCGCGCAACATGATCACGGCCTTCGGCCGCATCGGCGGCCACGTGGTGGGCTTCGTCGCGAACAACTCGGCGGTGGCGTCGGGGCAGATCGACGTCGACGCCGCGCGCAAGGCGCAGCGCTTCATCCGCTTCTGCAACGTCTACAACGTCCCGCTGCTGTTCCTCGAGGACACCACGGGCTTCCTGCCCGGCACCGAGCAGGAGTCGCGCGGCATCATCCTCGAGGGCCGCCGGCTGCTCGACGCGATCATCGACGTGCGGGTGCCCTCGATCACGCTGATCATCCGCAACGCCTTCGGGGGCGCCTACGCCGCCTACAACTCGCACTACGTGGGCGCGGACATGGTGTTCGCCATGCCCCACGCGCGGATCGCGGTGATGGGCCCCGGCGGCGGCACCGAGTTCGTCTACAAGGACGAGATCCGCGAGCTCGACCGCGAGCACCGCAAGGCGCTGGCGGCCGGGACGGACGAAGCCGAGGCGCTGCGCGCCCGCGACGCCGGCCTCGCCGCGCTGCGCGACCGCTACGAGCGCGACCTGATGAACCCGGAGGAAGCGCTCTCGCTCGGCTCGGTGTCGCGCATCGTGATCCCGGGCACCAGCCGCCGGGTGCTGGCCGAGAACCTGGACTTCCTGATCCGGACCTACACGCCGTCGCCGATGGGCGGACCGCAGCGGGAGTTCGAGTAGTGCGGGACCGCAACTTCGAGGTGCGCCCCTTCCACGAGTGCGAGTCCGAGTGGCTCCGATCGTTCTCGCTCGAGGACATGAAGGTGCTGGTGGTGTGCCGCGGGCCGGTGCGCCAGGAGGCCTTCGACGTCTTCGACCAGGCCGGGGTGGGCGAGTACGGGATGCTGCTGTCCGAGAAGGACTCGGTGGTGTACCCACGCTGCCTGGCCCCGGAGCTGCGCCGGCTGCGCTTCCCGCACAACGTGCACCGGGTGGCCGACTACATGGGGGCCGGCCAGGAGGAGAAGCTCGAGCGCATCCGCGAGATCATCGAGATCGCGCTCGAGCACCGCTACACCCACCTGTTCGCCGGCTACGGCTTCATGGCCGAGGACGCCGAGTTCATCGAGGCGATCGAGGCGGCCGGGCTCGGCTTCATCGGGCCCTCCTCGCGGGTGGTGCGCCGGGCCGGGGCCAAGGACGAGGCCAAGAAGCTGGCGCGCTCGCTCGGCAACGCCGTGATCCCGGGCGTGGACGACATCTCGGCGCGTGCCCTGCTGCGCCGCGCGGGCGACCGCGCCGCGCTCGAGGCGCTGGCCGGCGAGCACGGCCTCGAGTTCGAGTGGCGCGACGACGCCGCGCCCGCCGAGAACGCGGAGGCGCTGCTGCAGGCCGGCTACGCGGCCACCGTCGAGCTGGTCACCATCGCGGAGCTCCAGAAGGAGGCCGAGGCGGTCTGCCAGGAGATCTGGGGCGAGTACGACGACCACCGTATCCGCTTCAAGCACATCGGCGGCGGTGGCGGCAAGGGCCAGCGCGTGGTGGGCGCCCCGGCCGAGATCGCGTCGGCCGTGATGGACGTGCTCGCCGAGTCGAAGGCGGTGGCGCCCGGCTCGAACCGCAACTTCCTGGTCGAGCTGAACCTCGAGAGCACGCGGCACAACGAGATCCAGCTGCTGGGCAACGGCGAGTGGTCCCTGTCGCTGGGCGGGCGCGACTGCTCGGTGCAGATGCACGAGCAGAAGCTGCTCGAGGCGTCGCTGACGCAGGAGCTGCTCGAGGCCGAGATCGTGGGCGCCTCGGGCGAGACGGCCGCGGAGCTGCAGGGCGATCTCGAGACGCTGCGCCGCATGGAGGCCGAGGGCGAGCGCTTCGGCGAGGCCACCGGTCTCGACTCGGCGTCGACCTTCGAGTGCATCGTCGAGGGCTTCCACCACTTCTTCATGGAGATGAACACGCGCATCCAGGTGGAGCACGGCGTCACCGAGCTGTGCTACCGGCTGCGCTTCAGCAACCCCGAGGACCCGGACGAGTTCTTCTACCTCGACCACCTGATCGAGGCGATGGCGCTGATCGCGTGCCACGGGAAGCGGCTGCCGCGGCCCGAGCGCGTGGCGCGCAGCGGCTCGGGCCTGGAGGCGCGCATCAACGCGACCAACCAGGCGCTCCAGCCCCATGCGGGCGGCGTGATCCGCGGCTGGTCGGAGCCGATCGAGGGCGAGATCCGCTTCGACCAGGGGATCGGCACGCGCAATCCCGACACCGGCGCGTTCATCTTCTACGCGCTGGCCGGCGCCTACGACTCGAACGTGGCGCTCGTGCTGACCGACGGGGACACCCGGCGCGAGAACTACGAGCGCATGGCCGAGATCCTGCGCCGCACCGAGATGCGCGGCGAAGACCTGCACACCAACCTCGAAGTCCACTACGGACTGGTGCAGTGGTTCCTCGGCAAGGGCGTGATGGCCAAGCCCAACACGCGCTTCATGACCTCGTACCTCGGCGCCGTGGGCGCGATCCAGCGCGTGCTGAACGACCTCGACCTCGCCTTCGCGATGGCCGAGTTGGGTCGGCGCCTCGAGGATCCGGCGGCGCGGCCGATCCTGGCCGCCAAGGAGACGCTGCTGATGCGCCCGCTGGCGCGCCTGCTGGCGCAGCCGCACGTGCTGGCCGGCTTCCTGGGCCGCTACGACGGCGAGCTGTGGGAGCTGGTGGACGGCCGCGCCCACTTCGTGGCGAACCCGGTCCACTTCCTCGAGCGGCTCTACGACTTCCTGGACCTCGAGGACACGCCCGAGAAGCCGCCCTCCGAGAAGATCTGGGACCAGGACCGGGAGATCCTGCAGGCGGCGCTCGACTTCTACGCCGAGGTGAAGACGCGCAGCAGCGCCGCCGACTGGCCCGCGCTGCGCGCCCTGCTCGAGGGCGAGTCCGACGAGTCCGTGGCGGGCGGCGACGAGGCGCTCTGGCAGGCGTGCCGGGCCGCGCACCGCGGCTTCCAGGTGGGCATGGAGCTGCTGCTGCTGATCCCCGAGATCGGCGCCCGCTCGCGCTTCCTCGAGATCGGGGTCGGGGCGGACCTCGACCCGGTGTTCCCCGACTGCTTCACCGACTCCCACCACCTGGCGGAGTGCACGCGCGCGCTGGCGCCGCCGCCGCGGGCCAGCGCCGACGAGATCGTGACGCCGATGGGGGGCACCTTCTACGCGCGCGAAGCCCCCGACCTGCCGCTGCTGATCGACGAGGGCGAGCACTTCGAGGCCGACCAGCCGCTCTTCATCATCGAGGTGATGAAGATGTTCAACAAGGTGCTGGCCCCGTTCTCGGGCACGGTGGTCGAGAACCGCATGCAGGACCGCGACGGCAGCGTGGTGAAGAAGGGCGAGGTGGTCCTCAAGATCAGGCCCGACGAGCAGATCGTCGAGGAGCCCCCCGAGGCGGTGCGAGAGCGCGTCGAGCGCACCACTCGCGAGCTGCTCGACGCGATCGACGTCTAGAGGGGGTCCGATGCGCGCACTCCTGGCGCTGGCCCTCGTCGTCCTGGCGGGCCCCGCCCTCGCCGACCCGCCGCTGGCGCGTCCGATCCTCGAAGAGGCCGGCTACTCGGAGGCGCAGATCTCCGAGCTCAAGGCGGGCAAGATGGTGACGCGCTCGCTCGACCCGTCGAACGATCGCGAGCTCACCGCCGGTCTCGCCTTCCTCGTGCGCGTTCCTCCCAACGAGCTGATGAAGGAGACGCGCGACCGCATCCTGGTCGAGGTCGACCCCAACACCGACGCCTGGGGCGCGCTCGAGGGTGACGCGAGCGCGGCGGCGTTCGCCTCGCTGAAGCTCGGACCCGACCTCGAGAAGGCCTATCGGAAGGCCGAGCCGGGCTCGGACCTCAACCTCTCGAAGGACGAGATCGAGGCGCTCCGCTCCCACACCGGCTCGCTCGACGCCGCCGTGCGCGACCAGGTGCGGGAGCGCTACCGCGCCTATCGCGCAGAGGGCCTCGGCGGCATCGCGCCCTATGATCGCGGGGACGGCGAGTCGCCCGCGGGCGGCGACCTGCGCAGTGCGACCGAGGCGCTGACCGGGCTCGACCGACACGTTCCGGAGTTCCGCAGGGCGCTACTCGACTACCCGAAGCAGCTTCCAGACGGCTTCGAAGAGCGCTTCGACTGGTCGCTCTACCAGGCGCACGGCTCCCCGGTCATCCTGCTCACGCACCGCATGGGCATGCCCGCCGGCAGCGGCTGGGTCGTGGCGCAGCGGCAGTTCTACGTGAGCGCCTCCTACAACGTCGAGCAGGCGATCGCTGCCTTCCTGCCGGTGTCGGAGGGGACGCTGGTGCTGTACCAGAACCGCACCTCGACCGACCAGGTGGCCGGCTTCGGTGGCTCCGCGAAGCGCAAGATCGGCGGGAAGCTGATGGCAGCGCAGCTCTCGGAGCTGTTCGACGCGCTGCGCAAGGCCGCCGAGAACGAGTAGCCGGCCCCGCGCCCGGCCGCGCTACGCGGCCTTGGCGCCTTCCGCCGCGGCGTCCTCGCGCTTGCGTCCCGAGAAGATCCACGCCACCCCGACCCCGAGCAGGTAGAGCACTGCCATCGGCAGGGCCAGGAAGGTCTGGCTGACCCAGTCGGGCGGCGTCAGGATCGCGCCGAACACGAAGCAGCCCAGCACGGCGTAGGGGAACCCGCGCAGCAGCGTGCGCGCATCCACGATCCCGGCCACCGCCAGGAAGAAGATCAGGATCGGCAGCTCGAAGGCGATGCCGAACGCGAGGAACAGCCGCGTCACCATGCTGAACACCTCGCGCATGGTCCAGGCCGCGACGACGAAGTCGTTCTCGAACTCCGACAGGAAGTCGAACATCAGCGGGAACACCAGGAAGTGGCCGAAGCTCGCGCCGCCCAGGAACAGCAGCGTCGACACGAATACGAACGGGATCGCGAACTTCTTCTCGCTCGGGTACAGGCCCGGCGAGACGAACGCCCAGAGCTGCCAGAACACGACGGGCAGGGCCAGCACGAAGCCGGCCAGCGCCGCGCCCTTCAGGTAGGTGAAGAAGATCTCGGTGGGTGCGATCGCCTGGAGGCGACCGTCCTCGCTGCCGAGCGCCGTGACGGCCGGCTCGAGCAGCGCGGCGAAGATCTGCTCGCGAAACGCCCAGGACGCCGCGAAGCCCACGGCGACGGCGATCAGGGTGCGGATGAGCCGCGTGCGGAGCTCCGCGAGGTGCTCCGTGAGCGGCATCCTTGCCTCATCCATCTTGCTTTGGCTCGGTGCCCGCGTAGGCAGGCGAAGCCGGCTCGCTGTCGGCCTGATTGACTTCGCTCGCCTGCGGCTCGCTGCGCGCTTCGGCTTCGCCTCCGCTTGCGGCGTCCTGATCGACTTCGCTCGGCTTCGCCTCGCTGCGCGCTTCGGCTTCGCCTCCGCTTGCGCGGGCCGCGTTGGTCGGTTCTTCCGAGCTGGCAGGCGGGTGGGGTGGGGCTGGAGCTTCGGGCGGCGTCTGGGTGGGCGGCTGGATGCGGGGCTCTTCGGTGGCTTCGCGGAACGTGCTGCGGAGGTCGTTGCTGGCGCGGCGGAACTCGCCCATGGCGCGGCCCAGGGAGCGGGCGAGCTCGGGCAGGCGGGTGGGGCCGAACACGATCAGCGCCACCACGAGGATGACCATCAGCTCCGTCATCCCGATGCCGAACATCGGGTGAAGCTAGCTCAGGCCGCCTGGGCGGTCGTCGTCCGGCCGGCGCGGAGCGGCGTGTGCCGTCGCGCGGCGACGAAGGCGAAGCCCACGCGGTAGTCGCCTGGCGCGATCTCGCGGCACCACGCCACGCGGGCGATCGAGTCGAGCGTCGGTCGGCCGTCGGCGCGGCGAACGATGGCGCGGAACAGGGTGCCGACCGTTGCGGCCTCCTCGGTGCGGAGGCACGCGCCTCCCTCCGAGAGGTCCACGGTGAAGGCGCCCCGCCAGCGCTGGTCTCGACGGACCCGCGGGAACGGTGCGTACTCCACCAGGCGTACGGCCGCTTCCCGCCGCCCCCGGCGGGCGTGCGGCCTGACCGCGACGCTTCCGCATCCCCCGAAATCGAACGGAAGCTGGCAGCCCATCTCGCGCATCGATTCGTTGCCCCCCTCTCCCTTGGTTGGTGGCGCCGACGGCGCGACCGACGAACCTCCCCTTACAGCAAGGGGCGTGCCGGAATCGGGACACCGGCGGCTCGAAGTCACAAGTCCTGGACAGCTCGACGGAAATCCGTCATCCGCCGGGCCGGGCGGCGTCCCGCCGTGCGGCTCGCTGCCGTTCCAGCAGGAACGGATCTTCTCCCACCGAGCCTCAAATAACCGGAATCGTTGCGAAATCTCGATCGTTCCGTTTGGAACACCGTTTGGGCGCTTCAGTCCTCGGCCTCGCCGGCGTCGGCGATCCCGTAGCGGTCCATCTTGAGCTTGAGCACGCGCCGGGTGATCTGCAGCCGCTCGGCGGCGCGGGTCTGGTTGCCGCCAGCGCGCTCGAGCGCCTCGCGGATCATCTGGCCCTCGAAGCGGGCCGATGCCTCCTCGAGGCCGACGCGCCCCTCGCTGAGCTCCGTGCGCAGCGCCTCCACCCGGTCGGCCTCACGGATCTCCTCCGGCAGGTCTTCGACCGTCACCTCGTCGCCGTCGCACAGCGTCACTGCACGCTCCACCGCGTTCTCGAGCTCGCGCACGTTGCCCGGCCAGCGGTGGTGCAGCAGGGCGGTCATCGCCCCGAGCTCGAAGCGCCTCGGCCCGCGGCCCGCCTCGGCGCGCGCGCGCGCCAGGAAGGTCTCGGCCAGCAGCGGGATGTCCTCGCGCCGCTCGCGCAGCGGTGGCAGCGCGATCGGCACCACGTGGATGCGGTAGTAGAGGTCCCGCCGGAAGCGGCCCTCGGCCACCTCGCGCTCCAGGTCCCGATTGGTCGCCGCGATCACGCGCACGTCCACCGGGATCGGCTGGCTCGAGCCCAGCCGGTCGATGCTGCGCTGCTGGAGCGCGCGCAGCAGCTTGGCCTGGACGTTGGTCGGCAGCTCGCCGATCTCGTCGAGGAACAGGGTGCCGCCGTTGGCGTGCTCGAAGCGCCCCACGTGGCGCTCGCGTGCGTCGGTGAAGGCGCCCTTCTCGTGGCCGAACAGCTCGCTCTCCATCAGCGTCTCGGGGATCGCGGCGCAGTTGACCACCACGAAGGGGTGCTCACGGCGGGCGCCCAGCTGGTGGATCGCCTCGGCCACCAGCTCCTTGCCCGTGCCGCTCTCGCCCGTCACCAGCACGTTCGAGCGCGCCTCGGCGACGCGCTCGATGGTGTAGTAGATGGCGCGCATCGCTTCGCTGCGCCCCAGCAGCCGCCCGAGCTGCTGGCGCCCGGCCACCTCGTCGCGCAGCCGGTCGACCTCGCTGCGCAACGCGCTGTGATCGAGCACCTGGCGCAGCTTGAGGCGCAGCGCGTCGATCTCGTAGGGCTTGGTCACGTAGTCGACGGCGCCGAGCTTCATCGCCTCGACCGCGGTGCTGACGGTGCGCGTCGCCGAGAGCACCACGACGGGGGGCATGCCATCAGCGCCCGCCAGCTCGCGCAGCAGCTCGATCCCGCTGCGGCCCGGCATCACCAGGTCGAGCAGCACCGCGTCTGGTGGCTGCTCGTCGATCACGCGCAGCGCAGAGTCGACGTCGCCCACCGTGGCGACCTCGAACTCGTCCTTGAGCAGCATGCGCAGGGATTCCTGCACACCGACTTCGTCGTCGACGACGAGGATGCGAGCCATGGACGCGAGGCTACCTCTGGGGCGGACGAGGCTCGGAGATCAATTCATACATCATAGATGCCGCAGGGCCCACGGCATTGGGGATTGCACCTATCTCGGCCGCCACTTTTTCCTGATCGAACAGGAAGCGGCGCAGCACCTCGGGCGGATACTCCTCGAGCGCCAGCGCGAACCCGCCGTGCAGTGTGCCGTCGCTCAGCTTGAGGTGCCCCGAGCGCGTGCCCACGCCACGGAACGAGTGGCAGTAGACGCATCCGTGTGTCCGCGTGAGCACCGGGAGCAGCTCGTCGCCGACGTCGCGCAGCGGCCCGAAGGGGTCGGTCTCGCTGCGCGCGAAGCTGTCGAGCGTGAGCGAGAACTGGGCGCGCGAGCCGGGGTGGACGTCGGGCGTGGGCTCGCGCAGGAAGTAGACGAACGCCCCGAGCGGGCGCGCCATCAACGGCGGCGGCGTCGGCCGGTCGTCGCGCCAGGTGTACTCGCGGTGCCGCCGGTAGATGTCGGTCACCCGGAACAGGTTGCGCTCTTCGTCCACGCCCACGACCACCGCGGGGCGATAGGGTCGCAGCGCGTCGAGGTCGTGGAACAGCTTCTCCTGCCGGGCGTTGGTGGTGACCAGCCAGCGGCCGCTGCCGGCGCGGTCGCCGAGCGCGTCGAGCAGGGCGAACAGGTCGATCGCGTAGAAGCGCTCCGCCGTCCAGCCGCGCCGTCGGGCGCCGACGAACGCCGTGCGCACCGTCGCCACGAAGCGCTCGTCGGCCGGGTGCTCGTCGATCGGGGCGCCCAGCTCCCAGAACGGCTCGGTCGAGAGCGCGGGATCGCGCCAGTAGCGCCGGCCGGCCAGCGCCTCGGCCAGCTCCGGCGGCAGCGGCGCCAGGCCCAGCGCGTCGAGCGAGTGGAGCCGCGCGTGGCCGCGTTCGCTCTCCAGGTGGACGACCGAGGCGTGGTCGGTGCGCGGCACCAGGTGGGTCTCGGCGTCGCGGTGGCCCGCCTCGCGCAGCGCCTCGCTCAGGGCGAGCCCGGCGGAGACGTATCCCGGGATGTCCTGCTGGGCGACCAGCACGCGGAACGGCGGCGCGTCGGCCCGTGCGAGCCTCAGCGGCGAGGCCTTGCGGCGCTCGTCGGCGCCACCGAAGGCGGCCTCGTAGGCGGCCCGCTCGTCGGCCGACACCTCCGGTCCCGGGTCGAGGTCGTAGACGCCCGAGAACAGCAGCACGCTGTGGAGCGCCTCGGGCGCCAGGTCGTGGTCGTCCAGGTAGCGGGGATCGAGTGCGACGAGTGCCGCCAGATGGGCACCCGAGCCGTGGCCGCCGAGCACCACTCGCTCCGGGTCGTAGCCGTAGTCGTTCGCGTGCTCCACCAGCCAGGCGACGGCGGCCGCCACGTCCTCGGCGGCGTCGGGATGCCGGTGCTCGGGCGCCAGCCGGTGCCGGATCACGGCCACCGCCGCGCCCTCGCTCTGCAGCGGGCGCGCCAGCCGGGCGTCGACGCGGGCCTGGTCGCCCTCTCGTGTCCAGAACTGGCTCAGCACGAACGCCAGCAGCGGGGGCTTGCCGGCCGCGCGATCGGGCAGGTAGAGGTCGAGCGTTCGCGCCTCATCCCCCTTCTTCGCGTAGGGAATTCGGCGCCCGACCCCCGGCCGGCCGACGTCCACCGCAGCGAGCGCCGTGGGGATCACCAGGAGCAGCGCGGGCAGCAGTGCGAACGTGATCGCGTTTCTCTTCCGAGGCGCGCCGGACGACGACCTGCGATCCACGGCCGACAGCTTCCCCCACCGCAGCGGCGCCCGCCATCCGCAGGCAGGGCGCGCTCGCAGGACCGTGCACGGCAGGAGCCCCTCGCAAGCGCCCGCAGGGCGCGCGCAGTGAGGCGAAGCCGAACGAAGTCAGCCTGCTTAGGCGCGTGCACGGCAGGAGCCCCTCGCAAGCGCCCGCAGGGCGCGCGCAGTGAGGCGAAGCCGAACGAAGTCAGCCTGCTTAGGCGCGTGCACGGCAGAAGCCCCTCGCAAGCGCCCGCAGGGCGCGCGCAGTGAGGCGAAGCCGAACGAAGTCAGACAGCTAGGATTCCGCCGGAGCCGGGAGCTCCACGAGCACGAGCGTCTCGTCACCGCCGGCATCGAGCGTGACGGAGCCGCCCTGGGCGCGGATCACGGCCGCCGCGACCGTCAGCCACAGCGAGCTCTCGAGCACGCCGAGCCCGTCGGCTTCCTCGCCCGCGCGGAAGCGCAGCACGACGCGGAGTGCCGGGCCCTGCGGGCGGTGGTGAGTCGCCACGTACAGGTCGCCCCGCTCCGGGACCAGCGCCAGCGTCCGCCCCAGCAGGCCGTGGAGCGCGAAGCGGAGCTGGGTGGGGTCCGCCAGTGCGTGCGGCCTCTCGCGTTCCAGCTCCTCGAGCACGATCAGGCGGCGCGCCTCGATCTCGCCGCGGCGGCGCATCAGTTCGGCGCTGATCAGCTCCGAGACGTCCACCGCCGCCGGCTGCGGAGTGCCCAGCGCGGCGAGCGCCGACAGCGTCTCGACCGCCTTCTCGATGCGTTGGGTGTCGTCGCTCAGCCGCGCGGCGAAGCGCCGCCGGAACTCCGCGTCGCCGTACTGCTCCGGAAGCAGCGCCGAGAAGGTGCGGATGCCGACCAGCGGATTGCCGATCTCGTGCGCGAGCGAGGCGGCGAGTCTCTGGACTTCGCCGGCTTGGTGGACTTCGCTCGCCTGCGGCTCGCTGCGCGCGCCGGCTGCGCCGGCGCTTGCGGGGGTGCCTGCGTAGGGAGGGGTTGCTGGGGCGGACGCGTCTTGGTGGACTTCGCTCGCCTTCGGCTCGCTGCGCGCGCCGGCTGCGCCGGCGCTTGCGGGGGTGCCCGCGTAGGGAGGGGTTGCTGGGGCGGACGCGTCTTGGTGGACTTCGCTCGCCTTCGGCTCGCTGCGCGCGCCGGCTGCGCCGGCGCTTGCGGGGG
>JASJBO010000097.1 GCA_030066475.1 Myxococcota bacterium
TGGACTTCGCTCGCCTGCGGCTCGCTGCGCGCGCCGCCGGGGGAACCGGCGGCGCTTGCGGGGGTGCCGGTCCTGGGGCCAGTTGCCAGTCCGGCGCCGGCTTGATGGACTTCGCTCGGCTTCGCCTCGCTGCGCGCGCCGCCGGGGGAACCGGCGGCGCTTGCGGCGCGCAGGCGCACGAGGAAGCGGCTGCCGTGACCGGGGCCGTCGCTGCGGACCTCGACGCGGCCGCCCTGGCGGCGCAGCAGGAAGCGGACGATGAAGAGGCCGAGGCCCAGGCCCTTGGCGCGGCTCGTGTGTCGGCCCGCGCGGTAGAACGGCTGGAAGATGCGCCTCAGCTCCTCGCGCGGGATGCCCAGGCCACGGTCGACGATCTCGACCTCGACGCCGCCCTCGCCTTCCCGCGCCCCCACCTCCACGTCGACCCGTTCGGGGGAGTACTTGACTGCGTTGTCCAGCAGGTTGCGGAATACCAGCGCCAGCTCGTACGCCTGTCCCCTCACGATCGGAGCGCCTGTCACCTCGAGCCTCAGCACCTCCGGCTCGAGTCGGTAGCGCTCGCGCACATCGCGTACGGCGTCCTCGAGCACCGTCGTCAGGTCGACGGCCTCGCGTCGGGGCCGGCGCGCGCGCGCGGCCGCCCGCGCCGCGGCCAGCACCTGCTCGACCGTGCGCTCGAGTCGGTCGACGTCCTCCCCCATGCGGCCGAGGAACTCGGCGCGGCGCTCGGACTCGAGCTCGTGGCGGCGCAGCGTATCCACGTACAGGCGCAGCGAGGCCAGCGGCGTCTTCATCTCGTGGGTCACGGCATCCAGGAAGGCCTGCTGGCGCTGGCTCTGGCGCATCTCGCGGACCAGCCAGGCGCACAGCAGCGAGAGCCCCGCGATCAGCAGGGCGAAGAACAGCGAGCCCAGCACGAGCAGCACCCAGTGCAGCGCAGTCAGCTGCTCCGCGACGGGCCGGAGGTCGCTCACCACCACCAGGTTCCAGGCCACCGCCAGCACCAGGGCCAGCAGCACCAGGACGATCCCGATCGTCAGGGGCAATCCGATCGAGCGGCGCATCGTGCCCGGGAATGTACGGTAAGATCCGGCCGCGTCCTCTCGAGGCCCGTCCATCCATGTCGATTCGCCCGTCCCAGTCGTCCCAGCCGTCCCCGCCGCGCCGGCGCGCGCTCCGCGCCGGGCTCGCCACGCTCGTGCTGCTGGCCGCTGCCCCTGTGGCGCATGCCGGCCTGCCCGACGAGGGTCGCTGCCCGACGCTGCCCCGCCCGCGCGGCGAGGGCGAGGTGGACGCGGTCGCGGCGCCCCTGAAGGAGGGCATGGTCTTCGGGCTGCAGGACCTCTTCTCGCTCCACCGGCTGCTCCCGTCGGAGATCTGGAAGTTCCGCGACGTCTTCTTCTTCGAGGGCATGCGGATGGAGCTGGGCCCCTGCCACCGCCGCTATCCCACCGGCGCCTGGTATCGGGAGGCCACCGAGCGCTACGCCGGACGGGCCTGGGTCGACGACGACGGCAACCTGAAGGACTACGTCGCGGGGCTCCCGTTCCCGCCCGAGGCGATCGACGCCGACGCAGCGGACGCCGGCGTCCGCTGGGCCTGGAACTTCGAGCAGCGCTACCGGGGCTCGGGCCCGGTCGGGAGCTTCCGGCTGCTCGACCTGCCCAGCCGGATCGGCAAGGCCGAGACCTACGAGGGGACCTTCTTCTTCCTGCGCACCGGCCACCGCGCCGACCTGCCGGAGAGCGACTACGAGGTGCCCGAGGTCAAGGACCGCGCCTGGGTCGGCGGCGGCCGCTTCGACGAGCCGTTCAACGCGCGCCACCTGGCCTGGCGCCAGCTCCGCCCCGTCAAGTCCGAACGCCGCTTCAAGGAGCCCGACGACACCTTCGTCTACGTGCCCACCATGCGGAAGGTGCGGCGCTCGGCCACACCCTGGGTCGACGGCTTCTACACGCCCCGCTACTCGGTCAGTGGCACCGAGGGCGGCGGCGGCGGCATCCCCTTCGGCTCCACCGAGTTCGGCCCCGCCGGCTCGATCCAGCCCACCGCGGGCCTCTCGATCTCGACCACCGAGAACGCCAACAAGGGCTTCCTCGGCCTCACCCTGCGCCCCAACGCCTACGTGTGGCGGGTGGTCGAGGAGCGCGAGGTGATCGCGCCGCTCAACGGGGTGCGGGCCGGCTATCCGGAGAGCAAGGAGCGCAATTACGGCACCAGCGGCCTCTCGGTCGCCAGCGACCGCTGGGACGTGCGCTGGGCCATCGTCCTCGAGGGACGCGCCCGCAAGGTGGTGGGCGAGGTCGGCTACGTCACGCTCTTCCTCGACTACCAGACGCAGCAGCCGCTCTACCTGATCACGCGGCGACCGAACCGGCTGCTGGTGGACGTGGGCATCCTGGTGCACCGCTTCAGCGGCGACCTGCCCCGCTACCCCCTGTGGCCCGAGAAGGGCCTGGCCTACGTGTTCGACCCGGTGGCGGCGTCGTTCTACTACGTGGGCGAGGGGGGCAGCGGCTGGCGGCGGGAGTCGTACGACGTCCAGTCGGTGCCGGTCGACGCGGACAAGCTGCGCCGGCTCACCTCGACGGACGAGCTCACCCGGGGCAACTGACCCGTCCTAGTTCGTCTCGCCGGTCTGCCAACCCGGACGAACCGCACGACGCCGCCCGCGCAAGCGGAGCCGCGCAGCGGCGGAGCGCGCAGCGAGCCGCAGGCGAGCGAAGTCCATCAGGCCGTCTTCGCCCGGCAACGAGCCCCCTGCCGGCAAGCGGAGCCGCGCAGCGGCGGAGCGCGCAGCGAGCCGCAGGCGAGCGAAGTCCATCAAAACGTGTAGCGGAGGCGCAGAAACAGCTCGTCGCGCTCGGCGATCGGCGAGAGGCCCTGGTAGCGGGTCCGCGCGCGGTAGCTGCCGCCCTGGTTCTGCACCAGCGGCGGGCTCAGCGGCGTCGGCTCCTGGCGCGCCTGCCCGTAGAAGCCCGCTCCGCCGACCGTGATCGAGAAGTCCTGGCTGAAGCGGTACGTCAGCTGCCCGATCAGGGCGCCCGACGTGGAGCTGATGTCGTGCACGAACGTCAGCGACGGCAGCAGGCGGTCCTGGAAGTAGCCGGTCGCCACCGTGAAGGTCGCGAGCGCCGAGATCGGGCCGTCGGCCGCGAACACCTTGCCGTCCCGGTAGTCGTCGATGACCCGGATGAACCACTGGGAGTTGAAGAAGAAGGTGCGGTTCTGGTTCAGGAAGTCGATGAAGGTCGGCCGGTCGATCGAGATCGTGACGTTGTAGACGTCGCGCTCGACCCAGCCGCGCCGCGAGTCGGAGCGCTGGAACGGCTGGTCGTGGAACCAGGTCGCCTCCACGCCCCAGTTGGTGGCGGTCGGGTCGTGGGCGAAGTCGAAGGCGAAGCCCAGCACGTTGCGCTTGCGGTAGCGAAAGGCGATCTCGGTACCGCCGGCCCACACGAAGGTGCGGCGGCCGAAGCGGCCGTTGCCGCCGGCCTTCACCTCGGGACGCGTGACGCCAGCGACCGCGATCACGCCCCGCACCAGCTCGCAGGTCTCGGGGCTGTCGACGACGCACTCGGGGTCGTCCTCGTTGGCCACGCCGAGCGAGGCGATCAGGTTGAGGAAGTTGAAGGAGAGCGCGCCCAGCTCGCTGTCGAACTGCTCGCCGGTGAAGGGGTGCGTCAGCACGCGGGCGTCGTCGGTGCGGCCGAGGTCGCCGGCGTTGCAGCCGAAGGGGCCCGGCTGGACGCAGCCGTCCACCAGCGCGTCATAGGCGGGGTCGTCGATGCTGCGCGCGCCGGGCAGCGTGACGGCGACGCCGTTCACCGGCCGCGTGGCCACCGGGCCGCCGGGCTCGAACATCGGGAACTCCTGGAGCAGCACGCTGGCCTCGGCGTTGAACAGGTCGATTCCGTCGGTGTCGCAGTTGGTGTCGTAGAAGTCGCCGCAGCCGAGCAGCGCCTGCTGCTGGACGGTGAGGTACTCGCTCACCGCGCCGATGCCGTCGAAGGACCCATCGTCCTCGTCGAACGGGTCGTCGAGCGGGTCCTGGTTGAGCTCGACGAGCTCGACGGGGACGCCCGAGATCAAGCCCGCGACGCCCTCGCCGATCGCACTTCCGCCGAGCACCACACCCAGGGCCTCCGGTATGGAGATACCTACGATCGTCACGTCGCTCGCGTTGAGCACGTCCACCAGGCAGCGATCCTCGGTGCCCGGCAGCAGGTCGCCCGCCAGGCCCTTGGTGATCGAGCAGACCACGTCGAAGACCTGGCGGTTGCTGGGGTGGAACTGGAGCACGAAGTCCGAGCCGGAGTCGGGAAGCAGCGGGGTGCCCACCGAGGTGAGGGGCCGCCCCGTCGCGACGTCGACGTTGCGCGAGTACTCGTTGAAGTTCTCGATCACCGGGGCGTCTTCGTAGCCGTAGAAGTCGGAGATCTGGAAGCTGAAGCGGTCCCAGCGGAACTCGACGCGGGCGCCGATCTCCCAGCCCTCGATGTCCTTCCACGGGTCGCTGGGACGCTCCTCGCCCGCGATCCCCACTCCCGCCCAGCCGTGAGCGGTCAGCCCGAAGCGCTTGCCGCACACGATCCACACGGTGTACGGCTCGCCGCACTGGCCGAGGTCGAGCGGCTCGAAGTCGTCGAAGTTGGCGGCTACCTCGAGCCGCACGTCGGAGAGCGGGCCCACGTCCCAGAAGGACCAGACCGCGCGCATCGCCCAGTTCGGGATGCGCGACTCCTCCAGGCTCGGCAGCGAGGAGAGCGCCAGGTCCTGCGGGTTGTACTGGTCGGTGGTGCGGAACAGCTCCGTCTTGCCCCACACGATGGTCTGCTTGCCGATCCGCATCCACAGCCGGCCGTCGATCGCCTCGAGGTCGGCGTACAGCTCGCGCAGCTCGTACTCGTCCTGCTGGCTGGCGCCATGGTTCCACTGCAGCTCGTTCTGGCTGAAGCGCTGGTCGAACTGGTCGAAGCGGCTGCGGCGGCGCTGCAGCGAGTCGCTCGGGACGAACAGGCCCTGCGCCGACCAGCGGTCCGGGCTCTGGTTGGGCACGAGCGGACGCAGCGGCAGGCCGAGCGTGGTGTTCTCGCTGTCGCGCAGCGAGCCGTTCGGCCGCACGTCGTCCTCGGGGCGCCACGGCCCCATCGGGAACACGGCGTTGCCCAGCGAGGCGTCGACGTCCTTGCCCGAGTAGCGGCCCTTCAGCAGCCGGCCGAAGGTGCTCTCCACGGCCGCCGGGTCGATGAGCGACGAGGTCACCAGGGCGCTCAGCGCCACGTCGGGCAACGGCAGCAGCTCGTTGTCGCTGTGGATCCCCTCGCGCGGGACCAGCTTCAGCACCCCCCGGTAGGGGTTGGTGCGCCCGTCGGCGTAGTTGCGCAGGGTGGAGTTGGCGCGGTCGCCGTTGTAGCGCCAGGTGGGCGCGATGCCGCAGCCGGTCCAGATGCAGTCGAAGCGCACCTCGACGCGCGAGAACGCCGAGATCAGGTCGAAGGGGCCGAAGCCGTCGGGCGCCACGTCGAGCTCGGCCTCGAGGTTGAGCACGTGGGCCCACTGGCTGGCGTTCCAGTACTTGCGCTGGAACTGGTCGGACAGCGTCCGCAGCTGCAGCTCGGTGAAGCCGTGCAGCTCGAAGCGGGGCGTGCCGGCGGCCCCGGCCGGCGCCGACGGGAGCAGCAGGGCGAGGGCGAGCAGCGTGAGGAGCGGTCGGGCGCGCAGCATGGCCGGCCGGAAGACACCCGCCGGACGGGGTCCGGCGGATGGAATCCCGTGCGCTAGAAGGCGTACCGGAGGCGGAGGAACGCCTCGTCGCGCTCGCGGACCAGGGCCAGGCCGTTCTCGACCCCGCGCTGGTAGGCGCGGTTGCCGGTCTCCTCGCCGCCCCCGCCGATGCCCCCGTTGACGCCCATGTCGCGGTCCTGCGGGTTGCCCCAGAACCAGTTCGTCCCGATCGTGAGCGAGAAGTTCTCGGTGAAGCGGTAGGTGATCTGGGGCAGTGCGGCGCCCGACTGCGACTGGGTGTCGTATACCAGCGTGAACGACGGCAGCAGCCGGTCCTGGAAGTAGCCGGTCTGGATCGTCAGGGTGCCGAGCACGTTCCACGGGCCGTTGCTCGTGAAGCCCCGCCGGTAGTCGTCGACGTACTGGATGAACCACTGCGTGTTGATGAAGAAGGTGCGGTTCTGGTTCAGGAAGTTGACGAAGGTCGGCCGATCCACCGAGATCGTGAGGTTGTAGGTGTCGGCCGTGGTGCGTCCCGAGAGCGAGTTGTTGTCGCTGAACGGCACGCCTTCGATCCAGGTGGCCTCGAAGCCCCAGTTCGACTTGGTGACGTCCTCGGCGAAGTCCATCGAGAAGCCCAGCACGTTGCGCTTCTCGTAGCGCAGCACGGCCTGGCCGCCCGCGTTCCAGGCGAAGTCGCGGCGGCCGTGGGTGCCGTTGCCCGCGGCCCGCACGCTCTTGCGGCGCAGGCCGGAGACGTCGAAGAGCGCCTGCTGCGAGCCGCAGAACTGCGGCTGGGCCCAGGAGCACTGCTGCGGCGAGGTGTCGAAAGGATCTTCCGTGTTGAACTCGTTCAGCTCGTGGGGCGGGTCCGGCCTGGGGGAAGGCGGCGCCGTGTCGGGCGACGAAGAGAGCGCCGCCAGGCCGAGCTGGATGTTGAAGGAGACCGCCGCCATCTCGCTCCGGAACAGCTGGCCGCCGGCTCCGGTGAACACGGGCGGGATGCGGAGCTCCAGGGCGTCGGCGGGCCGCACGACCCCGTTGAGGTTGTCGCCGGCGTTGCAGCCGAAGGCGCCCGGTCGGGTGCAGCCGTCCACCAGCGGGTCGTAGCCCGCGTTGCCCTCGCCGCGGTCGCCGGGCAGCACGACGTTGCCCTGGCCGAAGCGGCGCTGGGCGGGAACCTGGTCGGAGCCCACGGTCCCGGGCGCCGGCTGCGTACTGTCCATGTAGTTGTAGCCCTTGAGCGGGATCGTCATCGCCGTGCCGACGAAGCTCTGCATGTAGGTGGCGGCCTCGGCCTGCAGCAGGTCGATCCCGTCCACCTCGCAGTCGGTGCCGTAGAAGATGCCGCAGCCGAGCAGCGCCTCCTGCTCGTCGGTCAGGCCCTGGTTCAGCGAGGCGAAGCCCGGCACCGTGAACGCCGGGTGCGGACCGAAGTCCGGCATCACGGCGGTACCGGTCGCTCCCTTGGCGGGGCAGCCGTCGGTGCGGAACTGGTCGCAGGGGTCGATGTTGATCGGCACGGTCGGCGGCACCGCGCCGGCCAGCAGCGCGAAGATGCCGGCCGCGTTCGGGTTGCCCGCCGCCCCGTTGGCCAGGAACGACGAGATCGGCAGCGAACCCGGGTTCTTGGCGTTCTCGCGCGCAAAGGTCTGCCCCTGGACCAGCAGGTTGTTCAGGCTGTTGAACACGCTCTGGCCGCAGGCCGAGGTGTCGAGGCTGCTGAAGCCGATGCTGGTGGCGCAGATCATCGCGAACAGCTGGATGTTGTTCGACGCCTCGTTCAGCACCTCGTTGCGCAGCGTCGGGTCGGTGATGCGGTTGGTGCCGTTGTCCTCGATGCCGGTGGGGCTGCCGTCGGTCAGCGACAGCTCGAAGCGGTTGACGCCGTTGACGGAGCCCAGGCACGAGGGCTCGTCGCCGGTCAGGCACGGCCCGCGCGCGTTGAACTTGCGCGCCCGGCCCGAGACCGGGTCGACGTTGCGCTCGTAGAGCGTGATGGTGTCGGCGTAGGGGAGGTCGTTGTAGCCGTAGAAGTTGGAGACCTGGAAGCTGAAGCGCCCCAGGCGGAACTCGAGGCGCGCGCCGATCTCGATGCCCTCGACGTCGTCCCAGGGGTCGTCGGGGCGCTGCTCGCCGGCGAGACCGAAGCCCGTCAGGCCGTGGGCCCACAGGCCGACGGTCTTGGCGCAGGCCGCCAGCGCGGTGAACGGCTCGCCGCAGCGACCGATGTCGGCGGGCTCGAACTGGTCGAAGTTCATCGCCACCTCGATGCGCACGTCCTCGGCCGGGCCCACCTCCCAGAACGACCAGACGCCGCGCGCCGACCACAGCGAGATGCGCGACTCCTCCAGGCTCGGCAGCGAGGCCAGCGCCAGGTCCTGCGGGTTGTACTGGTCGGTGGTGCGGAACAGCTCGGTCTTGCCCCACACGATGCTCTGCTTGCCGAGCCGTAGCCACAGCCGGCTGTCGAACATCTCGATGTCGAGGTAGGCCTCCTTCAGCTCCTTCTCGTCCTGCTGCGAGGCGCCGCGGTTCCACTGCAGCTCGTTCTCGCGGAAGTCCTGGTCGGGGTCGTTGCCCTTGCCGCCGCGCAGGAAGCGCTTGAACGACTTGCTCGGGTAGTAGACGCCGCGGGCCTCGTAGCGCGGGGAGTCCGAGGTGTTGCTGAACAGCGGCCGCGGGCGCGCGGGCAGCTCGCCCTTGCCGGTCGTGCCGGTGACCTCGTTGAAGTCGCCGTCGCTGAACGGGTTCGGGAAGTCGCGCAGGCGGCCCACCTCGCGGGCCCCGCAGCGGGGGTTCAGGATCAGGATCTGGTTCGAGTTGCCGAGCGCGCCGCCCTGGGTCTCGCGCACGCCGAAGCGGCACTTGCGCTGGCGTTGGAAGTAGAAGTAGGCCGGGTCGTCGCGGCCGAAGGGGCCCTGGCCGGCGCCGAACTGGGCGTCGGGACCGGCGACGCCGAACAGGCCGACGAAGCCGGGGAGCTGGTCGATGCGCGCGGGCTTGTTCTTGTTCTCGGGCAGCAGCGCGTCGACGAAGTCGCCGCTGCGCGGATCGACCACCGGGCGCAGGCGCCGGCCGGTGAAGCGGCCGAGGTCGCCGCGCGCGATCAGCGGGCCCGACTGGTTGCCCTGGAACACGGCGCCGTTCAGGCCGGCCCGCTTGCCGTCGGAGCGCACGTCCGGGATGCTGCCGACGCTGTCGCCGTAGGCGTCGACGCTGCGGAACAGCCCGCAGCCATGCGACCAGATGCAGTCGAAGCGGGCCTCGACCCGGACGAAGCTCGAGATCAGGTCGAAGGGCCCGAAGCCGTCGGGCGCGATGTCGCCTTCGATCTCGAGGTTGAGGACGTGGTACCACTGCGCGAGGTCCATGTCCTCGCCGATGTTGATGTCCTCGCCGAGGAAGCGGATCTGCTGCTCGTAGAAGCCGTGGATCTGGAGCCGCCCGTCGAAGAACTCGAACGCCCGGGCCTCCGGTGTCGCGCCGAACAGCAAGAACAGCCCCGCGGCCAGCACGGCCGCGCGGCGAGCTGCGAGAACCCCGCCCATTGACCCCTCCTCGTGACCCGCGGTCGCGCATTCGCATCGATCCGCAGGCAACGTCGCTTCCCCCGGCCGAGCGGGAAGGGGCACTGCGCCAGTGGAGACAGGCGCGCGGCGACAGGGCATCCCCCCCACAACAGCCGGTCGCTGTTATACCCCCGAAGGGGGCAAGAACACAACGAAAAAGCTGTTCGGCCCCTTTGGGGAGGACTTGAGTCCTGAGGAGGACGGGGTCCGGCGCAGGGCGCTCGGGATGGGTCCCCGGCGCCGCGCGGCTGGTGGCTCGCTGGTGACCTTCTTGACCGAACGTGTGGGTTTCAACGCGGTCTTCTTGCTCGAGGTCTTCTTACGCGTCGCCTTCTTCCGCGTGGCCTTCTTGCCGGAGGCCTTCTTGCGCGTCGTCTTCTTGCGGGTGGTCTTCTTGCCGGAGGCCTTCTTGCCCGCGGTCTTCTTGCCCGAGGTCTTCTTGCGGCCCCCGGCCTGGGCGCCGGCCTCGTCCTCCGCGCCGCCATCCTTGCCCTTGCGCGGCGCGCGCGGCGGGAACTCGAAGCCGTGGCGGCCGTTCTTCTTGAGCACCAGCGTCGCCGAGAACGGGCGCCCGAAGCGCGAGGTGAAGTCGGTGAGCAGCTCGGTGCGGCCGTTGGCCAGGTAGTAGAGCGCCTCCTCGCGGGTGATCTCGCGCTTGCAGACCGTGCGCGGGAAGTTGAAGCCGCAGCTCTTGGGCCGCTCCGGGTCCTTGCCGAGCTCCTGCTCCTTGAGCTTGCGCTCGCACACGAAGTGGGTGGCGCTCTCGACGATCTGGCACTCCTCCTCGAAGGGGCAGGTGCCGAGCGGCTCGGTGTTCACGTCGTACTCGGGGTCCGCGCTGACCGAGCCGTCGTCCCAGGCCACGGGGCGCACCCGCACCGCCCACTCCTCGCGGTCGATCTCGAGCATGCCCTGGTAGGTGCGGCCGTTGCGCGCCGTGAAGCCCTCGAGGGTGCCCGTCTTGCCGTCGTTCACGAGCGCGGTGGCCGTGGCGCGGTCGATGTAGCGCCCCGAGGTGTCCTTCCAGATCCGGAGCGGGCAGTCCTCCTCGCGCTCCGGCTTCTCCTCGCAGCGGTAGAACCACGGCGCCTCGACGACGGGACGGGCGCAGCTTGGGCAGGGGCCCAGCGGCGGGTCGTCGGCGTAGATCTCGGAATACTCGAAGGTCCTGGTGGTCTCGACGATCTCGCGGGCGTAGCCCTCCATCTCGCGCATGAAGTCGGCCGCGGTGCGGCCGCCCTGCTCCACCTGGTTCAGGTGGTACTCGATCTCGCCGGTCAGCTCGGCGGAGGCGAGCCGGTCGATGTGCACGCGCTTCAGGATGTCGATCAGGCGGATGCCCTTCGCGGTGGGCCGCAGCGCCTTGCCCAGGCGCACGACGTAGCCCTTGGCGATCAGGTTCTCGATCACCTCGGCCCGCGTCGCCGGCGTGCCGAGCCCGCGCTCGTGCAGCGCGGCGGCGAGGTCCTCGTCCTCGACCTGCTTGCCCGCGTTCTCCATCAGCGAGAGCAGGCGGGCCTCGGTGATGCGCGGCGGCGGCCGGGTCTGCTCGGCCTCGAGCTCGCTCCCGGTGTTCGCGACGCCCACGCCCGACGCCTCGGACTGGCCCGGCACCAGCGCGGGCAGCGACGACTCCTCCTCGCCAGTGGCACCGCCGATCGAGCGCCAGCCCAGCTCCACCAGCGTGCGCGCACGGCTGCGGAAGTGGTGCTCGCCGACCTTCGTGGTGCGCTCCACGCGCTCCCACACCGCGGCCGGGTGGAAGGTGGAGAGGAAGCGGCGCGTCACCAGGTCGTACAGGCGCTTGTCGTCGCCCGACAGCCCGTCGCCGGGGATCTGCCCGGTCGGGATGATCGCGAAGTGGTCGGAGACCTTCGAGTCGTCGAAGGCGCGGCGCTCGTTCTCGAGGCCGCCCTCCAGCAGCCGGCGCGCCGCGGCGCCGTAGTCGCCGATCGGCGAGATCATGCCGTCCTTGTCGCGCACCACGCCCCGTCCCGCGTCCGCGAAGCTCTGGAGCACGTTCTGGACCGTCTCGCGGTAGTCCTCGGGCAGGCAGCGCGAGTCGGTGCGCGGGTAGGTCAGCAGCTTGTGCGCCTCGTAGCAGCGCTGCGCGGCCGACAGGGTGCGCCGCGCCGACCAGCCCAGCCGCCGGTTGGCCTCGCGCTGCAGGCTGGTGAGGTCGAACAGCGGGGGCGCCGTCTCGCGCGACGGCTTGCGGGTCTCGGAGGCCTCGCCGGCCTGCCCGCGCACGGCGTCGGCCACGGCGCGGGCGCGCGCCTCGTCGAAGATGCGGTCTTCGCGGGCGTCCTCGTCGGCGCCCTCGCGGAACTCGGGGTCGAACCAGGTGCCGGGGTAGGCCTGGCCCTCGTGCTCGAAGGTCGCCGCGATGCGCCAGTAGGGCCGGGGCACGTGCGCCAGCACCTCGAGCTCGCGGTCCACCAGCAGCGCCAGCGTCGGCGTCTGGACCCGCCCCGCCGACCACGCCCCCCGCTCACGGCGCCCGCGCAGGCGCTTGGTGAGCGCCCGCGTGGCGTTCATCCCGATCAGCCAGTCGGTGAAGGCGCGGCACTCGGCGGCGGCCGCCAGCCCCTCGAGCTCCTCCCCGGGGCGCAGGCTCTCGAAGCCCTGACGGATCGCGCTGGTCGTCATCGACTGGAGCCAGAGCCGCCGCACCGGCTTGTCGCTGCCGAAGTACTCGAGGATCTCGCGGAAGATCAGCTCGCCCTCGCGGCCGGCGTCGCAGGCGTTGACGACGTCCTCCACCTCGGGGTCGGCGAGCAGCTTCTTGATGGTGCGGATGCGCTCGCTCTGGCGCGCCTTGGGCTTGAACTGGAACTTCTCGGGAATGATCGGGAGGGTGTCGAGGGTCCAGCGCTTGTAGACCTCGTCCACCTCCTCGGGCTCGAGCAGCTCGAACAGGTGCCCCACCGCCCAGGTCAGCAGGTAGCGGTCGCTCTCGAAGTGAGAGTCGGTCTCGGTGAACCCGCCGAGCGCGCTCGCGATGTCGCGGGCGACGCTGGGCTTCTCGGTGATGATGAGGGACTTTGCCACGCAGCTTCCCTGGGGGACCCATCCGCCGGGTGCGAAGTCCGAGCATCCTTAGCCCGCGCCCCGTGGACTGACAACCCGGCCCCCTGGCCCCCCTCCCGTCGGGCGGCCGTCCCGAAACTTGAGCGGGGGCTTCGGCCCACGGCCCGCACCTGCGCGCAAGTTGCCGTCGTCACTCGACTTCGCGACGCTGGGCGGCCCGGGATCCCAGCGGGGGAGAGCAGGAGGAGGAGAGCGTGAGCGAGGCCCAGCCGGTGACCGGACTGCGCCCCGGCGAAGTCGCCGAGCACGTCTTCCTCTGCGGCGACCCGGCCCGGGTGGAACGGATCGCGGCCGGCTGGGAGGAACGGCGCGAGGTGTGCGCCGTGCGCGAGTTCCGGGTGGTCACGGGCACCTCGAAGGGGCTGGGGGTCTCGGCCGCTTCCACCGGTGTCGGCGCGCCGGGAGCCGCCCTGCTGGTCGAGGAGCTCGCCAAGCTCGGCGTCCGCACGCTGCTGCGGATCGGCAACAGCGGCGGCCTGGCGCCCGACCTCGAGCTGGGCGACCTGGTCGTCACCACCGGCGCCGTGCGCGACGACGGCACCACCCGCAGCTACGTGGCTCCCGAGTACCCCGCCGTCGCCGACTGGCGGGTGGTGGCGGCGCTGGTCGACGCGGCGCGGGCGCAGGGCGTCCGCTGGCGCGCCGGCGTGACCTGGTCGCTGGACGCGTTCTACGTGCGCAACGCCGCGCTGGGCCCCGACGGCGGGCTTCGCTCGATGAGCCACCGCGGCTACTGGACCGCCGCCCACGCCGAGCGCATCCGCGAGATGCAGGCCGCCGGCGTGCTCAACTGCGAGATGGAGGCCGGCTGCCTGCTGACCCTCGCCGGGCTGTTCGGGCTGCGCGCGGGGGCCGTGTGCGTGGTCTCGGACCGCACGCCGTGGCCGGGTCCGGCCGAGCTCGACCTCGACCGCAACATGGCCCGCTGCATCGAGGTGGCCCACGCGGCCATGCTGCGGCTGGCCCGGGAGGACCCATGACCGACACGATCTTCGGCAAGATCGCCCGCGGCGAGATGGACGCCGACATCGTCCACCAGGACGACCGCTGCGTGGTGTTCCGCGATATCGCCCCGCAGGCGCCGACCCACCTGCTGGTGATCCCGCGCCAGGCGATCCCCCGCCTGTCCCGGGCCGAGGACGGGGACGAGCCCCTGCTGGGGCACCTGATGCGCGTGGCGGCGCAGGTGGCGCGCGCCGAGGGGCTCGAGGACTACCGCCTGGTGGTGAACGACGGCGCCGGCGCGGGCCAGACCGTCTTCCACCTGCACCTGCACGTGCTGGGCGGCCGGCCGCTCGCCTGGCCGCCGGGTTAATGGAGCTTGTCGAGGGGGACGGGCATCAGGTTCCAGGTGAACACGCTGCGGGGGACCGGGCGCCGGTAGATGACTTCCTTGTCGAAGCGGCCGTTGCCGGCCCAGGTGTAGCGGCGCACCTCGCCCTGGTCGTCGCTGGCGACGTACAGCTCGTCCCGGCCGTCGCCGTCGAGGTCAGCGAGCAGCGAGGCGTGCTCGAAGCCGGAGGAGCTGCGGTCGATCGAGCTGACGTCCCAGGCGGCGCGCGGCTCGTCGCCCGGGCGCAGCAGCCAGAGGCCGCTCTTGAAGCCCGCCGCCACCATTTCGCGCCGGCCGTCGCCGTCGACGTCGCCCGCGGTGAGGAAGCGGCACAGGCGATCGTCGAGCGTGGCCACCACGGCGCCGGCCGTGGGATCGGTGTCGGCGTCGTAGCGGCGAATCTCGACCGGCTCGAGCATGCGCAGGTTGCCGCGGGTGCCCTCGGTGAGGGCCTCGACGGCCACGTACAGCTCGTCGGTGCCGTCGCCGTCGACGTCCTTCACCAGGATCTCCTTGGCGTGGCGGTTGCCGAGGTCGGCCACCACGTCGGGGCCCTCGTCCCGGGCCGGCACGTAGCGGTTCACCACGCCGGTCTGCACCGAGCCGTCCAGCCGGTTGGGCTCGCTGGGCGTCGAGTAGAACTCGAGCACGCCGTCGCCGTCGACGTCGCCGATCTCGATCTCGTGCACGAAGGTGTCGGGCTCGGCGTCGACCTCGGTGACCTCCCAGCCCCCGGCGCCGTCGGCGCGCACCGTGGCCACCACGCCCTGGTCGTGGGTCGCGACGGCCAGGGCGAGCTTGCCGTCGCCGAACAGGTCGGCGGCCTCGGCGTCGCGCATGCGGCTGAACTTGCCGCCGAAGTCCTTCGCCCAGAGGGTCTCGGCCTCCCAGCCGCCGGCGCCGCGCGTCCAGAGCTTCAGGTGGGCACCGCTGCCGCCGAGCGTGAGGAGACCGTCGCCGAAGACCATGCCCTTGTGGAACACGTTGCTGTCCGCGTCCTCGAGCGCGTCCACCTTCCACTCGCCGCCCTCGCGGGTCAGGAACTCGAGGCGCGCGGCCTGGGGCTTCGGGAGCACCTTCCCGGCCGGCGAGACCTCGAACTGCGAGAGCGCCAGCATCAGGCCCGAAGGCAGGTCCGCGGGCGCCCGCGAGGCGGCCGGAGGCGCCGGGGCGGGCGCGGTCGGCTTCGAGGCGGCCGGCTTCGGAGCCGGCTGCGGCGCCTCCTCGCCGCCGCACGCGGCGAGGGCGACGACGAGCAGCGGGGCGAGGATCGAGACGAGGGCGCGTTGCATCGGGACCTCCTGGGAGCGTGCGCGGCGGAAGCCCCCTGCAAGTGCCCGGAGGGCGCGCGCAGTGAGGCGGAGCCAAACGAAGTCGAACCGCGGGGCGGCCCAATCTTGTAGCGACTTCGAGCGCCCGGAGCCCGCCGCCCGACGCGGCCCTGCCCGGGGCGGCGCGCCTGCGCTACCCCGTCCCGCCATGGCCAAGGGCAACCTGCAGGCGCCGCGCGGCACGCGCGACTTCTATCCCGAGGAGATGCGGCTGCGGACCTGGCTGTTCGACCAGTTCCGCGCCGTCTCGCGCGCCTTCGCCTTCGAGGAGGTCGACGCCCCGATCGTGGAGCACGCGGAGCTGTTCATCCGCAAGGCCGGCGAGGAGATCGTCGAGCAGCTCTACCACTTCGAGATGCACGATCGGCACCTGGCGCTGCGCCCGGAGCTGACCCCCTCGCTGTCGCGCATGGCGATGGCGCGCGCCGGCGCGCTGCGCCTGCCGCTGCGCTGGTACACGATCGGGCAGAACTGGCGCTACGAGCGCACCACGCGCGGGCGCAAGCGCGAGCACTACCAGTGGGACGTGGAGCTGCTCGGCGAGCCCGACGTGACCGCCGAGGCCGAGCTGCTGGCGATGATCTTCGCGCTGCTCGAGCGCGTGGGCGTGGGCGGCGGGCAGGTGCGGGTGCGGCTCAACAGCCGGGCCCTGCTCGAGGAGACGCTGCGCGCGGGCGTGCTGCGCGAGCGGCCCGACGCCTTCGCGCCGCTCTGCGTGCTGATCGACAAGCTCGCGAAGATCGGTCCGGACGCCGTGGTGGACCTGCTCTGCGACGGCGCGGGGCCCGTCGGCCTCGCCCCCGCCGAGGCGCGCGACGTGGTGGCGCTGCTCTCGCTCGCGAGCCTCGACGAGGCCGCCGCGGCCGCCCCGGCCGACTCCGCCGCGGTCGCGGCGCTGCGCCGCCTGCTCGAGCTGCTCGACGCCTACGGCGTCGCCGACCGGGTCGACTTCGACGCCTCGGTGGTGCGCGGGCTGGCCTACTACACGGGCATCGTCTTCGAGGGCTTCGACGCGCAGGGCAAGCTGCGCTCGGTGTGCGGCGGGGGGCGCTACGACCGGCTGATCGAGACGCTCGGCGGCGCGCCCATGCCGGCGGTGGGCTTCGGCTTCGGGGACGTGGTGATCGCCGAGCTGCTGGCCGACCTGGGCCTGCTGCCCACGCCGCCGCGCGGCCTGGACGACGTGGTGTTCGCCTTCGGCGATGCGGAGCGGGCCCAGGCGATCGCGCTGGCCGGGCGCCTGCGGGCGGAGGGACGCAGCGTCGAGCTGGTGCTGGGGAAGGCGCGCCTCAAGCGCGTGCTCGCCGACGCCGACCGCTCGGGCGCCGGCCGCGTCCACCTGATCGGCTCCGACGAGGCCGCCCGCGGCGTGGCCCGCGTGCGCGACCTGCGCAGCGGCGAGGAATCCGACGAGGCGCTCTGAGCCCTTCCCGCCCGCCGCCGGAAAACGCTATCTGTTCGCCGTGCGGAGCTGGACGACCAAGGACAGCCTCGAGCTCTACCAGGTGCCGAGCTGGGGAGCGGGCTTCTTCGACATCAACGAGCGCGGCCACCTGGAGGTGCGCCCGCAGGGCGACGCGGGGCCGGCGATCGACCTGGTCGAGCTGCTCCCGAGCCTGCGCGAGCGCGGGCTGCGCACCCCGCTGCTGGTGCGCTTCTCCGACGTCATCGCCACCCGCGTGCGGGGGCTCGCCAAGGCCTTCGCGCGCGCGGCGTCCAACGAGGGGTTCGAGGGCAAGTACCGCGGCGTCTTCCCGATCAAGGTGAACCAGCAGCGGCACGTGGTGGAGGAGATCCTGCGCTTCGGCGCGGCCCATCGCATCGGGCTGGAGGCGGGCAGCAAGCCCGAGCTGCTCGCGGCGATCTCGCTGCTCGACACGCGCGGCGCGCTGCTGGTGTGCAACGGCTACAAGGACCGCAGCTACATCGAGACCGCCCTGCACGGCCAGCGCCTGGGCCTGCACCCCGTGATCGTGGTCGACCGCTTTCCGGAGCTCGAGCTCACCATCCGGGTGGCGCGCGAGATGGGCGTCGAGCCCCACCTCGGGGTGCGCGCCAAGCTCACCAGCCGCAGCGCCGGCAAGTGGGCGGGCTCGAGCGGCGAGGGCTCGAAGTTCGGGCTCTCTGCCGAGGAGATCGTCGAGGCGGTCGAGCGCCTGCGCGCCGAGGGCTGGCTCGACCGGCTCGAGCTGCTGCACTTCCACATCGGCTCGCAGATCACCACGATCCGCGCCCACAAGGACGCCCTGCGCGAGGCGAGCCGCATCTTCGTGGGCCTGCACCAGATGGGGGCGCATCCCAGCCTGCTCGACGTGGGCGGGGGCCTGGGCGTCGACTACGACGGCTCGCGCACCAACTTCCACTCCTCGATGAACTACTCGGACCAGGAGTACGCCAACGACGTGGTCTCCGCGGTCAAGGAGGCCTGCGACGAGGTCGGCGTGCCCCACCCCGACATCATCACCGAGTCGGGCCGGGCGATGGCCGCCCACCACTCGGTGCTGATCTTCGACGTGCTGGGCGTGAACGAGCTGCGGCGCGACAGCCGCCCCGAGCCGCCGCGCGACGAGGACCACCGGGTCCTCCACGACCTGGTGGACGTCTGGAACGTGCTGTCGCGCAAGAACGCCCAGGAGTCGTGGCACGACCTGCTCCAGCTCAAGGAGGAGGCGGCCTCGCTGTTCGCGCTCGGCTACCTCGACCTGCGCGACCGGGCGCGCGTGGAGCGGCTGTTCCGCGCCGGCTGCGAGAAGCTGCTGCGCATCGTGCGCGAGCTGCCGCGCGTGCCCGAGGACCTCGAGGACCTCGAGAAGTCGCTGGCCGACACCTACTTCGGCAACTTCTCGATGTTCCAGTCGCTGCCCGACCACTGGGCCTTCCGCCAGCTCTTCCCGGTGATGCCGATCCACCGGCTCGACGAGAAGCCCACGCGCCGCGGCACCTTCGCCGACCTGACCTGCGACAGCGACGGCAAGATCGCCCAGTTCATCGACCAGCACGACGTGCGCGACGTGCTCGAGCTGCACGCCTGGAACGGCCAGCCCTACCTGATGGGCGTGTTCCTGATCGGTGCCTACCAGGAGATCCTGGGCGACCTCCACAACCTGTTCGGCGACACCGACGCGGTCCACGTGCGGCTCGACGAGCGCGGCGAGGTCCAGATCGAGCACGTCGTCGAGGGCGACACGGTGCGCGAGGTGCTCGCCTACGTGCAGTACGAGCAGCCGGGCCTGGTCGCCAGCCTCCAGCGCGCGATCGACGCGGCCCTCCAGAGCGGACGCATCGACCATCAGGAGTCGGCGCGGATCCTGAAGCACTTCGAGCAGCTCCTCCAGGAGACCACCTACCTCTCCGGGCACTGAGCCCGTTTCCGCGGACGGGGCTCAAGACCGGCCCCCGTCCGGCCGATCCCTGCGGCGCCGCCCTGGGTCGGCCCGGGAGGGAGCCGTGCGCCTCGTCGCGTGTCCGAACTGCCACGAACAGTACGACGTCACCCACGTCGAAGAGCCCCATTTCGACTGCCGCTGTGGCACCGCGATCCGCAACGAGACGCACGCGGCCGTCGACGCCCGCATGCTGCGCTGCAGCTCGTGCGGCGCGGCCCTGGCCGAGGGCGCCGAGCGGTGCGCCTACTGCCACTCGGTCGCCGTCCCGCCCGACGACGCCGAGCTGTCGCTGATCTGCCCCGAGTGCTACGCGCGCAACACCGAGGACTCGCGCTTCTGCACCGGCTGCGGCGTCGAGTTCCGCCCCCAGCCGCTGCCCGCGGAGCAGGAGGCGCCGCTGCGCTGCCCCTGCTGCGACGTCGAGATGGCGCACCGGGGCATCGGCGGGGTCTGGGTGCAGGAGTGCGGCAAGTGCAACGGCCTGTGGGCCCCGGGCGACCGCTTCGACGCGCTGGTCGACCGGGCGCTCGACGCCGCGCGCGTGCGCCAGGCGGGCTTCCAGCCGGTGCAGTCCACCGCCACGCGGACCGTCGAGCGCAGCTTCCAGTACCGCCACTGCCCGGTCTGCAACGCCCGCATGCTGCGCAAGAACTACGGCAAGCGCTCGGGCGTGATCGTCGACTGGTGCGGCAGCGACGGCGTCTGGCTCGACGCCGACGAGCTCGAGCACATCGCGGCCTTCGTCCTGGGCGGCGGCCTGCGCGATGCGGCCACCGGCACGCGGGGCGTGCCGGGCCTGTCGAGCGGCGGGCGCCTGAACGCCGAGCAGATGCGCGCGGTGACGGCCGTCGACCACGAGCTGGCCCGCGAGCGCGCCCGCGCCGAGGCGCCCTGGGACCAGCGCGGCCCCGGCGTCTCGCTGGTGCGCTTCCTGCTGGATCTGATCACCTGAACGAGTCCGAAAGGAGTCCGACCATGGGTCTCTTCGAGAAGCTCCGCGCCGAGCTGATCGACATCATCGAGTGGGTCGACGACAGCCGCCACACGCTGGTCTGGCGCTTCCCCCGCTACCACAACCAGATCAAGCACGGGGCGCAGCTCATCGTGCGCCCCGGCCAGGTCGCCGTGTTCGTGAGCCAGGGACGGATCGCGGACGTGTTCGAGCCGGGACACTACACGCTCGAGACCCGCAACCTGCCCGTGCTGTCGACGCTGGCCGGCTGGCCCCACGGCTTCGACAGCCCGTTCAAGGCCGAGGTCTACTTCTGCAGCACCCGGCAGATCACCGACCTGAAGTGGGGCACGCCCAACCCGATCCCGATGCGCGACGCCGACTTCGGCCCGATCCGGATCCGCGCGTTCGGCACCTACACGCTGCGCGCCAGCGACCCGAAGGCGCTGCTCCAGGAGCTGGTCGGCACCGACTCGATGCTCGAGGCCGAGGAGGTGCAGGTGCTGCTGCGCTCGATCGTCTCGAACGCGCTGGCCGACCTGATCGCCAACAGCGACATCTCGGTGGTCGACCTGGCCTCGAGCTACCAGGAGCTGTCCGAGAAGCTGCGCCGGATGGTGCTCGAGCGGGTGGACGACGAGTACGGCCTCGACATCCCGCAGCTCTACATCGTGAACGTCTCGGTGCCCGAGGAGGTCGAGAAGGCGCTCGACGTGCGCACCAGCATGCGCGTGATCGAGGACCTGGCGCAGTACCAGCAGTACCAGATCGGGCACGCCATCCCGACCGCCGCGGCGAGCCCCGCCGGCGGCCTGGCCGGCGCCGGCCTCGGCCTGGGCATGGGCGCCGCCGTGGCGGGCCAGATGATCCCGGGCCTGGGCGCCGCCGTCGCGCCACAGCCCACGCCGCCGCAGGCCCCGCCCCCGCCGCCGCTCCCGACCTGGCACGTCGCCCAGAACGGCCAGAGCACCGGCCCGTTCACGGCCGAGCAGCTCGCCCAGGCGGCCGCCGCGGGGAACCTCGGGCCGCAGACGCTGGTGTGGACCGCGGGCATGGCGCAGTGGACGCCGGCCAGCCAGGTCCCGCAGCTGGCGGGACTGTTCGCCGGGTAGGAGTCTGCGCGGCAGAAGCCCCCGCAAGCGCCCGAAGGGCGCGCGCAGTGAGGCGCAGCCGAACGAAGTCCACCGCAAGCGCCCGAAGGGCGCGCGCAGTGAGGCGCAGCCGAACGAAGTCCACCGCAAGCGCCCGGAGGGCGCGCGCAGTGAGGCGCAGCCGAACGAAGTCCATCAGCTCCAGGACCGGTATCCTCAGCGGCCCCATGGCCGTCCCGAACGAGGTCGAGCTCGAGATCCTGCACCGCCTGCCCGGACGCGCCGTGCTGGCGCAGGCGGACGGGATCCATCTCGGCCACAACTACGACGTGCTGCGGCTGGCGCCCGACGGGTCGGGCTGCACGCGCGTCACGTCGTTTCCGCGCTCGCCGCTGCGGCGCATGGCGGAGCACTCGCGGCTGGCGTGCCGGCTGGCGCGCCAGGAGGTGCGGGCGCTGGTGCGGCTCGCCGACGGCAGCTACGTGGGCGCCAACCGCGAGGGCGTCTTCCGCGGCCGCGAGGGCGACGCCGTGATGGCGCCGTGCGAGGTCGCGAGCGAGACCCTGCCGCTGCAGCCGCCGCTGCGCATCGAGCTGGGTCCGGACGAGACCGTGGTGTTCGGCGAGTACGGCTTCGACCGGTCGCGCGCCATGCGCCTGTTCGCCTCGCGCGACGGCGGCCGCCACTTCCAGGTGGTGCACCGCTTCCCGGCCGGCGAGATCCTGCACGTCCACAACGTGCGCTGGGACGCGAGCGCCGGGCACTACTGGGTGCTGGCCGGCGACCACGACCACGAGCCCGGCTTCGCGCGCCTGTCCGCCGACTTCGAGCGCCTCGAGTGGGTGGCGAAGGGCCGCCAGGAGGCCCGCGCCGTCGACTGCTTCGACCTCGGCGACCGCCTCGCCTACGCCACCGACACCGAGAAGGCCGTGAACGGCGCGATCACCCTCGACAAGCAGAGCGGCGCGCTCACCCGCCACCGCGACTTCGAGGGCAGCGGCATCTACGCCTGCCGCTTCGGCGGCCTGCTCGCGATCAGCACCAGCGTGGAGCCCTCGGAGGTGAACCACGCCACCTGGGCGAGCCTGTACCTGTCGCGCGACGGCGTGCAGTGGAAGCGCGCCTTCTCCGCCGAGAAGGACCGCTGGCACCCGCACTGGTTCCAGTTCGGCTCGATCGTGCTGCCGAAGGGCGCGAGCGAAACGGAGCGGCTGGTGTTCAGCGGCCAGGCGCTGCGCGGGATCGACGGCGTCACGCTGGTGGCCCGCCTGGCCGGGGGAGCGGAGGTCTAGATAGCCCTAGAGCGCCTACTCGAATAGCGCCCGAAGCTCCCCCGCAAGCGCCGAAGGCGCGCGCAGCGAGCCGCAGGCGAGCGAAGTCCACCAGCTAGGTCTTCTTCGACGAGTCACCCGGCCCCGCGCCCGGGTCGGGCAGCGGCGGGAAGCGGTTCAGCTGCCGCCACAGCTCGTAACCGAGCGGCACGGTATTGAGCAGCACCCAGCCCTTCACCTGCGAGCCGAGGCGCAGATAGCGGTCGTCCGGCCACGGGTCGGCGGGATCTTCCTTCACCAGGATGCGGAAGCGTCCGTTGGGCGAGACCGAGGGGTCGACGGAGGCGACGACGCCTCCGAACGTTCCCACGGCGACGGCAGGCCAGCCGCTGAACTGCACGGCGGGCCAGCCCTCGAACTCGAGGCGGAGCTGGCGGCCGGGCTGGATCAGGGGCGCGTCGAGACCGCTCACGTAGAGCTCCGCTGCGAGCTCGACGTCGGACGGGGCGAGCGTGGCGACGGTCTGCCCCTCCTTGACGAGCGTCGCCTTGTCGCCCGCCTGCAGGCTCACGATCGCGCCGTCGCGAGGCGCCGTGACGAGCTGCGTCGACTGGCGCGAGAGCTTCACGTCCACCGCGTTGAGCTCGGCCAGGGCCTGGGCCTCCTTGGACGCGAGCTCCTCGTAGCGCACCCGGGCCCGCTCGAACTCGCGGCGCGAGGCCAGCCCCTCCCCGAAGAGCTCTTCCTGGCGCGCCGTGTCGAGCTTCGCGATCTCGCTGGCGGTGCGCGCCGCCATGTACTTGCTGGCCACGGCCGCGCGCTCCGCCTCGAGGCGCTCGAGGTAGCGGGGATCGACGTCCACGATCTCGACGATCGGGTCGCCCTCCTTCACGCGGCTGCCGTCGCGCACGAACCAGCGATTGATGCGACCGCCGACGAGCACGGTGATCTCCTGGAGCCGCGCGTCGGGGTCGAGCGCGGTGACGCGCCCCATGCCCACCGAGGTCTGCACCCAGGGCGTGAAGCCGAGTATGGCACCGCCGACGAGCAGGCTCAGCACGAACATGCCGGCGAGCACGCGCGTCGCCGGCGGCACCTCGATCGACGCCAGCGTCTCGAAACACTCGACGTAGTCGCGTCGGGCCACCACGTGCAGGTCGGGGACCGCGACCTCCAGGGACTCGTCCCCCGCCGTCGCCGCTGCCGGCGCCGCCGGGTGGGGGTGCACCGAGGGGCTGTGCCCGGGCTGCGCCATCAGCGCCCCCCCAGCTTCTGGGCGAGCGCCGCCGTCTCCGCCTCGCTCCAGCGGGCGCTCTCGAGGCGCTGCAGCTCCTCGAGGTCGCGCACGTACTGCTGCTCGGTCGGCGTGAAGTACAGGAAGTGATCGAAGCAGTCGAGGTCGCGGCGGTTCGAGAAGTAGAGCAGGGTCAGCTCGGGAATGCGGCGGATCGCCTCCAGCACCTGGAGCCGCTTCTGGTGGCCGACCACGTCGAACAGCGGGCTCAGCACGAGGACGCGGGGTCGGCTCAGCAGCGCGTGGGCGACCTTGAGCCGCATCGTCTCGGAGACCGACAGCGGGTAGCCGTTGGGCGCGAGCCGGCGGTCGAGGCCGCCCTCGATCTTCAGGACGGCCTCGGCGAGGCCCACCTGCGTGACGACCTCGCGGATGCGCGCGCGCGAGGCCTCGGGATCGGCCATCGCCAGGAACTCGGCGATGCTCCGCTCGAGCATGACCGGGCTGTCCACCACCTTGATCTCGTCGCGGAGGTGGTGCACGTCGACGTCCGTGATGTCCACGCCGCCGATCGAGACCGTGCCCGACTCCGGCTCCCGGAAGCGCTGGAGCAGGTCGGAGAAGTGCTTGGCGAGCGAGCCGCCGGTGGCGGCCACGAGCACGCCGGCGCCCGAGGGCACCGAGAGGTCGAACGCCACGTCGACGCCGCGGTAGTGCGAGCGCACGCCCCGCACGACGAGCCCGGACGAGGAGCAGTCGAGCCGCTCGTCGCCCTGGACGCTCTCGAGCGAGATGTCGAAGAAGACCGAGATCTTCTTCACGGCGGCGCGCATCTCGTAGTAGGAGCGCAGGTAGTAGCCGAGGCGGGTGAGCCCCACGAAGATGGCCGACAGGATCAGCTCGGCCGCGACCAGCTGACCCAGCGTGAGCTCGCCGCTGATCACGAGCCAACCGCCGAGGCCCAGGAGCGCGGCGCTCGCGACCGCGTAGAGCACCAGGAAGCCGATCAGCTGGCCGAAGGTGTAGGAGAAGTGCCGCTTGTGCTCTTCGACGTAGTGGTGCGACAGCTCCTCGGAGCGGCTCACCGCCTGCTGGATGCTGCGGTTCGACTTGAAGAAGGCGTTGGCGCGGGCGAGCTCCTCGAGCCAGCCGGCCATGTCGTACTTCGCGTGGGACAGGGCCAGCGCGCTCTCCTTGGCGCCCCGATGCAAGGCGCGCCAGATGAGGGCGGCGAGCGCGACCACGGCCGCGTTGAAGACCAGCAGCAGCGGGTGGTAGAAGGACGTGACGATGAAGCCCACGAGCGTCTGCAGGAAGAGCGAGATCCCTCCGGTGAGCAGGATCGGCATGTTCTTCTGAACCGTCATGATGTCGAAGTAGCGGTTCGCCATCTCGTCGCGGTTGAGGCTCTCGAGGTGGGAGAAGCGCGCGTAGGCGAAGCGCAGGACGATCTCGGACGCGACGCGCGCGAAGAAGCGCCGCTCGAAGAGCTCCAGCGCGTAGTACTGGAGCGCCATGAAGATGGCCGAAAAGCTCAGCAGGACCAGGAGCGCGATCGCCAGGATCAGGACCGGCTCGGGCTGGGCCGTATTCGCCACGGTGCTGATCAGGACCTGCACGGAGATCGGGATCGAGAGGGTCAGGATCCCGATCGCCACGCCGTAGATCACGGCGAGCGCGTAGAAGCTCTTTTCCGGGGCGAGGATCAGGCGAAGCGGCGAAATGCGCACGGTCGGGGTCCTCGGCGGGCCTAGGCGTCTCCGCGAGCGCGGCCTTGAAAGGATAGCGCCGTCGGGCGCACCGTGTGCCTCCCGCTGGCCTGGCGCGCCCTCCCGGCTCGCCGATATGCGAACAATATTACATGAAATACTTATCGCATCAAGCCCGGCCGCCCTGAGGGGGTTCCCAGCTCGCCTCAGCCTCCGCTCAGGACGGCTCCGGCAGTGTCCCGGTCTCGCTCACCTGGAGGGACACCCCGACGGGCAGCGCTCCGAGATCGCGGCGCTGCTCGGCGCCGAGCAGCCGTGGGTGACCGAGCTGGAACGCGACCGGATGGCCGTCGAAGCGGCGGGTACCGGGCGCACTCGGTGCGGACGACGTCGTCGAGGTCGACATCCCGGCGGCGGTCGGCGCGGAGGGGGAGGCTTCCGGGGCGGGCGCTAGCGCTAGAGCCGGCCCCCGGGATCGCGCGTTCGTGCGGACGCGCGATCCCTTGGCTCCGGCTTCCCTTCCGCCGTCGTCGATGTCGGTCGCCCGAGCTCGGCTGGGGCGAGGTCGAGACCGAGTCCATCGGCGGTTCCGCTAGGCTCGAGTGCCATGCAGGCGCGCCTCAGAGTCGGGCTCTCGCTCGGCACGCGGATCCTGATTGGTCTCCTGCTGGGGATCGCCATCGGCCTCTTCGTCGGCGAGCTCGCCGCGCCGCTGCGGATCGCGGGCGACGTCTTCGTCGGCCTGCTCCAGATGACCGTGCTGCCCTACATCATCGTGACCCTCATCGCGAGCGTCGGGCAGCTCTCGCTGAGCTCGGCGAAGTCGCTCGGCCTGCGGGCCGTGAGCGTGTGGCTGCTGCTGCTGGTTGTCGGGATGGTCGTCCTCGGCGGGCTGTCCCTGGCCTTCCCCGAACGCCGCGAGCCGTCCTTCTACAGCGCGCCGCCGACCGCGTCGGCCGAGCTCGACCTGGTCGGGCTGTTCGTGCCGGTGAACGTCTTCCAGTCCCTGTCCCGCAACGCGGTTCCCGGCGTCGTCGTCTTCTGCATCCTGGTCGGCGCCGCGCTGATCACGCTTCCCGAGAAGGCGAGAGTCATCCGGGGGCTCGAGGCCCTGGGCGCGGCGATCGCCCGGGTGAACGGGTACGTGGTGCGTCTCACCCCCTACGGCGTCCTCGCCATTGCCGCCGCAGCGGCGGGCACCATGACCGTCGAGGAGTTCGGGCGGCTGCGCGGCTACTTCCTGCTCTCGATCCTGGCCACCCTGATCCTGGCGTTCTGGCTGCTCCCGGCGCTGGTGTCGGCGTGCACGCCCTTTCGGGGGAGCGCCCTGCTCGTGGCCGGGCGGGACGCGCTCGTGACGGCCTTCGCCACCGGGAAGGTGCTGGTGGTGCTTCCCATGCTGGTCGAGGCCACGCAGAAGCTGTTCCGGAGTCGGGAGCTCGCCGAGGAGCACGTCGACCCCAGCATCGAGGTCCTCTACCCCCTCGCCTATCCCTTTCCCTACCTCGGCAAGCTGATGGCGCTGCTCTTCGTTCCCTTCGCCGCCGCCTTCGTCGGGGAGCGCCTCGGCTGGATCGAGCTGCCGGCTTTGTTCGGAGTCGGGACCTTCGCGCTCTTCGGCGGCCCGGCCGCCGCCATCCCCTTGCTGCTCGACGCCCTCGAGCTGCCCACCGACATGTACCAGCTCTTCCTGCTCTCGGGCGTCCTCGTGAGCCGGCTGGGCGACGTCGTGGGCGTGGCCCACCTGATGGCGTTCACCGTCATCACGACCTGCGCGCTGACCGGCACGCTGCGCATCCGCCCCGGCCGGCTCGTCGCGGTGCTCGCGATCACCGGGGTCCTGGTCGGCGCCGTCGCCCAGGGGAGCCGGCTCTGGCTCGACAGCCGGAAGGACGACTACGCGCGCGCCAAGGTGATCGAGGAAATGCATCCGGTGAACACGCAGCAGCTCGCGCCGCGCATCGTCTTCACCGAGGCCGCGCCGAACCCGGTGCCCCTGGACCCCGGGGAGACCCGCCTCGAGCGCATCCACCGCCGTGGCATCCTCCGCGTGGGATACGAGGACGGTGACGTCCCGTTTGTCTTCCGCAACGGCAAGGACGAGCTCGTCGGTCTCGACGTCGAGATGGCGAACGACCTCGCCGAAGACCTGGGCGTCACCCTCGAGTTCGTTCCGCTCGATCGCCGGGACGTCGCCGCAGGTCTCCGGGCCGACCACTTCGACATCGCCATGTCGGGCCTCGTCGGGGGCATCGATCGCGCCATGAAGACCCGGCTCTCCCGCTCCTACCTCGAGGGCACGGCCGCCATCGTGGTGAGGGACCACATGGCCGACGAGCTCTCCGACCCGGAGGCCCTGCGCGAGCGCAGGCTGCGCGTCGGGATCATCACGGGGGGCCGGCCCCAGCGGGCGGCCGAGGAGCTGCTGGGCCAGCTCGAGCTCGTCCCGATCCCTTCGTCGCGCTGGTTCTTCGAGACGGATCACGATCTCGACGCTCTGCTCGTGAGCGCGGAGTCGGGAGCGGCCTGGTCGATGCTCTACCCCGAATACCGGGTGATCATTCCGACCAGGCGCCCCGTGGGCCTTCCCTTCTGCTACGCGATGCATCCCGATGCAGTTCGTCTCGCCCGCTTCGTGGACCAATGGGTCCTTCTCGCCGAGACCATGGGGCGGATCGAGACGCTCACTGACTACTGGCTCTACGGCGAGGGGGCAGAGGAGGAGGCTCCGCGCTGGAGCATCCTGCGCGACGTGCTCGGCTGGGTCGAGTAGCCCGCTCTTCGACGAGCTCGGTCCGGCGCTCCGCCGCGGGCCCCGCCCCCGCGCTCGCCGCCCAGCGGCCCCCGCGATCGCCATACGGGGGACACCATGGAGCCAGTGAGTCACGTGAGGTGTTGAATTGACTCATAATGATGAGTCGAACCCGGTTCCGGCACCAGCAGGACGGCCTGCGGGCCGTCGTCGAAGCGCACGCGCGTCGCGACGCGCGTCGCGTTCATGCCGTTGCCCCGACCGGCCTGACGGTGGACGGTGACGCCGGCCACCCAGTGCTCGGTGACGATGCGCGAGTCGCCGGGCGCCACCTCGATGGCGTGCCGTAGCGCAGCAGCCGGTGCCGCGCGCCCGCGAGGTCGATCCAGAAGAGCGCGCGGAAGTTGGTGGCGTCCACGTCGGGGCCGATCAGCCGCGCGTCGATCATCACCCGGCCGCCGTCGCTGATGCGTCGCCCTCGCTCCAGACGATCTTCGGGCCCGCGCCCAGGTCGCGGTAGACCAAGACGTCGTCGCCCGAGGTCACCTCGCCGTTCAGCCGCGCCCGAAACGCAGGTCACCCGTCGCGCCCAGCCGGACGTCGGACACGCGGAAGCACGGCGGCCGGGTCGAGACGGCGGCCGACGATCTCGGCCCAATGCCCGCGTTCATGCCCTCTCCTCCGGCTCTTCGAACAGGCGCAGGTACGGATCGAAGCGGAAGCGGCGATCGACGCTGGATGCCTCCCCAGCGAGGCCGGGGCTTCTCCAGCTCTCCGCCCTGCCCGGCTCCGCCATCAAGCGCTCGAAGCGCGCCCGTCGGAGCGACGCGCCTGTGATCATCCCGTTCCGCTGCGAATCGCCGGCCGTCCGCCGCGGCCGGCCCAGTGGCGCCGCCGGGCCATCGCGCCCCAGCGCCCGACTCAGCGACGTAGCTGGTTGGCGAGCGTCTCGATCCAGCGGCGGACCTGGGTGAAGATGAGGAACTCGTTGTGGACGCGCCGCTGGGCGCTTCGGCCGTTGCGCGCGCGGCCCGGCAGGTCGTCGAGCATCCGGTCCAGCAGGTCCGCGATCTCCTGGGGGTCCTCGCTGTTCGGGATGAGCCGACCGTCCACGCCGTCGCGGATCTGCGCCCGCACGCCGCAGGAGCGGCTGCCCAGGACGCTGCGCTGCTTCCACATGGCCTCGGTCACGGTGAGGCCGAAGCCCTCGCGCAGGGAGTTCTGAACCACGACGCTCGAGCAGGTCTGAAGCACGTTCACCATCAGCGCGTTCTTCTTCCGCGAGCCCATCGGCAGCGAAACGAGTGCCACGTCCTCCTGGAGCCAGTGCGGCAGCCGCTCGTACTTGTCGATGAGATCGCGCAGCACGTCCTGCGCCTCCGGGTCGTCGGCGACGGCCGCCGGGTCCGGTCCCGCCATCACCAGGCGCACCTGGTTCAGGCGCCGGCGGTGTCGCGGCGAGACGTCGCGGGCGCCGATGCTCTGCTTCAGCGTCACGAAGGCGTCGAGCAGCGGCTCGAAGCCCTTGAGGCGGTCCCAGCGCGAGACCTGGGTCACGAGCGGTCGGAACGGGATCCCGATCTCGCTCTCCTCGTCGATCGGGGCGAAGCTGCCGCCCGGACGCAGCCGCGTCGCCTGCTCGTCGAAGACCTCCGGAACGACCGGGTGCCGCGAGCGGAGCAGGCCCGAGTTCTTCAGGATGCCCGCCAGCTTGTGGGCGCTGAGCTCCCGGTTCTTGAAGCTGAGCGGGTCGATGGCGGGCGTGATGATGCCCGCCTTGCCGGCGAGGAAGGAAGGGATGTACTCCGGGCAGGAGAAGATGGCGTGGTCGCAGGCCTCGGCGTAGGGCCTGAGGAAGTTCCAGGCAGCGCGCGTCTCGGGCAGGTCCTCGTCCAGGCCGATGTGGCAGCGAAAGAAGAACGGCATGCCCAGCTCGGCCTTCAGCAGCGCGCCCATCCCGAGCGGCTGCGGGTCGTGGATGACCAGGACGTCGTCGGGCCGGATGCGCTGCTTCATCTCCGCGGCGTTCTCGGAGCTGACGGCTGCGTAGAGCTCCCGTTCCTCGGCCCCGAGCCCCGGGTCGCCGTGGCCGTGGATCAAGTTGTGCAGGCGCTTGGTGAGGTCGAAGAAGCCCGGCTGCTCCGTGCCCATGACCACCCACTCCGTCTCCACGCCGAGCTCGTTCAGCAGCACGACGAGCTTGGGCAGCATCTCCGCAACGCCCCCGCCCTTGGCGGTGGAGTTCACCATCCAGACCTTGCGGCCCCGCAGCTCGGTCACGAGCCCCGCCGCCTCCTCGCGCAGGCAGCGGACGGCTTCCATCAGGTGGACGACCTCGGCGTAGTCGTCCAGTCCCAGCGATTCATCGATCCGGATGCTCTCGATCACCGTGCGTTCTCCCGTGGCTAGACGAATCCGAGTCTCGCGGCCTCGTGCCGCAGCTCGTCCCGGAACTGCGGATGTGCCACCTCGATCAGCGCCCGGGCGCGCTCGCGAATGCTGCGTCCGCGCAGCTCCGCGACGCCGAACTCGGTGACCACGTTGTCCACCGTGTTCTTGTTGGTGGTGACCACCGCGCCGGGAGTGAGCTGCGCCCGGATGCGCGAGGTCTCCCCGTCCGAGGTCGTCGAGCGCAGCACGATGACGGCCACGCCTCCCCGGGAGTACATGCAGCCACGGGCGAAGTCGGACTGGCCGCCCGAGCCCGAGTAGTACCTGCTGCCGATCGACTCCGAGGCGGCCTGCCCCAGCAGATCCACCTCCAGGGCGGCGTTGACGGACACGAAGTTGTCCTCCCGCGCGATGACGCGCGGGTTGTTGACGTAGCTGACGGGCCAGAGCTCGATCGAGGGATTGTCCTCGAGGAAGTCGTACAGGCGCCGCGTGCCCAGCACGAAGGTCGTGACGATCTTGCCGGGGTTGAGGGTCTTGGCGGTGCCGGTGATCACGCCCCGCTCGAAGAGGTCCACGATGCCGTCGCCCACGAGCTCGGTGTGCACGCCCAGGTCCCGATGGTCCGCGAGCAGCGCGAGCACCGCGTTGGGAATCGCCCCGATTCCGATCTGGAGCGTGGCGCCGTTGCGCACGCGCTGCACCACGAACTCCGCGATCCGGCGCTCCTCCTTGCCCGGCTCGGACGGGGGCACCTCCACCAGCGCGCGCTCCGACTCGGTGAAGCCGGCGATCTGGCTCACGTGGAGCTGGTTGCGGCCGAAGCTGCGCGGCATCGCGGGCGTGGCTTCGAGGAAGAAGGGCACCTTCCCGATGAAGCTCGCCACGTAGTCGGCGTTGGTGCCGAGGGAGAAGTAGCCGTGCCGGTCGGGCCGGCTGGCCGCCGCCAGGATCACGCTGCAGCGGGTGGAACGCTCGAGGTGCAGCGGCACCTCGCTGAAGTGGCAGGGCACCAGGTCGACCTGGCCCTTCTCGTAGGGTCCGCGCGTGACGTGGGACAGGAAGTACGAGACGTGGCGCAGGTGCCCCGGGAAGGCGTCGTGGAGGTAGGGCCGGTCGTGGAGCGCGTGCATCTGGTGGATGCGCACGCCGGAGAGCTGCTCGGCTCCCGCCTCGAGCGCGTCCAGCAGGGCGGTCGGCTCGCCGTTGGCGAGGGGCACGATCACGTCGGCGCCCTCCGGAACGGCGTCGAGCACCGCCTCCGGCGCGCAGCGCTTGCGATCCAGCAGGCTCGCGCTGCGTCGCTCGCTGACGGGGTTCTGGCCGTGCATCGGCTCCTCTGCCTGGCTGGCGGACTCGCCTGCCCGCGCCGCGGCGGCGGCTCTCAGACCCGGGGCCCGGCGCGTCGCACCGCGTCGGCGATCTCGAAGCGGGCCTCGTTCTCCCGGAACAGCTTCGCGAGCTTCTCGGCGGCCTGGTCGTAGGCATCCGGGTCGGCCCAGGTGTTGCGCGGGTTGAGGCACTCGCGGGGCACGCCGGGCGCGTCGGTCGGCATCCGGAGCCCGAAGATCGGGTGTTCCTCGTAGCTGGCATCGTGGAGCGACCCGTCGAGGATCGCCGAGACGAAGGCGCGGGTGTAGGCGATCTCGAAGCGCCTGCCGACGCCGTGGGGACCTCCCGTCCAGCCGGTGTTCAGCAGCCACACGTCGGTGTCGTGCTCCTCGATGCGGCGCGCCAGCAGCTCGGCGTAGACCATGGGCGGGCGCGGCAGGAAGGGCCCCCCGTAGCAGGGGCTGAAGTTCGGCGTCGGCTCGCCGACGCCGGCCTCGGTGCCCGCGAGCTTCGAGGTGTAGCCGTTGACGAAGTAGTACATGGCCTGCTCGCGCGTGAGCTTGCTCACCGGCGGCAGCACGCCGAACGCGTCGGCGGTCAGGAACAGCACGTTCTTCGGGTGGCCGGCCAGCGACGGGGTGATCGCGTTCGGGATGTGCTGCACCGGATACGTGACCCGGGTGTTCTCGGTCCGGCTGCCGTCGTCGTAGTCCGGCGTGCGCGCCCGCGAGTCGAGCACCACGTTCTCCAGCACCGAGCCGAAGCGGATGGCGTCCCAGATCTGCGGCTCGCCCTCGCGCGTGAGATGCAGGCACTTGGCGTAGCAGCCGCCCTCGAGGTTGAAGACCCCCTGGTCGGACCATCCGTGCTCGTCGTCGCCGATCAACGGCCGGGCCGGGTCGGCCGACAAGGTGGTCTTGCCCGTGCCGGAGAGGCCGAAGAAGAGCGCCACGTTGTCCGGATCGTCCTGGTCGACGTTGCAGGAGCAGTGCATGGGCAGCACGTCCCGCCCGGGCAGCTCGTGGTTCATGGCGTAGAAGATCGACTTCTTCATCTCGCCGGCGTAGTGCGAGCCGAGGATCACCACCTTGCGCTGCTCGAGCGACTGGAGGATGGCCACGCCCGAGTTCAGGCCGTAGTCGGAGAAGGTGTGCACGCGCAGCTCGCTGGCGTTGATGACCAGCCAGTCGGGCTCGAATCCGGCCAGCTCGGCGGGCTCGGCGTTGATGAAGAGCGTCTTGGCGAAGAGCGCGTGCCAGGCCTTCTCGGCGATCACGGTCACGCGCCGGCGGTACCGGAGGTCGGCGCAGGAGTAGCCGTCGAAGCGGAACAGCTGCTCCTGCTGGGAGAGGTGGTAGCGGGCCAGCTCCTCGAGCTCGGCGAAGTGAGCGGGGGAGATGGGCTGGTTGGTCGCCCCCCAGTCGACCTGGTCGTGGACCGTGGGCGTGTCCTCCAGGAACTTGTCCTTGGGGCTGCGGCCGGTGCGGTCTCCCGTGCCCACGGCCAGCGCCCCGTTGGTGGCGAGGACGCCCTCTCTGCGCGCGAGCGCGAGCTCGATCAGCTGGGGCACGGAGAGCCCGCGCAGGATGGTGGTGTTGCCGAAGTCGAGGCGGTCGTTGGCGGTGTCGCTGATCATGGGCTCCCTCGCGCCGGTCGTCGATGCGCGGCGTCTCGCCGTCCCGCCCTTTCGGACGGCTGGTCGCCGAAGCTGAGTCCCGATTCCCGCGGGCGGGGGGCGGCCCGGAGGTCGGCCAGGCGACATCCGGGCCCGGCCCGTGGCGGATCTCGATGGAGGGATCGACCCTTCCTCAAGCCTTCCCCCGGGCGCGGAGGATCTCGAGCGCTCTGGACGGGCCCGGCGCCGTCCCCGGCGCGGCACCGCTACCGCTGCGCCGCTTCGAGTACTACGCGGGCCTGCGCTCCACCGAGTCGAAGCTGCGCACCGTGCTGGCGCAGCACGAGTTCGTGGGCGCCTGGGCCTGGCTCGAGGCGAACCGCGCGCGCCTCGCCGACCACGTGCTCGACCTGACCGAGCAGATCGAGCAGATCGACCCACGTCCCGACCCGCAGCACGTCCGCCGCCGGCCTGAGACCGCGCTACATGCGCCGGCACTGGCTGGTGGTGGGCTGGTAGCAGCCCAGCTCGCACTCGGCGGCCCGGGTGCCCATGCGCGCCCAGCCGCCGGCGCGCCGCGAGCAGGCCCAGCGCCGGCGCCGGTCGTCGAAGACGCACTCGCCGCGGGCGCAGGCGATGGCGCCGAGCGGGTTCACGACGGCGGTACCCTGCGGGTTGCGCGCACAGTAGGTCCCCTGCACGCGGTCGGTCTGGCAGCGCGAGCCGCCGCCAGCCACGGGCAGGGCGGCGCTGCGCGCCTCGACGTCGACCACCGAGATCTCGGTCGCGTCGCCCTCGAGCCGGATCGAGAGCTCGTACTCGACGTCGCCGTCCGGCGCCTGGGTCTCGCGGCAGACGGCCCGCGAGAACAGCTCGCCCACCGGGTGGCTCTCGCGAACCAGCGCGAGCGCCTGCTCGCTGGCGGCGCGGTCGGCGACGGCCGCCAGGCGCTCCGGGCTCGCGCCCTGGCCCTGGACGTGCGTGAGCAGCTCGAGCGAGACGGCGTCGCCCCGGGCGTCCGAGGTCATCACCTGGCACGCCTCGAAGCGCGCCAGCTCGGCCGAGGGCGCCGCGGCGGGCTCCTCGGCGCCGGCGGCGGCAGCGCCGGGCACCAGCCAGAGCAGCAGAGCGGGGAACGAGCGGCGGATCGGGGGGAACCACATGACGCGGCAGGATAGCCCGCAGCGCCCCTACCAACGGCGGCCCGCTGGACCGCGGGGAGGCGGGTGTCTAGCCTCGGCCGGGAGGATTCCATCATGCGTGGTTCCGCTGCCCTGCTGACGCTGCTGGCGCTCGGCGCCGCTCCACTCGCGCTCGCGGCTGCCGACGCGCCACTCTACGAGTTCGCGCTCAAGCGGCTCGACGGTCCCGAGGAGTCGCTCGGTCGCTACGCCGGCCAGGTGCTGCTGATCGTCAACACCGCCAGCCAGTGCGGCTACACGCCGCAGTACGCCGGCCTCCAGAAGCTCTACGCGAGCCACCGCGAGCGAGGCTTCACGGTGCTGGGCTTCCCGTCGAACGACTTCGGCCAGCAGGAGCCGGGCAGCGACGCCGAGATCGGCGCCTTCTGCAAGTCGAACTACGGCGTCGAGTTTCCGATGTTCAGCAAGATCCCGGTGACCGGCGAAGGCGCCCATCCGCTCTACCGCTATCTGACGGGCCTGCCGGAGCCGGTCGGGGGACCGGTGCGCTGGAACTTCCAGAAGTACCTGGTCGACCGCAGCGGGCAGGTCGTGGCGCGCTTCGACTCGCGCACGCGCCCAGAGGATCCCGCACTGGTGGACCGGATCGAGGCGGAGCTGGCCAAGCCGAAGTCCTAGCTGGTGGACTTCGTTCGGCTTCGCCTCACTGCGCGCGCCCTACGGGCGCTTGCGGG
>JASJBO010000098.1 GCA_030066475.1 Myxococcota bacterium
CGAAGAGCGGCTCCTGGAACTGGAAGCCCCAGCCCACCGCGTGACCCGCGGCGCGCAGGCCCACCACGAGCGCGGCCAGCACGCCCATGGTCGCGAGCACCCCCGCCGCGTAGGCGCCCGCCAGGGCCAGTGCCTCGCGCCGCGGGCGGTGGGCCAGCTCGGCCAGGCCCACCACCTTGATCGCGAGCACCGGCAGCACGCAGGGCATCAGGTTGAGCAGCAGGCCGCCGACGAAGGCCAGCAGCAGGGCGGTCCACAGCGAGACCGCGCTGGCGACCGAGGCCGGCTGCGCGGGTGCCAGGGGGAGGTCGACCTCGACGGTGCGGCGCTCGCCGTCGAGGCCGCGCAGTGCCAGCACGCCGCGCACTCGCGTCGGCGCCTCGGTCCCCGGCTCGCCGGCCAGCGCCACCCAGAAGCCGTCGGGGTGGTCGGGGTCGCGCTCGACGCCGAGGGGGGCGAGCGCCTGCCCGTCGAGCAGGTCGGGGAAGAAGATCGCCTCGGTGTCCGGGGTCAGTACGGCACACGCCTGCGCATCGGCTGCCGATCGGCACGGGAAGACGCCGAGGCGCGCGGCGATCCCGGCCTCCGGGCCGGCCGCCCGCGCCTCCAGGTCGACGCCCAGACGCCCGGGCGGCTCGGGCAGCGCGGCAGCCGCCGCGGCGAAGCGGGCGCGCAGCGCCGGGGCCTCGTCGGGCGTCGGGGGCGCGAGCGCGCGCTCGAGCTCGAGGGTCGCGGGGATGCACTGCGTCTCGCACACCAGCACGTCGGCGCGTGCCCGCAGCCGGCGCGGCCCCGCGGCCGGGGCGTCGAAGCCCAGCTCGGCGGCCAGCAGCACGGGCTCGTCATAGCCGTAGGTGGTGAGCTCGCCCTCGGCCTCGCGGAACGCGCGCGGCGCCGGCCAGGCCAGGGGGCCCGCCCGGCCGCCCTCGACCTGGAACTCGATCCGGGTCGGCAGACCCGTCTCGCCCGGATTGCGCCAGTAGAGGTGCCAGCCCGGGTCGGGCTCGAACCACACGCCCACCCGCACGCGCTGGCCGGCCGGGTCGTCGTCGGGGTGCACGAGCAGCGTCGCGGCGAGCCGCGGCTCGTCCTCGTCGAAGGCGCCCTCGGCCCGCGGCGCGCCCAGCGCCGGAGCGGCGCAGAGCGGGAGCAGGGCGAGGGCGATCGCGGCGGCGCGCAGGCGGCCCACGAACTCCGCATCGACGCGTGCGGCTCGGCGGTCGGTGATCCGGATCACCGGCCGGGCGGCGCGAGGGCGCGAGGGCCCGGCGGAAGCCGGCAGGTACCGCTCGCGCAGCAGCTGGCAGGAGGGCGGTCCAACCCGGCGTGGCGTGGGGCTGCGCGGGGCGGTGAGCCGCCTCACCCATCCGGGTCGGCTCGTGGTCGATACGGGGTTCGATCAGCGAGGGCCTGGACCGCGCTGAGGAACATCCGGGGGCTCTGCTCATGAGTCGGATCGGCAAGAGGATCGAACCGTCGCTCGCCTTCGCGGCCCTGCTGTGTGGCTGGCTCGCGCTCGCGGCCGCGCCCGCCCAGGCCGGACCGCGCGAGCAGGCCAAGCGCCTGCACGACCGCCTGGTGGGCGTGTCGCCAGACGCCGCCACGCTCGACGCGATGGAGACGCTGATCGCGAACGACCAGGCCGTCGACGCGGCGATGCTGGCGATGCAGCATCCCGCGTTCTACACGACCTCGGTCAAGAACTTCGCGACGCCCTGGACCAACGTCGAGGGCGACGTCTTCGGGGACCTGAACGACTACAGCGCCACGGTGGTCGGCATGGTGCGCGACGACGTGCCCTTCGACCAGGTGCTGTCGGCCGACCTCGTGTACGTCGGCGCACCCGGGGTCGTGAGCAGCGGCTACTCGCAGACCGACAACCAGCACTACCAGGAGCTCGAGCGCCAGCTCGTCGACCTCTCCGACCCGGCGCTGCTGGTCGGGGTCCCGCAGTCGACGCTGCCCGGCTCGATGCTGACGTCCGCCGACACGGCGGGCGTGGTGACCACGCGCGCCGCCGGCGAGGCCTACTTCAGCGCCGGGACCAACCGGCGGATGTTGCGCTTCACGGCGGTCAACTTCCTGTGCCGCGACCTCGAGGAGCTGAGGGACATCACGCTCCCGGTCGACCGCATCCGCCGCGACGTGAGCCGCAGTCCCGGTGGCGACAGCACGCTGTTCCACAACGGCTGCTCGGGCTGCCACACCGGAATGGACGCGCTGGCCGGCGCCTACGCCTACTTCGAGTGGGACACCGACCAGGAGCGCGTGGTCTATACGCCGGGCGTGGTGCAGGGCAAGTTCGCGATCAACAGCAACGTGTTTCCCTTCGGCTCCATCACGCAGGACGATCGCTGGGACAACTACTGGCGCGAGGGGGCCAACGCGGGGCTCGACTGGCGCGGTCCCAACAGCGGCGGCTACGGGCCGAAGAGCCTGGGCGAAGAGGTGGCCGCCACGCGGGCCTTCTCGGAGTGCCAGGTGCGGAAGGTGTTCGAGCACGTCTGCTTCCGACCGCCCGGGTCGGATGCGGACGTGGCCGAGATCGAGCGCGTCGCCGACGTGTTCGAGGCCTCGAACTACAGCCTGAAGCGCGTGTTCGCAGAAGTCGGCGCCTTCTGCATGGGCCAGTAGGAGCGCTCGAAGCATGCGCGGGAGGACTGCCACGATGAGTGGATCGAGAACGGCTCGGCACGGCGTCGCGCGCGCGCTGCTCGCCACGATGCTCTTCCTGCCCGGTTGCGGGGCGGAGGAGGGCTGGTGGCTCGGCACGCCGCTCGAGGTCTGGGTGAACGAACAGCTCGACCAGGCGCAGGCTGCAGCGCCCACCGAGACCGGTCTGGAGGCATTCGAGCGACGCGTGTACCCGCTGCTCACCGACTACTGCGTGGACTGCCACGCCGGGTCGGGGCCGGGCACGCCGTCGATCTCGCACCCCGACCTGCAGACCGCCTACGACGTGGTGGTCAACAACCAGAAGGTCAACTTCGGCGCGCCCGAGGCGTCGCGGCTGGTGCGCCGCCTCGAGCCCGACTCGCACCACTGCTGGAGCGACTGTGCCGCCGACGCGCTCGAGATGCGGCTCGCGATCGAGGCGTGGGCCATCGCCGAGCTCGCCGGGAACGACGGCAACGCGACCACCGTGGCTGCGCTCGCCAGCGCGAGCCAGACGCTGGCCGACGGCATCGAGAACGAGGAGTCGGGCCGCATCGAGACGGGCACGATCGCGCGCTTCGACTTCACCGAGGAGACCGGCGAGGTCGCGTTCGATTCGAGCGGGGTCGAGCCGCCCATGGACCTGGCGCTCCAGGGCGACATCAGCCTGATGTCGAGCTACGGCGTCAACATCCGGGACGGGCGCGCGATCGCCACCACCGAGGCGAGCCGCAAGCTCTACGACCACATCGCGCACCCGTTCCTGGGGAGCCAGCAGTTCAGCGTCGAGGCCTGGGTCACGGCCGCGAACGTGACGCAGGAGGGCCCGGCGCGGATCATCAGCTACTCGCGGGGCACCGGCGCGCGGAACTTCACGCTCGGGCAGGTGCTCTACAACTACAACTTCCGCAGCCGCTTCATCAATCCCGAGATCGGCCCCAACGGCACGCCTGCGCTGCAGACGGCCGACGCCGACCAGGACCTGCAGGCGACGCTCCAGCACGTGGTGGTGACCTACGACCAGTACCAGGGCCGCCGCATCTACGTGAACGGGGTGTGGACCGAGGACGTGGACGAGCTGCTGCCGAGCCGCCTGTGGACCTGGGACCCCGACTTCCAGTTCGTGCTGGGGCAGGAGACCAACGGCAGCCGCGAGTGGGAGGGACAGATCCGCTTCGTGTCGATCTTCCCCTTCGTGATGCCGGAGGAGCACATCGTCCAGAACTACAACGCGGGCATCGGCAAGCGCCTGCTGCTGCGCTTCGACGTCACCAACTGGATCGGTGCGAACAGCTACGTGGAGTTCGTGGTGAGCGAGTTCGACGACTACAGCTACCTGTTCTGCGAGCCGCGCCTGTTCACCAGCGCGCCCACGGGCTTCCGGGTGTCCAACCTGCGCGTCGCGGTCAACGGGCTGGTCCCGGTGTCCGGGCAGGCGTTCGTGAACACCGATCGCGTGGTCAGCGTGTCCGGCCAGCTGCTCTCGCGGCAGTGCTCGCTGGTGCTGAAGGACCAGGGCCCGGCGGTCGACGCCTTCAGCATCGAGTTCGAGCACCTGGCCGAGTTCCGCGAGCCGGTGGTGCCGCTGCCGGCGCCGCCGCCGGTGCCGCCCGAGTTCGGCGACGCGCTGCCGCTCGAGGGCAACCGGAACTTCGAGCGCATCTGGCAGAACATGTCGGCGGTGACGGGTGTCGACGCGAACACGCCGGGCGTGCGCGACACCTACGACGAGCTGCGCCAGGCGCTGCCGGGCAATCCCGACCTGCGCTCGTTCTCGTCGGCCCAGCAGGTCGCGATCTCGAAGCTCGCGCTCGAGTTCTGCGACGCGATGGTCGAGTCGGTGCCGCTGCGCGACGCCTTCTTCGGTGGCGGGGTCGACTTCGCGGCGCCGGCGACCACCACGTTCGCGCCGGGGTCGGCCGATCGCACCAACCTGATCACGTCGCTGGCCGACAACATGTTGGGCGTCGGGATCGGGAACCAGCCGGATGCGCTCGACCTGATGCCGATCCTCGACCCGCTGATCGACGATCTGATGCTGGGCTGCACGCCCGCCACCTGCGACGCCGAGCGCACCCGCACCGTGGGCAAGGCCGCCTGCGCGGCGGTGCTCTCGAGCGCTGCAGCCACCGTTCACTAGGGATCCGGAGGAAGCCGACCATGAGCCGTCGACGTCATCACGCCTCCAACGAGCCGCTGCTGGACCTGGAGGGCCACGGGCGCCCCGTGACCCGGCGGGACTTCCTGGGGCGCGGCCTGATCAGCGGCGCGGCGATGATCGCCTCGCCCAGCCTGTTCGGCCTGTTCGGTTCGCGCAACGACGCCTGGGCCCAGGCGGTGGCCGAGTGCGGCCTCTCGGGCGGCGGCGGGCGGATCCCGTTCGTCTGCTTCGACCTGGGCGGCGGCGCCAGCGTGTCCGGCTCGAACGTGCTGGTGGGCGGCCCGCTCGGTCAGCTCGACCCGCTCACGGACGACGGCTACACGCGGCTCGGCCTGCCGGCCGACATGCTGCCGTCGCTGCCGGGGCAGGTGAACACCGAGCTCGGGCTGGCGTTCCACAGCGACAGCGCCTTCCTGCGCGGCATTCTCGACAAGACGGCCCCGGAGACGCGCGCCAACGTGAACGGCTGCATCATCTGCGCGCGCTCGGACAACGACACCGGCAACAACCCGCACAATCCGATGTACGGCATCAACAAGGCCGGCGCGTCGGGCAACCTGGTGACGCTGATCGGGACCGAGCCGTCCGAGTCGGGCGGCCGCTCGTTGGCGCCGATGTCGATGATCGATCCGCAGGTGCGGCCCGTGAAGATCGACCGGCCCAGCGACGCGACCGGCCTGGTGGACACCGGGAAGCTGGTGCAGCTGCTGAATCAGGAGGATGCCGCCGCGGTGATGGCGGCGACCGAGCAGATCACCGAGCTCAAGCTCGACCACATGACCGAGGAGGACGTGGTCGAGCAGCTGATCCGCTGCTCCTTCGTGCAGAGCACCGACCTGGTCGCGACCTTCGGCGATCCCCAGCTCCTGAACCCGCTGAACGACATCCTGATCACGGGCGACGACGCCACCAGCATCTTCAGCGCCGCCGAGGTCGACCAGAGCAAGTTCGAGAAGACCTCGACGGTGATGAAGCTCGTGGTGAACGGCTACGCCGGCGCTGGCACGATCCAGTTCGGCGGCTACGACTACCACGACGGCACGCGCGCCACCGGCGAGATCCGCGACTTCGAGGCGGGCCAGGCGATGGGCGCAGTGCTCGAGTACGCCGCCCGCCTGGGCCAGCAGGTCGTGGTCTACGTCTTCAGCGACGGCTCCGTCGGCAGCGACGGCGAGATCGACAACTCTGCCGCCGGCCGCGGCAAGCCGGTGTGGCGCGGCGACAACTCGGGCACGGCCGCCGTGTTCATGCTGGTCTACGATCCGGCCGGCCCGCCGCAGCTCACCGATCCCTCGCGCCAGCAGATCGGCTACTTCCGGCCGGGCGGATCGGTGGAGACCGCGTCGTCGCCGGTCGCCAACAACGTGGTTCAGCTCGCCCAGTCGATCGTGCTCAACTACCTGGCGCTGCACGGCGAGGTCGGCCGCCTCGACGAGGTCCTCCCCGGCCACGGCCTGGGCGCCGGCGCCACCCGCGACGCGCTGGTCGCCTTCCAGCCGATCCGCACCATGGGTACCTAGCCATCGCGGCTAGGGGACGTTCCCCGGCGGGTTGCGGCGATGGTGAGCAGTGCGCCGAGAACCAGGGCTCGTTGCGCCGCGGCGCTGGGCTCCGGGGCTGGGATCACGTCACCCCGGAGTAAGCCGATCGCGAAGTCCCGACTCGCGCCCTGCCCAGTACCGAGCGGGCAGCTCGTCACGGAGAACTCCATGGGCTGCTCGAAGCGCCAGAGCTGGTGCGGGCGGATCGGGAACGGGAGCTCGTCGAAGGCCTCTCCCGTGGGGTCCGAGGCGAACACCGACAGCTCGAAACACGAGGGAGGGCCTTCCTTCCGGGGCTCCTCGAACCGGAGACGGAAGCGATAGGAGTTGTTCGCGCTGATCTCCAGGTCCCCGACGCGCTCGAGGGCCGTCTTGCCCGTCTCGACCAGGCGTAGCTCGACCGATGCCTGGTCGGTCGGGATCGCGTAGCCCCGCCAGCTGAAGCCGCGTGCTTCCGTGGGCGGGATGCCCTCGACGAACGGGACCCCGCCGAGCGTGAGCCAGTGGTCGGTGATCACGGTGCCCTCGGTCTCGTACGTGAGGGTCAGCTCGATCTCGTCCCCGCCGGCGATCTCCTCCGTGAAGAGGGCCAAGTTCTCGTAGAACCTGCTGGACCAGCCGAGCGGGTCCACGAGTCCCGAGAACTGGAGCGTCACCTCCTCGGCGCGGGCGTGGGGCCCGATGCCGAGCGCCGCCGCGGCGACCGCCAGCGACAGCAGGCGCCGCGCGCGCCCGGTGGCCCTGGCTGATCGCTCCCTCGCCCTGCCCAACGTCGGCTCCCTGCGACCCGGGTCGCTCGATGCGCCCCATCCTATCCGAAGCCATCCACCCCGTACACCGCGATCGGGTCGGCGATGCCCTTGACGGGGGTGGGGGGGAAGGGGCGGAGCTGGAAGCGGGGGTCGAGGGACTCCTGCAGGGCCTCGGTCACGATGATCTCGGCGTCGAGCTGGCGCGTGAGGTCCTGCACGCGGGCGGCGACGTTGACGGTGCGGCCGACGACGGTGAACTCCTTCAGCTCCTCGCTGCCGACCAGCCCCGCCACGCCCGTGCCGCGGTGCAGGCCGATGCCGACCGAGAGGCGCGGGAGGCCCTCGGCCTCGAGCTCGCGGTTGTAGTCGCGCATCGCCTCGCGCACGGCGAGCGCGGCGTGCACCGCGTCGTTGGCCTGCCAGGGGTTGGGCGCGAGCGCGCCGAACAGCGCCAGGATGCCGTCGCCCACGAAGGTCGCGACGTGGCCGCGGTGCTCGCCGATCGCGCGGCTCGCGCGTTCGAAGTAGCCGTTGAGGACGCGCACCAGCACGGTGGGGTCCACCGCCTCGGCCAGGGCGGTGAAGCCGACCAGGTCGGCGAACAGCACCGTCACGTCCTTCTTCTCGCCGGTCTCGGCCAGCCCACTCGCGATGACCCGCTCGATCACCTCGTCGGGGGCGAAGCGGCTGAAGGCGAGCTGCAGGCTCTGGAGCTGCTGCGCGCTGCGCTCGAGACGCTCGTGCAGGCGCCGGACCTCACGGCGGCTGCGCCGCAGCCACACCCCCAGCCCCGCGCCCAGTACGACCGCCGCGGCCAGCGCGACGGCGAGCGGGCTCACCCGCGCGGGGCGGCCAGACAGCCCACCCGGCACAGCGCGTTCGCGAGCGAGGCCACCGCGACCAGCTCGATGAAGCGCTCGTCTCCCAGCGCCTGCTTCACCTCGCGCGCGCGGCGCTGAATGCGCGCCGGCTGGTACCAGACCGTCTCGCGCGCGAACGGGATGGCCACCCTCTCCAGCTCGTCGAGCTCCGGCGCGTCGAGGTGCGCCAACACCTCCTCGACGCGCTCGGCCGCGAGCCCCTCGGCGGCCAGCAGCGGCATCGCCTCCTGCTCCGCGACCGGGCAGCCCAGCGCGCGCGCCACCACGGCGAACACCAGCGCCTTGGTGCGGCGCGCCAGCAGCTCCGACGCCCACATCCCGTCGAGCGTCCGCCGCAGCGTGCGCGCGGCCGGCAGCCGGTCGAGCGGCAGCACCAGCGCGGCGAACGGGCCCTCGCGCTCGTGCGGCTCGAGCGGGACCGCCGGCGAGCGCCGCCGCACGCGGCGCAGGCGCAGCGCCACCAGCGGACGCAGCAGGCGCATGCCCCAGCGGTCCGGGAGCTCCTCCATCACCTCGGGCGGCAGGGCGCACAGCGTCGACAGGCGGTTGAAGAAGATGTGCAGCGCCACCACACCCACCAGCTCCACCACCTCGAGCTCGTCGAAGCCGACCTCGCGCAGCGCGTCGAAGTCGTCGCGGCCGGGCGGCGGGTTCAGGCGCGACACGCGGCGCGCGAAGTCGAGGGCCGCGCGCTCGCGCGCGTCGAAGTCGGCCGTCAGCAGGTCCTGCTCGAGGCGGGCGATGCGGCGCTCGGGGACGCCCAGCAGGCGCAGGAAGGCGCGGGCCGCCGCGAAGCAGAAGCGGCAGGAGTTGTCCTGGCTCACCACCAGTCCCACGAAGTCGGCGAGGTCGGCGTCGAGCGCGACGCGCCGTTCGAGCTCGACCGACAGCTCGATCATCAGGTCGGCGACCCAGGGGATGCCGGAGAAGTAGCGCGCACCCCCCTGCGCACGGCCCGTCTCGCGCACGAAGCGCCGCGCGAACTCGGGATCCGAGCGGGGCTCGAGGAAGCAGGCTTCCCACTCGATGTCGCGCATCAGAGTCACGCGGCGGCTCCTCTGCGGGCGGGCGCCACGCAGAGCCTACCGTGGGCGATGCGGCGCGCCTACTCCAGCGCCGGCGACTCCAGCAGCGTCTCGGGGTCGGTCACCACGAAGAGCCGCCCCTCCGAGTCGAGCGCACCCTCGCGCTGCAGCTGGCTCAGCACGCGCGTCGTCGTCTCGCGCGTGAGCCCGGCGACGTTGGCCAGCTCGCGATGGGTCAGTCGCAGCTCGATGCGGACCCCCGCCTCGGTGGACGCGCCCCGCGTCTGGCACAGCCGGTACAGCGCCATGCGGATGCGCGCCTCGGCGTTGTCGTAGCCGAGCAGGCCCATCTGTTGCCAGGCGTCGCGACAGCGGGCGCTGAGCGCGCGCAGCAGCGCGCGGTTGAAGCGCGGGTTGTCGAGCAGCTCGTGGAAGCGCGGGCCGCTCATCGTCAGGATGGCGCTGGGCACCACGGCGGTCACGGTGGCCGGCACGCTGAAGCCGTCGATCAGCGACATCTCGCCGAACGTGTCGCCGGCCGGGTGGAAGGCGAGGATCACCTCCTTGCCGCTGGGGAGCCAGCGCGACACCTTCACGCGACCCTCGCGGACCACGTACATGAACTGGCCCGTCTCCTCCTCGACGAACACGACCTGCCCGCGGCGATAGCTCCGCTCCGTGAAGAGCTTGGAGGCCGCCAGCAGCTCGTCGTCGTCGAGCTCCGCGAAGAGCGGAACCGACCGCAGGAATTCCGGGTCGCACCCCATTTCAGTCCACCTGAGGGCTTTCGCCTACATCGCGCGTTCGATCGAAGGCCTTGAGGACTTCGCTCGCCTGCGGCTCGCTGTGCGCAGACTGCGCACTGGCCGCTCCGCTTGCGGGACTGCGCCGTAGCGGGCGCGGTTGCTCGTTGCCTGCGCAGGCCGATTTTCTCGCTGCCCGCGCGCTGCCCGCGCCCACTACCCCCGTCCGCGCCGGCCGCGGCCGAGCAGGCGGGCGATGCGCCCCGGCTTCGGGTGGCGCATCTGCAGCAGCCTCAGCTCGCGCTGGGCCTCGATCGAGTCCGGCCGGCGTTCGAGTGCGGCCGCGAACATGCGTTCGGCCTGGTCGAGACGCCCGCCCGCCTGGTACAGCCGACCCAGGAACAGCAACGGCTTCTCGCGGTCGGGGGCCTGCTTGGCGCCCCGCTTCACGCGCCCGAACGACTCGCGCAGCACATCGAGGTCGTGGCCGTGCGTGAGGTAGTAGGCCCAGCCGCTGTAGGCGTGGTACTCGCCCTCCTCGCCGTACAGCTCCACCGCCTTCTCGAAGTGCGCGAGCGCGCCCGGCCAGTCGCGCGCGCGCAGGCGCGCCTCGCCCTTCTGGAACTCCTGCTCGGCGGCGAGTGCGCGGTAGCCCTCCTCGAGCTCCCGCGCCTCGCGCGCATCGCGATCGGGGTCGGCCCGGTAGGCCGCGAGCCGCGCGGGATCCGACAGCGACTCGTAGGTCTTCGCCACCGCCTGGAACGCCTCCTGCGACAGGCTGATCACCGCGTCGCTGGCGTTGGCGTAGCGGTCCGGGTGCGTCTCCTTGGCCAGCCGCGCATAGGCGCGCCGGATCTCCTCCTCACTGGCCTTCGACGTCAGGCCCAGGCGCGTGAACGGGTTGCCCGTGCGCAGCCGCTCGACCAGCTGCGTCAGCGCGGCGCGCTCGTCGGCGTCGGCCGCGTAGTGCGAGTGGTCGTCGCCGTCGTCCACGGTCGGCGCCGGCGGCCGGGGCGGCGGCTTCGGGGCGACGGGCGCGCTGCGCGGGCGCGAGCGCGCGCCGCCGCGCGTGCGGCTCCCACGGGCGGTCGCCGAGCGGAAGCTGCCCTCGCGCAGCTCGAGCAGGCCCAGCTCGAGCAGCGCGCAGGCCGCACGTCGCGTCTCGGCCGGCCGCGCCAGCAGGCTGCGCACCGGCAGCCCCTTGCGGCACTCGCCCACCAGGGCCTGCTCCTCGGCGCCCAGCTCGATGTCCTGGAACCGGTAGAAGGGCGTCTCGCCCACTACGGCCACGTCGTCGGCGTGGGCGCGCAGCGCGCGGTCCACGCCCGCGAGCGGGAACCGGGTACGCACCCCGCGCACCACCAGGTCGGCCGGGCTCAGCGCCAGCGCGGTGGCGGTGTCGAGCCGCTTCCCCAGCAGGAGCTCGAAGCTCCCCTGGGTCCACTCGAAGATCTCGAACAGCTTCTCCTCGGCCTGGCCGCGCAGCAGGTCGGCCAGCTCGGTCTCGTCGAGCACCTCCATCGCCACCAGCGCCTCGCCCTGGAGACCCTCGCCGCGCTGCATGCGCCGCGCGGACTCCTCGAGCTGGGTGCGCGCGATGCGCCCCGCGCGCAGGAGCATCTCGCCCAGGCGCTCGCGCATCAGGTTCGAGCGCACCGCCGCGGGCCGGCCGTCGCGCAGCTCGATCGACTTGAGCTTGCGCCCCGAGCGCAGGTGCAGCACGCCGCTGGCGCGCAGGCCGTGCACGCGGTGGAGCAGGGCGGGGAAGGGCAGGTCCTCGAGCGAGCCGCGCAGCGGTGAGCGGCGCGTCTTGCCGCGCGCCACCGGCTTGCGCGCACCGACCGGTCGCCGCTTGCGGTCCAGGTACCTCGAGACGCGCGCCAGCAGATCCTCGAGCGGCACGGGCTTCTTCAGCAGCGCCCGCGCGCGCAGCTCGCGCGCGCGGTCGACCCAGGCCTGGGTGCGCGCCGCGCCGGTCATCAGCACCGCGGGGATCGCCGCGACCGGGCCGTCCATCGCGCGGATCGCTGCGAGCACGTCGAAGCCGCTGCCCCGCGGCATCATGACGTCGAGCAGCACCAGGTCGGGCGCCTCGCGGGCGGCCGTCTCGATCGCGGTCTCGCCGTCGTGCGCGACGAGCACGCGATACCCCTCGGCGCCCAGCGCTCGCGAGAGGATCCGGCACAGCCCCCGGTCGTCGTCCACGCACAGGATCTTCCGCGGCATCGGCGCCTTGCTGTCCCCTCGCTGGCTGTGGCCGGGCGGACGCCGCGGGTGCGGCGGCCGGTGGGCCCTCCGGAGGGCACCATCGCCGCCCCTCACGGATCGCTTGAGAAGCTGCCGGCGGCAGGAAGGCCGCAGGCTGCCGGAAGATGTGGGTGTTCGGCTACGACAGAGCGAGGCTTTCGCCGAGCATCGACTCCGAGGCGCGCCACAGCCTGCGGGCGCCATCGGTGTCCCACTGGGTGCAGCCCCCCGGCGCGACACCGCTTCGAGTCCCCGAAGGGGGATTTCTCGCTCTCCCTCGGTAGACGACTCGCGTATCCTGGACGAATCGAGCCGGGAGGCCAGCCATGCGTCGCACCCGTTCCCTCTCCGTCGTCGCGATCCTGCTCGTCAGCGTCGTGCTCGCGGGCGCCCAGAGCGACTGCGATCCGGGCCGCGAGCGTCCCGACGAGCCCACGCCGGGGCCGATCGAGCGCCTCGCCAATTGGGTGGGCGGGATCGAGTCGATGGTGCGCGACACCAAGGTCGCGATCTGCCGGCTGTACCTGCTGACCGAGAACGAGGACTCGCTCCCGGGCTTCTGTCCGCGCCCGCCCGGCGCGTGCGAGCAGCCGATCGAGCCGGGCCCGTGCCGCGGCGCCTTCCCGCGCTGGGGCTTCGACGCCGAGGCCGGCGAGTGCGTGCGCTTCATCTACGGCGGCTGCCAGGGCAACGACAACAACTTCGAGACCCTGGCCGAGTGCCGGCGCGCCTGCGAGCCCCCGCCGTCGGTGTGCGAGCAGCCGATCGAGGTGGGGCCCTGCGACGGCGCCTTCCCGCGCTGGGCCTTCGACGCCGAAGCGAAGCAGTGCCGCCGCTTCCTCTACGGCGGCTGCGAGGGCAACGCGAACAACTTCGAGACGCTGGCGGAGTGCGAGGAGACCTGCCCCGGCGAGCCGGTGCCGGTGTGCGAGCTGCCGCCCGAGACGGGGCCCTGCGACGGCGCCTTCCCGCGCTGGTACCACAACGCCGAGACCGGACGCTGCGAGCGCTTCGTCTGGGGCGGCTGCGGCGGCAACGCCAACAACTTCGAGACGCTCGCCGAGTGCGAGCGCGCCTGCGTGAGTGACGACGTCTGCTCGCTGCCGCCCGAGACGGGCCCGTGCGAGGCGATCATCCCGCGCTGGTACCACAACGCCGACACGGGGCGCTGCGAGCGCTTCGTCTACGGCGGCTGTGGCGGCAACGCCAACAACTTCGAGACGCTGGCCGAGTGCGAGCGGGCGTGCCCGCTGTGCGACGACGACATGTGCCGCGAGCACCAGGAGTGCCGCCTGTACCGCAACCCCGACTGCAGCGCGACCGGCGTCGTCGCGTGCGTCGAGCCGTACTGCGCCGACGTGTGCGACCGGGGCGCCTGTCCGGCGGGCACCCGCTGTGAGCTGGTGGACGTGCAGTGCATCCGCGAGCCCTGCCCGCCGGTGGCGACCTGTGTCGGGCCGGACGGCGTCGGGGTGCCCTGACGGCGCCGAGCGGCTCGGGCGGATGCGGATGCGGATGCGGGATCGGATGCGGAGCTCGTCGATGACCGGATGTCTCGTGGGCCTGGCGTTCGCGGCGCTGCTCGGCTCGGCCGGCGTCGCGGGCGCCGAGCTGGTGGCCGAGCGGATCACGCCCGACAACGCCGCTCGGCACCTGTTCGGCGGCACCGACGCCGACGGCGGCATCGGCGACTGGTACCTGTCGAACGGGGTCGTCGAGGCGGTGATCGACCACGTCGGGCCGCAGCCGGATCTGCCGGACGGCGTGACCGGCCCCGTCCTGCAGAGCGAGGCGGCACCCTCGGGTGGCACCGTCGTCGACCTCGGGCTGGTGGGCGCGGACAACGACCAGCTCAACCACTTCTTCACCGTGGGCGGCCTCTCGGCGTCGAACTTCGTGGTCTACGACTCGATCTCCGCGAGCGTCACCGAGACCGAGGCGGCGGTCCGCGTGGTCGGGACGGTGCTGGGCTTTGCGCTCACGCCCGAGGAGCTGGTGCTCGAGACGCTCTACGTCGTGCGCGAGGGCGAGCCGTTCCTGACCGTCCTCACCACCGCCGAGAACCGCGGTCCGTTCGTGGCGCCCTTCCTCGGCGGCTTCCTCGACGTGATGCCGTGGACGACCCGCGCGCTGGTGCCGTTCACGCCGCTGCCGGGCAACGGCTTCCGCCACGCGGTGCTCGACATCGCGAATCCGGGGCTCAGCCTGGAGACGCCCGCGTGGACCGTGGCGCCCGGCAACGTGGGCCCCGCCGACGGCGTGATGGACCCCGCGACGGGCGCGCGCGCGGGCGAGGTCTCGTACGGGCTGGTGCCGATCCGCGCGATCGTGGACCTCGACGGCGACGGGCCGCAGCCGCCCACCGAGTTCGTGGTGCGCAAGCTGTTCGGGCCGAGCGGCGTCGAGGCGACGGCCCAGGGCAACCTGCCGGTGGTCGGGGGCCTGTTCGCCGGCAACGTGCTGACCTATGAGCGGCGCCTCTACGTCGGCGACCGCAACGACGTGGCGAGCGCCGCCAACCTGTTCCTGCCGCTCGTGGGCGAGCGGCTCGGCTTCGCCACGGGCACGATCTCGGGCGACGTCGACGCGCTCGGCGCGCCCGACGTGGTGGCCGCCGGGATCGCGACGCGCACGGGCGGCCCGCCGATCGCCGAGCTGCCCGATGGCTCGCCGACCACGCACTTCCGCACCGACGCGAGCGGAGCCTTCGCGGGCGTCGCGCTGCCCGAGGGTCGCTACCAGATCGAGCTGCGCGCGCCCGAGCGCGATCCCGTGCTCGTGTCCGACGTGGTGGTGGCGCCGGACGCCGACACGGTCGTGGCGGTGCCACCGCTCGGCGCCACCGGCACGCTCGTGCTGCGCGTGCGCGAGCCGGGACCGCTGCGCCGGATCCCCGCGAAGGTCACCATCGCCGGGCTGGGCGACACGCCCGACCCGCGCTTCGGGCGGGAGTTCGACGCCATCGAGGTGCAGCCCGACGGCAGCGAGGTGGACCTGCGCGCCGACACCTTCGGCTCGGCACTGGCCCAGGCGAACTTCGTCTACCTGCCGGACGGGCGGGGCGAGGTGGCGCTGCGCCCGGGGCGCTACGAGGTGTTCGCGTCGCGCGGTCCCGAGTACAGCGTGGCGCGCCGGGTGCTGCGCGTGCGCGCCGGGCGCGGGGCGAAGCTCGACGTCGTGCTCGAGCGCCTCGTGCCCACGCCGGACGCGCTCTCGGCCGACTTCCACATCCACTCGGCGCGCAGTCTCGACAGCTCCGCCTCCCCCGAGAGTCGCGTGGTGAGCTTCGCCGCCGAGGGCGTCGACGTGATGATCGGCACCGACCACGACTTCGTGCTCGACTACGGGCCGGCGATCGCGTCGCGCGGGCTCGGCGGCCAGGTGGCGTCGATCGTGGGCACCGAGGTGACGACGACGGTGCCGAACCCGCCGGTGTTCCCGGACGCGGTCGGTCACCTGAACGCGTGGCCGCTCGAGGCCCGGTCGGCGGCGCGCAAGGGCGGGGCGATCGAGGACGAGTTCGTGGCGCCGAACTGGATCTACTCGCGCCTGCGCGGTGCGGGTGCGCGCGTGATCCAGTACAACCACCTGCGCGCCGGAGTGCGCGGGCTGGGCTCGATCGGCTTCTTCAACAACATCGCCTGCAATCGCTGCGAGAACGACGAGAGCCTGACGTGCAGCGCCGACGCGCAATGCCCGAACGATGGCGGGCCGCGCCGCTGCACCTGTCTCGGCTACCGGCCCGACCGTCCGATCACCGCGTTCCCGAACGACGTGCTGCTCGACGACGACGTGACCGGCGACTCGGGCGTGCCGAACCCCGACGGGCTGCGCAACATCGACTTCGACGTGATGGAGGTGGCCAACGGGCTCAACATCGTGGGCTTCCTCGAGCTGCGCAACGACTGGTTCTCGCTGCTGAACCAGGCGTTCCAGCCGACGCCGAGCGGGCCCGTGCCGTTCCTGCCGGCCACCGGCGTGTCGGACTCGCACCGCAACACGCTCGAGTCGGCCGGCTACTTCCGCACCTACGTGCTCGGCAGCGGCGACGATCCCGCGGCGCTCGACCGCGCGGCGTTCGACGACGCCGTGCGGGCCGGCCGCATGGTCGCGACCACCGGGCCGTGGATCGAGCTGTGGGCGCGCGACGCCGGCGACGCCGCGGCGGGCATCGGCGACACCCTGGTGCCCGAGAGCGGAACGGTGCGCCTGGCGCTCCGGGTCCTCGCGAGCAACTGGATCCCGGTCGACGAGGTGCGCGTGATCGCGAACGGCGCCGTCGTCGCCCGCTTCGACGCGGCCACCGAGCCGGCCGTGCGGCCTGCCCCGGCCCGGCCCTGGGGCCGCTCGGACGCGCGCGTCGTGCGCTTCGACGCCGAGATCGAGCTGGCGCTCGAGACCGATGCCTGGCTCGTCGTCGAGGCCGGCGCCCGCCTCGACCCGCTTCCCGAGCCCGACCCCTTCGCGAGTCGCCTGGTGCCGGGCCTGATCCCGTTCGCCTTCACCAACCCCGTCTTCGTGGACCTCGCCGGCGACGGCTTCGACGCCCCGGGCATCCCGCCCCTCGGCGGCGGCGGCTCCGCCGCGAGCCGCCCGCCCTGGGAGCACCCCACCTACCGCGCCCAGGAGCTGCGCCACCACCTCCCCCTCCGCCTCTTCGACCCCCTCAACCCCCGCCGGTAAGAACGGAAAAAACAGAGACGTTCGTCAAGCAAGTCAAGCAATCACCCGTGGGTGATTGCTTGACTTGCTTAACGAACGTCCCCCCGGCGCTGCCGTGCTCCACCGCGGCCGAGCCCCACCGCGCGACGCAGTGCCACGGCAACGACGCGTCGACTACATTCGCCTCGTGTCGACGCCCCCCGACGCGCCCGCCGACCGTGCGCCCGCTCCCTCCCGCTGGCGGCGCCGACTGCTCGTCGTCTTCACCATCGCGGTCGGCCTGCTCCTGGCACTGCGCGCCCTGCTGCCGCTCGCGATCGCCCAGGGCATCGGGATGGCCGCGTCCCGCCTGGCGGGGCTCGACGCCTCCGTGGAGGGCGTGCACCTGACGCTGTGGCGCGGCGAGCTCGCCATCGCGGGCCTCGCCGTGACGAAGCCGACGCCGCCCGACACGCCGCCCGGCGAGCCCGTGTTCGCGTGGCGCCGCGTCGCGGTCCGGCTCGGCTGGAAGGACCTGCTCGAGCGGCGCATCCACCTGCGCGAGCTGCGGATCGAGGCACCCGTGGCGCGCCTGGCAAGCGACGCGGACGGCAACATCGACACGTTCGGTCTCGGGGCTGCGGGCGAGCAGGAGCCGCCCGCGCTGCCGTCCGAGCCGGAGCCCGAACCCTCGCCGCCCTGGACGGTGCGGGTCGACCGGCTCACTCTGCTCGAGCCCGACCTCCGCCTCGCCGACGCCGGCGGCGAGCTGGCCTTCCTGGGGCTCGACGCGCTCGTGCTGGCCGAGGTCGGGGTCGATGGCTCCCGCGTCACGCTCGCCGGGATCGAGCTCGCGAGCCCCGTCGTGCGGGTCCACGATCGCCTGCTGGCGACGCTGGCGGCCGAACCCGAGCCGGCAGCGCCGCCGCCACCCGACGAGCCCGCCGCACCGTGGAGCGTGCGGGTCGAGCGCTTCGCCCTGGCCAGCTCCGAGGTCAGCCTGGTCGATGCCGACGGGGAGGCCGCCGCCTTCTTCGGACTCGACTCGCTGGACCTCACCGCCGTTCGGGTCGGCAGCAGCGGACTCGCGCTCGGCAACATCGCGGTCGGGCGCCCCGTCGTCCGCGTGAACCGAGACCTGCTCCTCGGCGGCGCGGAGCAGTCTCCGGCCGAGCCGGAGAGCGGCGCCCCGCCCGTCTCCGAAGCGGCGTCCGAGACCGCCGCAGCCCCCGAAGCCGCCGCGAGCGAGTACCGCATCGAACAGATCGGGCTCGATCGCGCCGAGTTCACCCTCCTCACCGCGCGCGGCCCGCTCGACCTGACGATCGCGCTGAGCGCGACCGAGGTGCGGCTGACGCCCGGGGAGCGCTTTCCGATCCGTCTCGAGCTCGGCGTGGGAGAGGGGCGGCTGCTGCTCGTGGGCGAGCTCGGCCTCGATCCCGTCGCCCTCACGGCGCGGCTGCGGGGCGAGGCCCTCCCCGTTCCCCTGCTGCTGCTCACGGTCGTGACCGAGCTCGACGCCTGGCTGCAGAGCTGTCGCATCGACGGTGACCTGCAGATCGACCTTCACCTCGGTCTGGAGCGACCGGTCGTCCGCGTCGAGGGTGACGTGGCGTTCGCCGACGTTGCGCTGGCGGAGCCCGAGGCCGGCGATCCGTCGCTCGGCTGGAAGCGGCTCGAGCTGGGGCTGCGCGACGTGTTCGTGCCGCTGGACGGAGCGTCGCCCATTCGCGTGGCGCTCGGACGCATCCGCTGGCTCGAGCCGAACGTCTCGTGGGTGCACCCGCCCGACGCGCTCGAGGCGCTGGCCGGCGGCGGATCGGCTCCGCCTCCGAGCGAGGAGCCGGAGCCGGAGCCCGCGGGCCCCGCGCCGGTCGACGTCGAGGTGGATGCCTTCGAGCTGCGCGGCGGCGCCCTGCGCTTCCGCGACCGCAGCGTCAACCCGTACTTCCAGACCGGCGTGACCGGGCTCGACGCGCGCGCCCGCGGGATCACCTGGCCCGTGCTGCGCGCCAGCGACGTGTCGGTGAGCGCGCAGGTCGCGGGCGCGCCGGTCTCCGTGACGGGCTCGCTCGGACCCGGCGACGCCGCGCTCGAGGCGCGGATCGAGCGGCTCCCGCTGCCGCCCGTCAATCCCTACGCGACGCCCGCCGGCTACCGCCTGGAGGACGGCGCCCTCTCGCTCGAGACGAGCGCGAGCCTGCGCGGAGAGGCGATCGCCGTCGACAACGACATCACGCTCCACGAGCTCGACGTCGAGACGTTCGAGAACGCCGATTTCGAGGGGCGCTTCGGTCTCTCGATCGACATGGCGCTCGCGCTGCTGCGCGGACCGGGCGGCGACATCGCGCTGCGCGTGCCGCTCGAGAGCACGTCGGCGGGGCTCGAGGCCGACGTGGCCGCGATCGTCGCTGCGGCGCTGCGCCAGGCCCTGATCGGGGCGCTGTCCTCGCCGCTCAAGATGATCGGCGCGGTGATCTCATCGGACGCCGAGGGCGGCGTGGGGATGGAGCCGTTCGCCGCCGTTGCGGGGAGCGCCAAGCTGTCGCCCGCCGGTGCCGAGCGGGTCGAGGGCCTGGCCCGCCTGCTCGCCGAGCGGCCCGAGCTCGGACTCGCGCTGGTCGGCGCGGCCGGCGAGGCCGACCGGCCGATCCTGGCCGAGCGCGCGCTCGAGCAGCGGGCGGCCGCCGGCGAGTCGCTGCCCGACGTGGGCGCGGGCTTCTTCGCGCGCCGCCGCATCGCGTCGGCGTTGTCGAGGCGGGCGAGCGGCGAGACCGCCGAGCTCGACCCCGCCGACCGGGCGCTGCTCGCACGCTACGTCGCCGCGACGGAAGTGCCCGAGGAGCGCCTGCGCGAGCTGGCGCAGCGCCGCGCCGAGCGACTGCGCGAACGGCTCGCGACCGAACACGGCGTTCGCGCCGAGCGCCTCGACGTGCGGGCCGAGCCCTTCGGGTCCCCCGGCGTGGTGATCCAGATCGTTCCGCGGTCGGGCTGAGCGCGGCGGCGTTCAGCCGCCGACGTGCACCACGACCTCGCGCACGTGGCCCCGGCGCCGGTGCTCCCACAGGTAGATGCCCTGCCAGGTGCCGAGCGCCAGGCGGCCGTCGAGCACCGGAATCGAGAGCGAGGTGGCGGTGAGCGCCGCCTTGATGTGCGAGGGAATGTCGTCGGGTCCCTCGAGCACGTGGGTGTAGAGCGGGTCGTCCTCGGGCACCAGCCGGTCGAGCCAGGCCTCGAGGTCGCGCTTCGCGGACGGGTCGGCGTTCTCCTGGATCGTCAGGCTCGCCGACGTGTGGCGGATGAACAGCGTGCAGAGCCCGGTGTCGAGCTCCGCGCGCTCCACGGCCGCCGCGACCTCGCGCGTGATCTCGTGCAGGCCCTTGCCCTTGGACTGCACGCGCAGTCGGGTCGTGCGCGGGTCGGCCGCCACGGCTCAGTCCTGCTGCTCCGCCCACCAGCTCGCCGTCAGCCGCAGGCTGGGCGTGTCCTTGCGCGACTCGACCTCCTCATAGAGGCGGCGGTAGCCCGTCGACCGGATCCGCCAGGCGCCGTCCTGCTTGACGTACTCGTCCTCGTAGACGGCGGCGCCGCGGATCGTGATCTCGGAGCTGGTGTCGATCACCACGTCGTCGAGCGCCCAGATCCCGCGCGCGCTGGCGTCGCCGTCCAGCTCGATCTCGGGCTGGTGGACGCGGTGCGCCGTCACCATGTTGTGGGGACCGAGCGCCTTCACCAGGAACTCGAGGATCCGGTCGCGGCCCTCGAAGGCGTACCGGCCGTCCCCGTAGGCCGACGTGGCGTCGGGGGTGAGCGTCTCGGCCAGCTCGTCCCAGCGCTTCAGGTCGAGGCAGCGGAGGTAGCGGTACTTGAGCTGCTTGATCGCCTCGATCTCTTCCAGCACGGACATCGAGCTCTCCCGTCCGTGCTCAGCGGTCTTCGCCGACGCTCAGCATGATCTGGGTGAACGAGTCGCTGCTCGCGATGCTGACGCCGGCGATGCGGTTGCCCTTGCGCAGGGTCAGCATGTGCTGTCCGCGATGGCTGCGCTCGGCCTCCACCTCCCAGCCCTGCTCGAGCATCGACTCCAGGTAGAACTCGAAGACGCGGTCCGACGGGTCGCCCGTGCGCAGGTTCACCACCATGCCGCCGCCGACTGCTGCCATCCCCTGCTGCGGGGTGGCGTTCTCGTAGATCGGGACGTCGTCGGGGAAGTCGGCCGGCAGCTCGCCCTCTTCGGTGAACTCGGCCTCGAAGACCTCGCCGTCGGGCGAGACGTGGCGCATGCGGCGCGGGGTGCGCTCCGGGGAATCGGGCGCGGCCGGGGCCGGGGCCGGCTCGGTGCTCCCGGTCTCCGCGGCAGCCGGCTCGGCGGGCGCCTCGGCGGCCGGCTCCGGCGGACGCGCCGGCACCGACTCACCGTCCTCGAAGCAGCCGAGCACGAGCAGGCCGAGCAGCGGGAGTGCGAGCGGGCGGAGAGCGGGAGGTCGCATCGGAACGGACTCCTGTGAGGCGCCCGAGTCTACCGCAGGCGCGGTCCGCTGCGGCCGCCGGCTGGCGGCCGGATGCCGGCCGACTACCCTCGCTCGCCCGATGCCGCCGTGCCGCGCCCTCGCCGTGCCCCTGTTGCTGATCGGGATCGCGTGCGACTCCGATCCGCCCCAGCCGGCGCCGCGTGCGGGCTCGCCGGGCGCGCGCTGGGACGTGGTCGAGGACCTGCGCGCCGACCTGGCCGCGCCGCGCCATCCGTCGGACGGCGGCGGTCGCGCCTGGCTGGTCGGTGCCGAGGGCGAGCGCCCCCGCGTCGAGGCGCGCTCGTCCCGGCCATGGCACTTCGCGTACGAGGTGGGACCGGAGGGGGTCGCCGAGGGGGGCGTGATCTACTTCAACGTCTCGCCTTTCTGGGGCTGGAGCGCGGTGCAGATGCGGTTCGCGGACGCGCCCGGCTACACCGAGGTGCGCACCGACGCGGAGGACGTCGAGCTGGACGCGCGCGTGCTCCAGCCGCAGCTGCTGGCGCTCGTGGTGCAGGGCCGCGCCCTGCGCGAGGGGGAGCGCATCGAGATCCTCTACGGCGTCGGCCGCGCGGGCGCGCGCGCCGACAAGTACGCGGAGCACGGCGAGCACTTCTGGTTCGCCGTCGACGGCGACGGCGACGGGGTGCGCGAGCTGGTGGCGGACTCGCCCACGCTCGACGTGACGCCGGGCCCGCCGGCGATGCTGCTGCTCCACGGACCCAGCAGCGCGCGGCCCGGGGAGACGGTGCAGCTCACGCTGGCGGTGCTGGACACGCTCGGCAACGCGGGCATCCCGTTCCAGGGCACCGTGCAGCTCGAGGCGCCGGACGGTGTGCGCCTGCCGGAGCAGGTCGAGCTGCGGCCCGAGCAGCGCGGCCGCGTCCGCTTCCCGGTCGAGGCGGTCCAGCCCGGCCTCTACCGGATCGGGGCCGTGGCCTCGGACGAGCTCGCGGCCGAGAGCAACCCGCTGCTGGTGGCGCCCGACGCGCCGCGCCTGCTGTGGGGCGACCTGCACGGGCACTCGAACTACTCCGACGGCACCGGGACGCCGACCGACTACTTCGAGTACGCGCGCGACGTGGCGGCGCTCGACGTCGTGTCGCTCACCGACCACGACCACTGGGGCATGCCGTTCCTCGACCAGAGCGCCGAGCGCTGGGCCGAGATCGGGCGCGAGGCCGAGCGCTTCCACGACCCGCCCCGCTTCCTGACCCTGCACGGCTTCGAGTGGACCAGCTGGATCCACGGGCATCGCCACGTGCTGTTCTTCGGCCGCGAGGCCGAGCTGTTGAGCTCGATCGACCCCGCCACCGACGAGCCCGCCGAGCTGTGGGACGCGCTGCGCGGACGCGACGCGATGACCCTCGCGCACCACTCCGCCGGTGGGCCGATCCCCACCGACTGGTCGGTGCCGCCCGACCCCGAGCTGGAGCCCGTGACCGAGATCGTCTCGGTGCACGGCAGCAGCGAGGCGCCCGACTCGCCGCACGTGATCTACCAGTCGCTGTCCGGCAACTTCGTGCGCGACGTGCTGGCGAAGGGCTATCGGCTGGGCTTCGTCGGCAGCGGCGACACCCACGACGGACACCCCGGGCTCGGCCACCTGGTGGCGCCGAGCGGCGGACTGGCGGGCATCTGGAGCGAGACGCGCAGCCGCGCCGGCGTGCTCGAGGCGCTGCGCGCGCGGCGCGTCTACGCCACGAACGGCCCGCGCATCCTGCTCGAGGCGACGCTGGGCGGCCGCCCGATGGGCGCGCTGCTGCCCGGCGTGCCGGACGAGCCGCCCGAGCTGCTGGTGCGCGTCGCCGCCGTCGCTCCGCTCGATCGCCTCGACATCGTCCAGGGCGGCCGGGTGGTCGACTCGATCGACTGCCGCGGCGAGCGCGACCTCGAGCTGCGCTGGAAGGCCGACCGCCTCGTCCCCGGCGACCACCTCTACGTGCGCGCCGTGCAGCGCGGCGGCGGCGCCGCCTGGTCGAGCCCGTTCTTCGTGGAGTAGCTTCCCGCGACGGCGACTGGCAGAGCGAGGCAGGGGATGGATCGACGGGCAACCCTGGAGGCCACGTGCGTGCTCGGCCACGAAGCGTGACGCGCGAGGCCGCGTGGCTGGCTTCCGGCGAGGAGGAGGCCCTCGAGCCCGACCTCCCGATCTGCGATCCGCACCACCATCACTGGGACCACCCCGAGCGGCCCTACCTGCTGCCCGAGCTGCTGGCGGACACGGCGCGGCACCGCATCGAGAAGACCGTCTTCGTGGAGTGCGGCTCGATGTACCGCGCCGACGGCCCCCCGGCGCTGCGGCCCGTCGGCGAGACGGAGTTCGTGCAGGGCCTGGCCGCCTGGAGCGCCAGCGGCGACTACGGACCGATGCGCGCCAACGCCGGCATCGTGGGCCACGCCGACCTGCTGCTGGGCGACCCCGTCCAGGAGGTGTTGGAGGCGCACGTCGCCGCCAGCCCGAACCGCTTCCGCGGTGTCCGCCACTCGGCGGCGTGGCATCCCGACGAGCGCATCCGGCGCTCGCACTCCGACCCGCCGCCGCACATGCTGCTGGAGCCCCGCTTCCGCGCGGGCTTCGCGCACCTCGCGCCCCTGGGCCTCTGCTTCGACGCCTGGCTCTTCCACACGCAGATCGACGAGCTCACCGACCTGGCCCGCGCTTTCGAGGGCACCACCATCGTGCTCGACCACGTGGGGGGGCCGCTCGGCATCGGGCCCTTCGAGGGCCGTCGCGACGAGGTGTTCGCGGGCTGGAAGCAGTCGATCGCCGCGCTCGCGCGCTGCCCCAACGTCGTCGTGAAGCTGGGCGGCCTGTGCATGCCGATTTGCGGCTTCGGCTGGCACAAGCGGGAGAAGCCCCCGTCGTCGGAGCAGCTCGCGGAGGCCCTGCGCCCCTGGCTGCTGCACTGCATCGAGTGCTTCGGCCCCGAGCGCTGCCTGTTCGAGAGCAACTTCCCGGTGGACAAGGCCTCGTGTTCGTACACCGTGCTGTGGAACGCCTTCAAGCGCGTGAGCCGCGGGCTCGCGGAGGGGGAGCGCGCCGCCCTGTTCCACGACACGGCCGTGCGGGTCTACCGCCTCTAGCGGCGCCCGGCGACTGCGCCGGAGGCGCGGGTGCTCTGCCGGTCGAGCGCGCCCCCTGGGGAATTCGAGCCGAAAACGCCCGATTTCCAGCCCTCTGCAGGGGTGCTCCCCGCGGGCTTCCTGTCTCGTCTGAGGTAGCATCCCCGCGGCCAGCCACCGCTGCAGGAGAGATCAGACCCATGCTGTTCGCCATCGCTTCGTTCCGGAACTCCGTCTCGGCCGCGCTCACCCTCGCCGTCCTGTGCGCCACCTGGCTGGTCGGCGCCCGCCCGGCCCAGGCGGGCCCGCCCGAGATCTCGGTGACGGAGATCTCGATCCTCAAGAGCGAGATCCGGATCAACGACTCGACGAGTCTGCCCGGCGGCTTCTACTTCGCCGCGTGTATCCGCGCGACCGGCGTGAACGCCGCGGACCCGGGCCTGCTCGTCCGGCCCGATTCTACGGAGGACGCGCTCATCGAGGCGTCGTCGGGGCTGTACTGCAGGAACCAACGCTTCGGCTCCCAGGCGTCGCTCGACATGGACTACCCGAGCACCGGAGGCACCTACACCTTCCAGCTGAACACCGCCTCCGGCTCGCCGCCGGTCCTCGAGTACACGGGCGACTACGACGTCGCCCACCCCGACAACCCGACCATCGTCGAGCCGGTCAGCGGCGAGAACGTCATCAGCGACCGCGACCTGCTGGTGAGCTGGTCGAACCTCGATCTGTGCACGGTCTGCGACGGCGTCACGCTCGCGGCGAGCGACCCGACCGGAGAGGTCTACCGCAGCCTGGCGCTTCCGCCCGGCTCGGGGAGCAGCACGGTGCCCGGCTCGGCGCTGGAGACGAGCACGGCCTACGCGATCCAGGTCGCGACCTTCGACGGACCCGCCGTCCCCGGCATGGACATGCAGCAGGGCAGCACCTTCACGGTCGACGCCCGCTACCGGAACATCAGCACGACGACGAACGTCGTGGGGGTCGACCGCACCATCGACCTCCAGGTCGTCGAGCTGCTGAAGGGTGTCGACCGCGATGACGGCATCGTCGCAGCGACGGGCGCCTACTTCGTCGAGGCCTGCGTCGAGGCCGACGGGATCTCGACCGCCGTGCGCAACCCCGTCCTGCTGCGTCCCGCCCCGCTCGGGAGCATCGAGCTGCAGCCCGAGTCCGCTAGCTCCTTCTGCGTCGACATGAGCTACGACGACCGCGCGGCGCTCGACCAGGAGTTCCCGAGCGACGGCGGCACCTACCGCTTCGAGATCGACCAGGCGGACGGCGCCACCGTGAAGCTCCCGGTCGTCTGGGACGACGCTCCGCCCGGGGGCTCGATCGCCTACACCGCCCCCGACGACGGGGCGAACGTCCCGGCCAACGAGGACCTGATGGTGACCTGGGACCTCGATCTCGGCGCGCCGGAGTGCAGCGTCCCCGGCGACTGCGGCGACTTCATCGGCTTCTTCCTCGTCGACGACGGGCTCGACGAGGACGTCGTGGTGGAGCCCGCGTTGCCGATCACCACCACGGGCCAGACCGTGGACGGAGCCGACCTCGACGCGGGCGCCTACTCGATCGAGACCGAGACCTACGTCGGCGTGTTCGCCGAGTCGGCGACCGACGGGACGAGCGACGACTACCTGTTCAGCCGCGCCAACGAGGACATCAACCTGATCAACATCACGGTCCCCGAGCCCGGCGCGGCGCTGCTCGGGGTCGCGGCGTTCGCCACACTCGGCATCCTCGGGCAGCGGCGCCGTCAGCCCAGGCAGAAGGCGTAGGCGCGGCGGAAGGCGTCCCTGCCGCCCGACCCGATCAGGTCGCCGTGGCTCAGGACGACCCGGTCGAAGTCCCAGTCGAGGACGCGCTCGACGAAGCCGCGGGCCGCGGTCTTGTCGCGGAACGAGAGCTTCATGTCGATCGGGGGCCCCGGCCGCTCGTAGATGCCGGCCAGGCGTCCGCCGATGCGCAGCCAGCGCGGATCGTGGCGGTGACACGACTCGAGCAGGTCGCACAGGATCAGCGTGCGCGCCGGCCGGTGCAGGAACACCACCTCGTCCATCACCCGGCTGCCGCGACACACCGCCTGCTCGAGCGTGTCGCCCCAGGTGCCGGGGGGCGCTGAGTCGCCGAGCACGCCCTCGAAGGGGAGGTCGGGGCGCTTGGTCTCGAGCTTGGGCGATACGAACAGCCGCGCGTCGGGATGGGCTGCCAGGAACGGCGCGGCGAACAGGTGGTGGATGAAGTTGGGGGCGACCACGAAGGCCGGCGTGCCCAGGGCGTCGAGGTCGGTTCGCAGCGTGCTCCCGGGGGCGTCGAGCCGGATCGGCGAGTGCACGAGCAGCCGTCCGTCGCCGAGGCGGCACACCGTCATGCGGCAGCCCATCGGCACGCCGTAGAAGCGCAGCGGCGCGCGGGCGGTCCAGACCTGCCCCTCGACGAAGGGCTCGAGCTTCGGGACCAGGCCGTCCGGGGTGTACACGCTGGCGAGTGTGGCACAGTCGTGCTCCGAGGCCGCGCCGCCGCCTGAGCGCTCGGCGCGCTGCTAAGCTCGCTCCGCTTCGCGATCTCGGGGGGGTGGCTTGTCGGAACGGCCGGGCACGGAGTTCGCCGGGACGGGGCTCTCGCCCCTCGAGCGCGCCCTGCAGGTGTTCACCGAGGTCCGCGCGGGCGAGGGCCGCACGGCGCTCCTGATGCTCGCGAACGTGCTCCTGATCCTGTGCACCTACTACCTGGTGAAGCCCGTCCGGGAGGGCTGGCTGGCGGTGTCGGGTGTCGAGGGGCTCACCAAGATGGAGCTCAAGGCCTACTCGAGCTTCGCCCAGGGGCTGCTGCTGATCGCGGTGACGGCGCTCTACGCGCGTCGCGTCACGCGTCTGCCTCCGGTGACCCTGATCACCAACATGACCGTGTTCTGCCTGGCCAACCTGCTGCTGTTCTGGGCGCTCCAGCCGGGTGTCTTCTTCGGGCTCGTGCCGGTCGTCGGCATCGTCTTCTACCTGTGGGTGGGGATCTTCGGCCTGTTCGCCATCGCGCAGTTCTGGTCCTTCGCCGCCGACATCTACGACGACGAGCAGGGCCGGCGCCTGATTCCGCTGATCGCGATCGGCGCGACGTCGGGCGCCGTGGTCGGTTCGTGGATCGCGGAGACGCTGGTCAAGAGCGGGCTCGTGTCCGCCGAGCATCTTCTGCTCGTCTCGCTCGTTCCCCTGTCGGCCACGATCTGGCTGACCCGCGCGGCCGGTCGCAGCACCGACCACCGCGCACCCGGGTCGCGGAGCTCCGATCCGGAGCGCGAGGCGGGACGCGGCGCGCTGGGTCTCGTGCTCGGCAGCCGCTTCCTGCTGGCCGTCGCCGTTCTGACCCTGCTCTTCAACTGGGTGGGTACGAACGGCGAGAACGTGCTCTTCCAGGTCGTCCAGGACGTGCTGGAGGACGACGCCCAGGAGGCCGGCCTCGCGGCCGGCAACGAGACGCTGCGCTTCATCCGCGACGGAACCGCGGCCTTCTACGGGGGGTTCTTCTTCTGGGTCAACCTGGTCGCGCTGGTGGCGCAGTCGTTCCTGGCGTCGCGCCTGCTCCGGTACGGTGGCTTCGGCGCGGTGTTCCTCCTCCTCCCGGTGATTGCGCTCGCGAGCTACGCCGTCATGTTCCTGGTGCCCGTGCTCGTCGTGATCAAGGTGATGAAGGTGGCCGAGAACGCGACGGACTACTCGATCAACAACACCTCCCGGCAAGTCCTGTGGCTTCCCATCGGGAGCGACGTGATCTACCGGGCCAAGCCCGCGATCGACTCCCTGTTCGTGCGGCTGGGCGACGGGCTGGCCGCGCTCACCGTGCTGCTCGGGACGCGCCTGATCCTGCTGCCGCTCGAGGGCTACCTGGCATTCAACGTGTCGCTGGTGCTCGTGTGGCTCGTGCTCGGCGTCTGGATCGTGCGTCGCCACGCGCGGATCTGTCGCGAGAGGGGGGTCGATGTCGCGGGCTGAGAGGGCTCGGGGGGCGATGTGGCTCGGAGCCCTGCTGCTGGTGCCGCTCACTGCCGTGGGCGATCCGAAGGACGCGAGCACGGCGCCGCTGTGGAAGTGGTCCGATCCCGAGCTCCAGGCCGGTCTCGACCGGGAGGTCGCGGAGCTCGGCCTGATGCCGGCCGTCCGCGACGCGCGCCTGGGGATCGCGCTCGTCGATCTCACGGAAGACGATCGCTGGACGGTGGCGATGCTCAACGCCGACCAGATGTTCTACGCGGCCAGCCTTCCCAAGATCGCCGTCATGCTCGCCGTCTTCGAGAAGGCCGAGGCCGGCGAGCTCGTGATCGACGACCGGGTGCGCGGCCAGCTCGAGCGCATGATCCGGCACTCCTCCAATCCGGACACCACGGCCCTGATCCACCGCGTCGGCAAGCCGGCCATCGCCGAGATCCTGGAGTCGCCGCGCTATCGGCTCTACGAGCGCGAGGGCCGGGGCGGGCTGTGGGTCGGCAAGGACTACGCCGCAGAGGGCCTCTGGCAGCGCGACCCGCTCGCCAACTTCTCCCACGCGGCCACCCCGCTCCAGGTGGCCCGCTTCTACACGCTGCTCCATGCTGGTTACCTGGTGAGCGCCTCGGCCAGTCGCGAGATGAAGGCGCTGCTCGGCGAGACGGCGATCCCCCACAAGTTCGTGAAGGGCCTGAAGCGGACGAACCCGGACGCCGTCATCTACCGGAAGTCGGGGACCTGGCGCGAGCACCACTCCGACGGCGCGTTGATCGAGGCCGGGGACGTGTCCTACGTCGCAGTCGGCCTCGCCAGCGATCCGCGCGGCGCCCAGTGGCTCGAGCAGCTGATCGGGAGGCTCGACGCGCTGGTCCACGAGCGCTTCAGGGCGCGCGCCCAGAAGCCCCGCCGCTGGTGGCGCCCTCGCTGGCCGCGCTTCCTTCCCTGGTCGAAGCAGTAGGCGGGGGCACCGCATCGAGCGCGACCTCCAGGTCGCCGCGCTGCTCGAACACGCGGTCGAGCTCGCGCAGGTGCGTGTCCTGGCGGGCGCTGCGGCTCTCGACGAGCGGGCGCAGCTGGAGCAGCACCAGCCGCTCGCCCTCGCCGAACCCGAACTCGACGTCGGCCGCGAGCGCCTCCCCGCCCTCGGGGTGGAGCGACGGGAAGTCCGAGACCCGGCGCGCCAGGGACACCAGCTGCGCGATCTCTCCGGGCTGCAGGACCGCGTCGGCGCCGCTGGCGGGCTCGTGTCCCATGTCTCCCGCCGCGAGCAGCACGGTGCGCTGCGGCGCCGTGGCCTGGGCCAGCAGGCGCACCTCGCCGGCCCCGAGCGGGATCTTCAGCGACTCCGCCGCCTGTCCGTCCACCGCGCCGCCGACGCCTTCGTTCACCGCGACCGTGAGCCAGTCGTGGCTGCCGGTCTCGACGTCCACCGTGGCCATCACCCCCGACTTGAGCGAGGGATAGGCCAGCTGGATCACCACCGCGGGCATCACGTACTCGGGATCCACCATGTTCGCCTGGCGCCAGCCGTAGGCGCGCTCGGTGAACGGCGACGCCCAGACGGCCTGGATCGAGTCGATCACGTTCTCGACACCGACCACGTTGAACACGGTCAGGTTGAGGCCCGCGCCGGTGAAGCCCGGGAGGTCCTCGACGTTGGTGTCGCTGCGCACGAAGACGCCCCAGGTCCCGTCGGGTCCGAAGCGCTCGACCAGGAGCGCCCTCAGCTGCTGCCGGAACTCCGGCCCGGGATCGGACGCGGCGATCCAGTCGCGCAGGCGCGCGAGGAAGCTCGACACCCGCTGCGCCTGCTCGGGCCCCTCCGGCATGGCGCCGATCTCGTCGTAGCTGGCCACCATCCACTCCCAGACCGACGGCCCGCCCGCCTCGAGCGGCTGGTCGAGCAGGCGGCGGAACACTCCGAACGGGATCACCACGCCGTCGGGCACCGCGTCGCCGAAGTGGTGGCGCAGCTCGCCGAGGTTCGCGCCCTTCGGCCCTGAGGTGCGGCCCGAGTCCGCGGCGCGCAGCCGGTCGAGGCCGAGGATCTCCACGCCGTCGAGGTCGAGCTTCTCCAGGTCGGGGCGGATCACGAGCGTCCCGGCTGCCTTCTGGCGTCCGAAGACCGCCGCCCAGCGCGGCCCGTCGGCGCCGAGCTGTACGACGCCGCCGGGACTGGCCGCCAGCACCACCCGCTCGCCCATGCGCTGCTCCAGCTCGGGCAGGTGCCGGGTGCGCACTACCACGTTGGGAATGCCCAGGTTGCGCGCCAGCAGCTGCACGTGGGAGAGCGAGCTGCCCTCGCCGCGCGTCAGGATGCCGGCCACCCGGCCCAGCTCGGAGGTCGTCTCGGGCAGGAGGTAGATGCCGTCGAGGTCGGTCTTCACCTCGCTGCCCTGGCTCTCGCGCAGCACGCCGCGCGCGAGCCCGGGGTTGAGCGCACGGAGGCCAACCCCGACGCGCTGGCCGAACAGCTCGTGCTGGATGCCGGCCAGGGCGTTCGCGTCGGCGATCAGGTCGTCGGTCACCGCGTCGTGGAAGAGCAGCGGGCTGCCGCGCACCCGATCCTGCGGGAAGAGATGGGCCTCGGGCTCGATTCGCGCCCAGTGCTCGACGGTGGGTCCGAAGTGGAAGGCGATCCAGCGCGAGGACCACTCCGAGGTGCGCGCGAGGTAGCGCAGCTCGGACCGGTAGCGCTTCAGGCCCACCCGCCCGGCGCTGCGGAGGCTCGCGACGCTCTCGTCCACCGCGTCGATCTGTCTCCGCGACAGGAAGCCGGCTCCGTAGAGCGCGCGCGCGGAGGTCCCGATCAGGGCGAGCTGCTCGCTGCGGCTCAGCGCCGCCGCCTGGCCGCGCAGCTCGTTGCCCGCCGCGTAGACCTGCGCCTCCGCGGCGAGGCTGAGCTGGAGCAGCGCCAGCGCCAGCTCCGCATCGGCGACCTCGGCCAGACCGTCACGCAGGGCCACCAGCAGGGTGGCGCCGCTCGCGAGGGCCTCGCGCGGAGCCGGCGCCGCGGCGAGCGCGCCCCCACTGGCGCGCAGCGACGTGGCCAGCTCCGAGTCGCCGAGCCGGCGCGCGAGCTTCTCGAGATCCTCCGCTCTCCAGCTGCCCGCGTAGAGGAGATCGATCGCGGCGGCGAGCTGCTCGTACTCGGCGAGCGGCGGACGCCCCGGCCTGGCGGCGTGCTCGCGCACCCGCTGCGCGTCGCCCGCGTCGGGCTGTCCGTGGATCTTGGCGCGGAGCGCGCGGAAGCTCGGGTCCTTCTCCTCCACCACGATCGCCAGCGCCCGCACCTCGGTGGCCGTGGCGGCGTCGGCCTCGAGCGGCAGCAGGCGCACCACCTCGCGCAGCAGGAAGAAGCGCGCCGGCGTGCGCCAGGCAGGGTCGCCTAGCAGCGCCCGCACCAGGCGCCGCGCGCCCGCCTCTTCGTCCTCGGCCTGGATCGCGCCCCGGTACGAGCGCGCGCCGCGGAAGATCCAGCCGTCGTCCCACGAGATCAGGAAGCGCTCGAGCAGGATCTGCTTCAGCAGGTCGAGCCGCGCCTCGGGTCCGACGAAATCGGCGGGATCGAGCTGGACCAGGAGGTTGGCGACCTGCCAGCCCGAGTCGCGCAGGGCCAGGGCCTTTGCGCTCCACTGTCCGTGCTGGACCCCGCCACCGCGCTCGCGGCACGCAAAGGCCTTCGGCGGCAGCACCGAGCCATCGGCACAGTACCAGCGGATCCGCTCGAAGGGACCCTTGGACGAGCGTTTCATCGCCTCGATGGCGGTGCGCGCGGCCTCCGCATCGAGCGTCGAGGCGGCGGCGCCGCTCCCCGCGAGTGCCAGGGCGAGGAGGAGGAGGAGGGGGCGCAGGTTCACGGGCGGGGCTCCGGGTTCCGACGTGCGGCGCGCCGGGACGTCCTCCCCCAGCTGCTCCCCGGATATTACAGCGTCCGGCGCGCGGGCCCGCTAATCCGCGCGCCGGGAGTCGCCCGTTGGCGTCAGGCGCCCGCCGAGCGCCGGCGCCGGAGCACGGCCAGCGTCCCCAGCGCCACCACCGTGAGCAGCGAGGCGTCGGGCTCGGGCACCTGGCACACGTCTCCCACCCCGTCGCCGTCGCTGTCCTCCTGTCCGCCGTTCGCCGCGCCCGGGCAGTTGTCGTCGGCGTCCAGGACCTGGTCGAAGTCGCTGTCGGGTCCGAGGCAGACGTCGTCCTCGGCGATCCACCCGCTGATCCACGAGTCGATCATCGCGACGGCCTGCGTGTCGACCAGGAGTCGCCCGACCGGGGGCATGCGGTTCGCGTCGACGGCGTGCATGCGCAGGGAGATCACCGAGCTGGCGGGGTCCCCCGCCTCGAGCAGGCGGGCCCCGGGAACCCCCGCGTCCCCGGCGACCGGCGGCTCGTTGCAGGCGTTCATGTCCGGCCAGGCCGTGTCGTAGCGAAAGTCGAGCTGCGACGGCACGGTGGTCCCGGGCCGGTGGCAGTTCGCGCAGTTCGAGTGGAGGTAGGCGCGTGCCCGCAGGTCGACGGGCACCTCGGTCTCGTCCGCGCCGGGCAGGGCGGGAAGCTCCGACACCGGGCCCGGGAGCGGATCGGTGAGCATGCCGATGGCCTCGAGCGTGGTGAGCTGGTTGTCGGTGCGGCCCGTGGCGGGATAGTAGAGGTCGCGGTTGAGCTGCCAGATCTCGGGGCCGAGCGTGTTCCCCGCCTGCTGGGTGTGACACTGGAGGCACTGGGGGCGGCTCGGGATCTGGTAGTCCTGCCCGCCCGGCGAGACCGTCTTGCCGCCCGTGAGCAGCACCGCGTCGGTCCCCTGCGTGTTCCACTGGTAGGTGTACCCGGCCCAGTCCCCGTCGTCGTGGCGCACCAGCAGCCGGGTCTCGATCCGCTCCCCGAACAGCTCGAACTCCTTGATCAGCACGCTGCCGATCGGGAAGTGGAGGTCGCCGGCGGCGTCCACGTCGATCGTGGTGCCGTCCGGGATCGCCAGCCAGCGCGCCTTGCCCGCGCCGTCGGTCCACAGCGGGACGCGCAGGTCGTAGGGGATCACGCCCGGCGCGGGCTGGGTCGGGTCCTCGGGGTCGACGCATCCCGTCTCGGAGAGCAGCTGCGGCGGGCCGGACGCCGCGCCGCTTCCGTTCGCCGGCACGAGCTTCGACACGTCGTTGGTCCCGCCGAATCGGCGCATGACGTAGAGCTCGCCGTCGCGATCCTCGGCGAAGGAGAGCGCCTGTCCCGACGTGTTGGCCAGGAGCTGGCGCGAGGGCGCGCCCTGCGCGTCGAAGAAGACCGCCCAGAGCCGGCCGTCGAGATAGTCGCGGTAGACGTACGCGCCCTGGAGCCCGGCGATCGCCGAGCCGCGGTAGACGTAGCCCCCGGTGATGGCGGCCACCCCGTCGGCGTGCGAGTCCTCGAACACGGGGTCGATCAGGTCGGGGTCGTTGCAGGCCGGGGCGCTCCTGCAGTGGGCGCCCTCGCGGTAGGGCCAGCCGTAGTTCCCGCCCAGCTCGATGAGGTTGACCTCCTCCCACTGGTTGGAGCCCACGTCGCCGGCCCACAGCTCGCCCGATGCCGAGTCGAAGGTGAAGCGCCAGGGGTTGCGCAGGCCCCAGGCGTAGATCTCGGGTGCCCCGCCTCCCTGGGCGAAGGGGTTGGTGGGCGGAATGGCGTAGGGATCGCCCGAGTCGACGTCGATGCGCAGGATGTTGCCGAGCAGGTTGCTGGTGTCCTGCGCGTTCGCAGAGACCCCGCCGTCGCCGAGTGCGATGTAGAAGAGCCCGTCGGGACCGAACTCGATGGCCCCGCCGTTGTGGTTGAACGCGGGCTGGGCGACGGTGAACAGCACCTCCTCGCTGCTCGAGGGGAGGGTCAGGCCCCCGTCGCTGGTCACGAAGCGCGAGATCACCGAGGTTCGAGAGCCCGAATTCGTGACCGTGTAGTAGACGTACACCTCGCCGTTGCTCGCGAAGTCGGGGTGGAGCGCCATTCCCAGCAGACCGCCCTCGACGCTCGTGTCGCCCATGACATCGCTCAGGTCGAGGAGCGTGGTCCGCGTCGGCGAGCCGCTGGTCTGCTCCTCGAAGCGAGCGATGGCCCCGCCGAGCTCCGCCACGAACCAGACCCCGGCGTCGACGGGCGACTGCCGCATTGCGATCGCGCTGCTGGCCGGCACGAAGCGCTCGAGGGTGACGTCGATCGCGCCGCCCGCCGGCGGCCGCTCGGGGGCCAGGCAGGTGGGGTTCGCCGGACGCTCGTCGAGGCCGGATGCCCGGGCCGCGTCCGGGAGCATGAGGACTCCCGACGCCGCGAGCACCAGTCCGATCAGGAGGCTCTCACGTGTGTTCATCTAAGTCGCTGCCTGGGGGCGGTGGATGTCAAGGGATAGCAGGTTCCGTGGGGAAAGCCCTGTGTCGGATTGCACGCATCGTGTCAGTCCAGGAAGCCCTGCGGCGGTG
>JASJBO010000099.1 GCA_030066475.1 Myxococcota bacterium
CGACGAGCTGCTCACCACCACCCGCTCGGTGCGCAAGCGCCTCGACTTCTCGCGCCCGGTGGCGCCCGAGCTGATCGAGGAGTGCCTCGAGATCGCGCTACAGGCCCCGACCGGCTCGAACGCGCAGGGCTGGCACTGGCTGGTCGTGACCGACCCCGAGAAGAAGCGCGCGATCCAGCAGCTCTACCAGAAGGCCTTCCGCCTCTACGCCGCCGAAGACAGCCGGCGCCCGCAGTATGCCGACGACGACCCGCGCGCCGCGCAGCAGCCGCGCGTGTACGACTCGGCCAGCTACCTGGCGGACCACCTGCACGAGGCGCCCGTCTGGGTGGTGCCGTGCGTCGAGGGCCGCGTGGAGCGGGCCGGCGTGGTGGTGCAGGCCTCGGTGTACGGCTCGATCCTGCCGGCGGTGTGGTCGCTGATGCTCGCCCTGCGCGCTCGCGGCCTGGGCTCGGCCTGGACCACGCTGCACCTCGCGCACGAGCGGGAGGTGGCCGCGATCCTCGGCGTTCCCGAGGGCGTGACCCAGACCGCCCTGCTGCCGGTCGCGTACTACACGGGCGACGGATTCCGGCGCGCGCGCCGGCTCCCGGCCCGCGGCCTCACCTACTGGGACGCCTGGGGCGCCACGCGCTGATCAGGCACCCGCCGCGCTGTAGCCCCGCACGAAGAGCGGCTCGAGCCCCAGCCCGGTCGCATCGGGAGCGGCAGCGCCGGAGGCGGCCTCGAAGCACTCCGCCGCGCGCAGGGTCTCCTCGAACAGCCGCAGATCGCTCGCCGAGTTCACGAAGACGCCCTCCCGCGCCAGCGCCCAGTGCACCGCCGCGTGCACGTGGGCCGGCTCGGTGAGCGGCTCGTACCAGGTGCTGTGCGTCGGCTCGGCGCCCTCCGGCCAGCGCCGCCGCGCCACCGCCTTGATCGTCTGCACCGCGACCCCGCGCTCGGCGCACACCGCCAGCAGCCGCTCGAACTCCCCGGCGTAGTCGGGGCTCTGCATCATCGGGAAGTTGTAGGGGAGCAGCACCGAGTCGAACGGGAAGTGCTCGAGGCTGCGCAGGTGCATGCCGGCGACTCGGGTGCCGTGCCCGGTCACGCCGAGGAAGCGTACCAGCCCCGCGTCGCGCGCCTCGACGGCCGCGCGCAGCGCGCCGTCGGGACCCATGGCCTGCTCCCACTCGTCGGGCTTCACCAGGTTGTGGAGCTGGAGCAGGTCGATCCGGTCGACCCGCATCCGCTCGAGCGAGGCGTGGATCTGGTCGCGCGCCGCCGCGTAGCTGCGCTCGCCGGTCTTGGTGGCCAGGAAGAACGCGTCGCGATGGCGCTCCATCCAGGGCCCGATGCGCAGCTCGGCGTCGCCGTACGACGCCGCCGCGTCGATGTGGTTGATGCCGGCGGCGAGCAGCCGCTCGAGGGCGCGATCGGCGGCGTCCTGGTCGACGCGCGCCAGCGCCGCCGCGCCGAAGACGATGCGGGTGCTCTCGTGGCCGGTGCGGCCGAAGGGGAGCCGGGGGATCATGCGCGCCTCCTGGGTGGGAGCGCGATGGTACCATCGCCGCCATGAGGCCCACGCGCTCAGACGTTGTAGGCGACGAAGAGCACGACGAACACTGGCAGCCCGACCCCCACGGCGGTCGCCGCGGCGATCTCGCCGGCCATCCACACCGCGCCCCAGCCCGAGGCCTCGCGCTCGCGCCGCCACGCGGCGCGCTTGCGCTCGCGGTAGCCGGGCGAGAACGCGTAGCGCCAGAAGCCCACCAGCAGCTCCAGGGCGTCGGGGAGCGACTCGAGCATCGGGCGACCTCCTGGGCGGTGTCCCGGAATGCGCCCTCGGCATGACGCGCGCAGGAGTTGAGACGGCCGCCGCCCTGCTCCTGGCCGTGCTGCTCGCGGCCTGTGACCCGCGCGCCGGCGATCCGGCCACGACGGACCCGGTCGCCGCGGACACCGAGCACCCCGCCGCGCTCGAATCGCTGTCGATCGCGAGCGGCGACGCCAGCATGAACGCGATCGTGTACGTCGCGCCCGGACCCGGCCCGCACCCGCTGGTGATCCTGCTGCACGGCTACCCGGGCGAGGAGCGCAATCTCGACCTCGCGCAGGCGATGCGCCGGGCGGGCTGGAACGTGCTGTTCTTCCACTACCGCGGCGCCTGGGGCAGCGGCGGCAGCTTCTCGTTCGCGCACGCGCTCGAGGACGTCGCGGCGGCGGTGGAGACCGCGCAGTCGGCCGCCTTCGCGGAGCGCTTCCGCAGCGACCCCGAGCGCATCGCGCTGGTCGGGCACAGCATGGGCGGGTTCCTGGCGCTCACCACGGGGAGCCGGCTCGAGGCGGTCGACTGCGTCGCCTCGCTGGCGGGTGCCAACCTGGGCGCGCTCGGCGGCGCCGCCGCGCGCGACCCGGAGCTGGCCGCGGGCGCGGCGCAGTCCCTCGACGGCTGGAGCGGCCCGATCCGCGGCGAGGGCGGCGAGGCGCTCGTCGCGGAGCTGGTCGCGCGCGCCGCGGACTACGACACGCGGTCGCGTGCAGCCGCGCTGGCGCCGAAGCCGCTGCTGCTGGTGGGTGGATCGCGCGACACCGTGACCCCCACGGTGCAGCACCACGACCCGCTGGTCGCCGCGCTGCGCGCCGCCGGCGCCGCGCGGCTCGACACGCTGGTGCTCGAAGCCGACCACGCCTTCTCGAGCCGCCGCATCGCGCTGGCCCGCGCGCTCACCGGGTGGCTCGCGCGCTCCTGCTACGAGCTGCCGTAGACCGCCTCGTAGTGCTCGACCGCCGGGAACGGGTCGTAGAAGTGGTGGAGCAGCGCGCGCCAGCGCTGGTAGTCGGGGGAGCCGCGGAAGCCCTCGGTGTGGTCCTCGAGCCGGTCCCAGCGCACCAGCAGCAGGTAGCGGGAGTCGCGCTCCAGGCAGTGCTGCAGCTCGTGGCCGCGATAGCCCGGCATGCCGGCCAGGATCTGCTGCGCCTCGGCGAAGGCCGCCTCGAACGCGGCGCCCCGGCCGGGGCGCACGTCCAGGATGGCCAGCTCGAGCACCATCAGGCGTCCTCGAACTGCGGCTCGCGCCTTGCCAGGAACGCGGCGACGCCCTCGCGGAAGTCGCGCGTCCCCGCGGCCAGCACCTGGTTGCGGTCCTCCATCGCGATCGCCTGCTCGAGGCTGCCGGCGTCGACGCTGTGCTTGAGGCACTCCTTGGTCAGGCGCAGCGCCAGCGGCGCGTTGCGCAGCATGGCGTCGGCCATCTCGCGACTGGCCGCGTCGAGCTCGCCGTCGGGCACCACGCGCGACACCAGACCGGTGCGCTCGGCGCGCTCGGCGTGGATGAAGTCCCCCGTCAGCATCAGCTCGGAGGCGACGGAGGCGCCCACCAGGCGCGGCAGCAGGTAGCTCACCCCGATGTCGCAGGCGGACAGGCCCAGCCGGATGAAGGCCGCGTTCATGCGCATCGATGCACCCGCCACGCGCACGTCGGCGGCCAGCGCCAGGGCGAAGCCACCGCCGCACGCGGGCCCGTGGACGGCCGCGATGATCGGCTGCGGCGCCCGACGCATCAGCAGCACCAGCTCCGCAATGCGGCGCTGGGCGCGCAGGCCCGCGGGCACGCCGGCGCCCGCAGCGTCGCCCGAGCCCGCCTCCTTGAGGTCGAGCCCGGCGCAGAAGGCGCGCCCCGCGCCGCGCATCACCAGCACGCGCGTCTCGCGGTCGTCGGGCAGGTTCCAGAAGAAGTCGCGCAGCTCGGTCACCATGCTGCGGTCGAGGGCGTTCAGGGCCTCGGGCCGATCGAGCACGAGGCGGGTGAGGTGGCCTTCGCGCTCCACGCGAAGCGTCTGGTACATCGGCGGCTCCTCGCTCCGGTTGGACGTGAGGCGGGATTCTGCCACAGGGCGGCCCCTCGGGACGGCCTCCTGGCGCGCGCCGACCCCGGCAGTGCGGCGTTCGGACGCCGGCGCGGGCGGGCGCTCGCCGAGCTGCTGCTCGCGCCCGCGGCGGGCCGACTCGGGCTCGGGTAGCCTCGGGCGGCTCCGAGGGGGAACTCGTGCCGCAAGCGCCGGAGCTGCGGAGAAGCGGGCGGATCGCACGCGGGCTCTTGGCCCTGCTCGCCGCCGTCGCCCTCCAGCCGCCGCCCGAGGCCATCGCCAAGCCGTTCGCCGGCCGCATCACCGCGGCCAACCACGCGCGCCTCAGCGTCGGCGGCCCGGACGCCGTGGGCGGCATCGGCGACTGGGCGCTGACCAACGGCACGCTGTGCGCGGTGGTGAGCGACCCGTCGCACGAGGGCGACATCGCGACCACCGGCGGCACCTTGATCGACCTCGGGCTGTGCGGCCGCGCGGACGACCAGTTCCTGCTGTTCGAGCAGCTGGCGAACCTCTCGATCCGCCGGGCGATCCCGTTCCACGCGGTCGAGGCCGACACCGCCGGCAGCCTGGCGCGCGTGATCGCGCGCGGCGAGCTCGACGGCCTGGCCGTCGAGACCGTCTACGAGCTCGACGCGACCCGGCCCCGCCTGCTGCGCATCCGCTCGCTGGTGGAACGACGCAGCGCGGGGCAGCCGCTGTTCGGCTTCGGTCTGGCCTTCGGCAACGTCTACTCGCTGCGGCCGTTCACGCTGGGCATCGAGCGGCCCGACGCGTCGCGGGGCTTCCGGCAGGTGGCGTTCTTCGGGCGCGGCTCCGGCGCGGCCGCGAGCGCCGCGCACGCTGCCGACCTGGTGGTGCTGGTGGGCGAGGCGCTGCTCGAGCCGGGCATCGCCTACGGCGTCCGGCGCATCGAGAGCCGGCTCGAGCGGCAGGGCGGCGAGCGCGTCGACGTGCCGCAGTTCGTCCTGGCGGACGACCTCGCCACGATCTTCGCGAGCTTCACGTCCTCGTTCTGGTTCGGCGGCGACGCGTCGCTGTCCTGGTGGAAGCTGCTCCAGACGCGCTTCATGGACCTCGCGCCCGGGCAGGCGCTCGTGTTCGAGTACGAGATCTGGGTGGGCGATCGCGCCGACGTGGCCTCGGTGACGAACCTGGTGTTCGCCGCGCAGCCCGAGCTGAGCGGCCGGGTGGACGATCCGGCCGCCACGATCCACCTGCAGCGCCCGGACGGCACGCCGGTCAGCCAGGCTCGCGCCGACGCCGAGGGGCGCTTCGCGATCCGCGCGCCGGAGGGCGCCTATCGCATGCGCGTGGTCGCGCCCGGCGCGCGCGAGGTGGCGCAGGCGGTCGAGCTCGAGCGGCCCGGCACCGACGTGGGGCGGGTCGCGCTCACCGGGCCGGCGCGCGTCGAGCTGCCGCGCGGCCAGCCGATGCGGCTGGTATTCATCGGCAAGGACGGGGCGCCCGACCCGCGCTTCGGGGACGACCTGCTGGGCTTCTCGCTCGAGGGCGGCGGCCGCTTCCGCCGCACGGCCGGCGTGCGCCGGCTCTCGCTGGCGGGCGTCGCCTCGGACCCGCGCACGGTCGTGGTCGCACCGGGGCGCTACCGGGTGCTCGCGACGCGGGGCCCCGAGTACTCGGTCACCGAGGCCTGGATCGACGCGTTCGCCGGAGCGAGCGTGCCCCTCGAGATCGAGTCCCCGGTGCGCGAGCTCGATACGGCGGGCTGGATCTCCGCCGACTTCCACGTCCACGCGGCGCGCAGCGGCGACAACTCGCTGCCGCTCGGGCTGCGCTTCGACTCGCTCGTCGCAGAGGGCGCCGAGGTGATGGTCGCCTCGGAGCACGACGTCGCGGTCGACTACGCGCCGGCGCTGCGCAAGCGGGGCCTCGCCAGCGTGCTGGCCGCGATCCCGGGGCTCGAGGTCACCAGCGAGGTCTGGACGGAGGTGGCCCCGCGCTCGATCGGCCACGCGAACACCTTCCCGTTCAAGGTCGAGCCGCGCGCGTTCCGGGGCGGCGCCGTCGCCAACGAGGGCCGGCGCTGGCGCGACGTGATCGCCGAGCTGCGCGCGCGGCCGGGCGAGCGCATCGTCCAGCTCAACCATCCGCGCCGCGGGGACGGCAGCGAGGACCCGCGCGCCTTCCTGAGCCACCTGGGCCGCGGCACGCCCTACGACCCGTCACGGCGGCTGGACGAGGAGCCCAACCGGACGCTGGCCGAGCCCGACCCCACGACGGGCGTGCGCGACATCGACTTCGATGCCATGGAGCTGCTCAACGGCGCCGGTCTCGACGCCTACGAGCGCACCCGTCGCGACTGGCACTCGCTCCTGCGCCAGGGCGTCCGGCTCACCGCCACCGCGAACAGCGACACCCACACGCTGCGCAGCGTGGCCGCCGCGCCGCGCAACTACGTGCCGCTGGAGGACGACCGGCCCGCCCGGCTCGACGTGCCGTCGCTGGTCCGCGCCGTGCGCGAGGGCCGCAGCTTCGGAACCACCGGACCGTTCGTGAGCGTCCGCCTCGGCAGCGCGGGCATGGGCGACACCTTCGCGGGACGCGAGGGCTCGCTCGTGGTCGAGGCCCAGGCAGCGAGCTGGGTGCCGGTCTCGGAGGCGCGCGTCTACGTGAACGGCGAAGAGACCGCGAAGCGCCGGATCGGCTCGGGCGAGCGCATCGTCGTCCCGCTGCGCTTCGAGCGCGACGCCTACGTCACCGTCGAGGTGAGGGGCGAGGCGCGCAAGCCCTACTCCCTGGTGCTACCGCGCTTCGAGCCGCTGGCGTTCACCAACCCGATCTACGTGGACGCAGACGCCGACGGCGCCTGGACGCCGCCGGGTCTGTGAACACGGTTCCCCTGCTAGGAGCCTGCGCGGCAGAAGCCCCCCGCAAGCGCCCGCAGGGCGCGCGCAGTGAGGCGCAGCCGAACGAAGTCCACCAGCTAGTCCCCGTACACCTCGATGGTGAACTTGCGGAAGAACAGCAGGAACACCTGCGACTCGTAGTCCACGTGCTTGACGTCGGTGATCCCGGCGCCGGCGGCCGCGCTCTGGATCGAGGCGTCCCCCCAGGCGAACAGGTCGAGCCCCGTCATGAGCCCGGGGAAGGGCAGCGGCGGCAGCCCGATCTGACGCGTCGTGGCGCTTCCCATCCGCGAGCCGAAGCTGGTCGGGAAGATCTTCGCGGGCGCCTTGATCCTGCTGAACAGGATGCCCTGCGGCGGGATCACGTCGACCTTCTCCTTCACCGCCGAGCGGTAGAGGAGATCGGAGCGCGGATTGATGCCGGAGCAGCCCGCCAGCACGACCGCTGCCGCGAGGGCGACGGCTGTTGCTGCGATGCGCACGACTCAGTTCCCGTACACGACGGTCGTGTAGCGCTGGTAGATGCCGAGGACGTTGTAGAACTCGTAGTCGATGTGCTCGACGTTCGTGATGCCGCCGTTCTGCGCCGCAGCCCTGACGCTGCCGTCTCCCGTGGAGAAGAGCGCCAGGATCGCGACGACGCTGGACTCGCCGCGCCGGCCCGAAGGATTCCCCCCGGTCGGATTGATCGGCGCTTCGATGTTCGTGTAGATCAGGCCGAGCGGCGGCACGACGGGCGCTGCGATGCAGCCCACCGTACCGAGCGAGAGGAGCAGACCGACCGTGAGAGCCGCGAGCTTGTTCATCGGATCCTCCGTGGGCGCGGGCGTCACCGGCGCGCCCGACGGCGCGATCATCGCAGAGACCACGACCGACACCAAGGGGTAATCTCGAGCCTGAGCGAGGGGTTATCACCACGACCCGTGGAGCGCCTCGCTGGGCGCCTTGGCTCAGCGCTCGCGAATCACCTCGCCCCGGCTGACGAACGAGATGCCCTGGGTCCCGGTGCTCACCATCACCGACTCCACGATCGGCGGGCTGACCCGATGGGCCGCGACCCACTCGAGCACGAAGTTGGCGCCCTCGCCGCCGGCCCGGTCCATCGCACCGATCGCGTGGGTGGCCGTCGCCATCGGATCGAGCCGGACCGCGCCCTCCCCGATCAGCTCCCTCAGCAGCTCTCCGCTCGACGCGTAGTAGCGGACCGAGGTGATCGCGATCGGGTGCTGATCGTCCGTGTTGCGGACGCTGAGCGACACGGCCAACGGCATGCGATGGCGCTCGTCGAGCGGGATCTGCGAGTACGCCGGCACGTAGAGCGTCTGCCCGGCGACGACCCGGCTCTCGTCGATCTCGATGAGATCCTCGAGCCGCCGCATCGGCTCCGGCGCCTCCGCGGCCCGGCGCTCGAGCGCCTCGCAGGCCGAGACCAGGAACGGCCACGCCAGCGCGCAGAGCACGATCGGGGCTCGACGTCGGTCCCGGAACATCTCGTGGCACCTCCCTCACGCGTTCGGTCGAACGCGGCCCGCGTGCTGCACGTCCTTCGCCCAGCGCCGGCCGAGACACATCCACTGGCCGGGTGTCTCGTCGATCCAGCGCTCGAAGCGCGCGTGGATGCGGGCGGTCAGGTCGAGGACCTGCGACGGCGGCGCGAGCGACGGGTCGGGCTCGAGGGGCGCGTCGATCCGGACCCGGAAGCGCCCGCCGGGAAGCCGCTCGCAGCGGGAGGTCACGAGCTCGCAGCCGTAGCGGAGCGCCAGGCGCGCCGGGATCGTGCTGGTCTGCATCGGGTGGCCGAAGAACGGCACCGGCTCGCCCTCGTCGACCCGCACGTCAGTGGCCAGGCCGACGCAGCGCCCTGCCGCCAGCTCGCGCATCAGGGTGCGGATCGAGCCGTCCCGGTTGGCGAGCCGGCAGGGAAGTGCACCGCGCAGCCCGCGCACGAAGGGCTCGAGCAACGGGTTCGACTCGGGCGCGTAGACGATCGTGAGGGGCACGCCGTAGTGCCCGGCCGCCAGGTTCGTGAGCGTCCAGGCGCCGACATGGGCCGTGACGAAGACGGCCGGGGTACCGGGCTCCCGCAGGAAGCGCAGGTCCGGATGCGCCACGAACTCGAGGCGCTGCGCGCGCTCCGCCCAGATCCGCGCGATCTGGGCGATCTCGGCGATCGAAACCCCCAGGTTCCGGAACACCGCGCGCACCAGCCGGCGGTGCTCCGCCCACGTCAACTCGGGAAACGCCACGAGCAGGTTGCGCGCGACCTTGTCGCGCCGGCTCGTGAACGGACCGATCGACGCGAGCGACGCGCCGGCGCGCCGCGTCGCGCGCTCGAGCGGCATGCGCGCGAGGCCGCGCACCCAGCGCTGCAACAGCCAGCTCTCCAGGCGCTGTCCGGGCCCGTGCAGCGACGGCAGGCGCCGCACGATCTGGCGCGGGACGAGGTAGTGCTCGGCCATGCGTGGGTCGAGGGTACGACTTGTGCGATCCGCGATCGAGGCCCGCGCGGCGGGCGGACGCCTCGCGGGCGCGCGGGCCGCAGCTAGACTCCGCTGAGCGGCCGCGCGCCGCGCACATCACGAGGGGCCGATCAATGCCGGAGCAGGAATACGACCGCGAAGCCACCCAGGCAGTGCTCAACCGCATCCTCGAGCTCGAGCTGGCCGGGGTGGTTCGGTACACGCACTACTCGTTCATGGTCTACGGCTACAACCGCATCCCGATCGTCGATTGGCTCCGGGCCCAGGCGGGCGAGTCCCTGCTCCATGCGCAGGAGGCGGGCGAGCTGATCACCCAGCTCGAGGGGCATCCGTCGCTCGGCATCGGGCCGCTGCTCGAGACCCACAAGCACGACATCGGCGACATCCTCCAGGAGTCGCTCGATCACGAGTCGGCGGGTCTCGAGGCCTACCAGGAGCTGCTGGCGCTGGTGGAGGGCCGCTCGGTGCTGCTCGAGGAGTACGCCCGGCGCATGATCGGCGACGAGACCAAGCACGTGGGAGAGGTCCGGAAGATGCTGCGTCCGCCGGGGCAGGCCGGCTGATCGGCGATGACCGCGCGAGCCAGCCCCGTCCCGCTGGCGCTGCTCGCGGTCGTCTTCGCTGCGCCGACACTGGCGGCGGCCGAGCCCTGGCGCGACCGGGAGCACGCGCTCGGCAACTGGGCCGGCGCCCGCGACTGGCTCGGCGACCGCGGCGTCGAGCCCTTCGCGCGCTACATGGGCGGCGTCTGGGCCAACACGCGGGGCGGGCGGCAGCGCGGCGCGCGCTACGAGGGCTACGCCGAGTGGGGCTTCGAAGCCGACCTCGACACCGCCGTGCGCTGGCCGGGGGCCCGCTTCCACGCCAAGTGGATCTCCTACCACGGTGGCCGGGCCACCGAAGACCTGATCGGCGCCTCGGATACCAACGACCTCTCGAACTACGAGGCGAAGCGCGCCGTGCGCTTCTACACGATGTACCTGGAGCAGATCCTGTTCGACGGGGGGCTGCGGGCCCGGATCGGCCAGCTCGCGGTCGACGACGACTTCTTCCTGACCGAGTGGGGCGGGGAGTTCACCAACGCGGCCTTCGGCGACTTCCTCGGGGCGGGCTCCGAGCTCGATCCGCCGGCCTACTCGAAGGCGGCCCCCGGAGCGCTGCTCGAGGCGAACGCCGAGCACGCCTCGCTGCGCATCGGGGCCTACACCGGGAACTCCGGAGAGGACGACACGGACAACTGGGGCTTCGACTGGGAGCTGGGCCGCAGCGCCGGCATCACGCTGCTGGGCGAGCTGGCGGTGCGGGGCCGGCCTACCGGCCGGTCGACGACCTGGACGGCGGGCGTCCTCTACGACTCGACCGAGCAGCGCAACTACCGGTCGGGCGACAACAGCGACGGGACCGTCGTGCTGTGGGGCATGGTCGACCAGACGCTCTGGGTCGACGACGGCGGACGCGACCGCGTCGGCGCCTTCGCGCGCGTCGCCTACGCGCCGCAGGAGGAACGCGTGGTCCGGCGCTGGATCATGAACGGCGGCGTAGTGCTCCGCGGCCCCCTCCCCGGACGCCCGGACGACGTCGCTGGTGTCGCGGCGTCGTGGTTCCTCGTCAGTGGCGACTACGAGGCGGTCGGGCGCCGCGAGGACGGCCTCCAGCACGACAGCGAGGGCATCGTCGAGCTGCTCTACCGCGCCCGCCTCGCCCCCTGGCTCGCGCTGGAGCCCAACGTGCAGCTCGTGTTCCGACCCGCCTTCGCGAACGGCACCGCCCTGGCGCTGGGGCTCCGGATGAAGATCGACCTCTAGTCGTCCTCGCGCTTGCCGCGGAGCAGGCCGCCCAGGGCTTCGCGGGCCCGCTTCGCCCCCGCGTCGACGCCTTCGACGACCCCCAGCGCCCGCAGCCGGCTGCCGAGATCCCGGACCACCAGGGCGGGCAGCACCCCCGCCCCGCGGCGCGCAACGGCGGTCAGCAGCGCCTTCACGATGATGCCGTTCAGCTCGGCCATGCTGATCGGCCGCCCCTTGCCGAGGTCGACCAGCCGGATCTCGGGGATCTCGAGCGGGACGAGCCCCTGGTCGCTGCCGAGCAGCAGCGCGAGCGTGGGGGTGGCCTGCACGCGCGCGGTGAGGTCGGTGATCACGAGCTCGTCCACCACGACGCGCCGTCCGGCCTCCTCGTCGGGCGACGGAGCCCTGGCGTCGCCCTTCTCGAAGCGCTTCAGATGGTCGAGGATCGCCTGCACGTTGCTCCCGTCGGCGTTGCGCTCGAGCACCAGGTCGGCTCCGGTGAGGCCGATGTGCGGGATCACGACGGTCGGAGCCCGGAGCGTGGCCAGGTCGACGTCCAGGCTCAGGCTCGCCAGCTGCAGGAAGTGGTCGCTCACGAAACCCGGCGGGTTGGCGATGCGCAGCCCGCGCACCCGGAAGGCACCCGCGAAGGGATCGAGCGCCGCGAATCCGACGCGGGTCTCCACCCCGAGCGCATAGCGCCCGCCCCGCTCGAGCGCAGTCTCGAGCAGACGCCCGAAGTAGAGCGCCACGGCGACGACGCAGACCAGCGCCGCGGCGACGAGAGCGAGGCCCATGCGACGCATCGGCTCCACGCGCCCCGGCGCGCGGCCGGCCGGGCACTACCCGCCAGCGGCCTCCGAGGGCTCGAAGTTGGTGTAGAACGGCCGCAGCTGCTCGACGAGGGCGTCGGCCCGCTCGACCTTCGCGAGCACCGGAGCCGGGATCTTGATGCGGCGCGCGTCGCGCGCCGCCCGGTCGATCAGCGCGTCGATGCGCCGCGCGATCGGCAGCGTCTCGGCGTAGCCCTGCCCCGCCTCGAGCTCGGCGGCGAGGTAGCGCGTCTCGTTGCGCAGCAGCCGGAGCGTGTCGAGCAGGGTGTGGCGCGAGTGCGCCTGCATCATCGCCAGGTCGGACGGGATGCTGCGACGCGCCTCGAAGCGCAGATCGCGCATCACGACCGCGAGCTGCACCGCGAGCTCGGTCACCCGCGCCTGGTCCCAGGCGGTGGTCTCCCCCCCGTGCTCGTCGGCGGTCGCGCCGCGCGGGGCGGCCACGGCCAGCGCGACGAGAAGGAAGGCGAACACGACGAGACGGGCGCGGTTCCTCACGGATGCTCCTTTCACTGGGACCCGGTGGGGCGGACGTTCGGAGGGAACTCCTCACCCTCGGCGGGGAAGCCCATGTAGAACGGCCGGATCTGCTCGATGATCTGGTCGGCCTTCTCGATCCGCGTCAGGACGGGCTCGGTGAGCCCGATGGTGCGCATCTGGCGCGCCGCCCGGTCGATCAGGGTGTCGATGCGCCGGGCGATCGGCAGCGTCTCCTCGTAGCCCTTGCCGGCCTCGAGCTCGTTCGCCAGGTGGCGCGTCTCGTTGCGGATCAGCCGCAGGTTGTCGATCACGTTGTGGCGGTTGTGGGCCTGCATCGTCGCGAGGTTGCCGGACACGGTGCGCTGCACCTGGGAGCGGATGTCCCGGACCGTCTGGGCGAGCTCCTTGGCCAGCTCGGTCACCCGGGCCTGGTCCCACTCGGGTCGCTCCGCAGCATGCGAATCCGCCGCGGCCGGCGCCGCGTGGACCGCAGCCACCAGCAGGACGAGGCAGCCGGCCAGGATCGATCGCGCACAGGACTTCACGGGACCTCCCTTCGCTGGGGCGGATTATGGACCCGAAGGGGGCGCCGCCGCCAGCGCCCGGCGAACCGCCTCCGCGATCTCGGCGGACAGCGCGCCCAGCGCCCGGTTCATCGCCGCGACGACCGTCTGCGTCTCGGCGTCGGCGACCGGCTGGCGGATCGAGGCGCTGTGCAGCCGGAGGGCCGCGTCGCTCCAGCCCGTGCCGCGCGCGACCCCGTAGGTGGCCTCCAGCTCGATCGAGTCGCCGACCCGCTCGAAGTGCCGGATCTGGACGCCGACCCGGAACTGGAGCGCGTTCGGCGCCCGCCAGGGCTCGACGAAGATCCGGTCGGAGGGAACGAGGCGCGACAGGTCCTTGGCGAGGATCCGTCCGACGCTCGACTGGAGATCCTCGCCCCAACGCTGGCTCTGGCGCACGTGCAGGCGGCCCCCGGGCTCCCGGGCGACGATCTCGGGGCGGCGCAGATAGGCCGGCACCCGAACCGGGCCGACGCCGATCACCGGGTCGGGCTCCGCGCCGGGCACCAGCGTCGCCCGCGGCGGGTCGGTGGACGTGAGGACGTACTCCGCGACCGGCAGGCTGCGCGTGGCGCAGCCCACTAGCAGCAGCGGCAGCAGCAGGGCGCGCGCGAGGATCTGCATCACTCCTCCCTGACCGTCGGGCCGAACAAGAGCGAGCGCGGGTCCCGCTCGATGGCCTGCACCAGGCTCCGGACCGCCTGGATCGTGCGCTCGAGCTCCTGGAGCGTGACCGCCACCTGGAACATGATCGGAGACCCCGAGCTGATCGTGTCGCGCAGCTCCTCCGTCACGTGGCGGGCGTTCTCGAGCGTGGCGATCGCCGACTCCGACAGCGGCGCGACCTGGCCGTCCACGTTGCGCGCCAGATCCTGGAGCTGGCTCAGGGCGCCGCGCGCCTCCACCAGCGCCAGGTCGAGGTTCTCCAGCGCCTTCGGGATGTTCGGGTCGTGCACCAGGCGATCGGCCCCTTCGAGCGCCGAGTTCAGGTTCGCGAGAATGTCCTCGAGCGGCAGCTCCTCCAGCCTCTCGACGAACTTGCGCACCATGGCGGCCATCTTCTCCACCGCGGTCGGAATCGCCGGGATCTCGGGGTACTTCGGCGGGAACTTGGTCCGCTGGACCTCGGTCTCGGGCTGGAAGCTGAGCTGGACGTAGAGCTGGCCGGTGAGGAAGCTCTGGATCTCGGGGCGGGCGCGCAGGCCCTGCTCGATCAGCTGCTCGTGCGTGATCTCGTCGTCGATGCCGATGCGCTCGAAGCGGTCCGTCCGGACCTCGATCACCGTCTCGACGGCGGTCTCCCAATTCCTCTCGTCGACGATCGCCTGGATCGAGACCACCTCGCCGATCGGGACGCCGCGCAGCTTCACGGGCGAGCCGACCGTGAGCCCGTTCACCGAGCCCTCGAAGAACACCGAGTAGCGCTCGGACTCGGCGAACAGCCGGCCGCCGCCCAGCACGATCAGGCCGCCGACGGCGAGCGCGATGGCCACCAGGACGAAGCTCCCCACGGCGACCGGATTGGCGCGACGGCTCATGACTCCCCCCGATTGAGGAATCTTCGCACCTTCTCGCTCTCCGCGGAATCCCGCAGCTGCGCGGGCGCGCCCAGGGCGATCTGGGTGCGCGTGTCGGCGTCGAGGAACACGCCGCGGTCCCCGATCGTGAAGATGCTGGCCAGCTCGTGGGTGACCACGACGAAGGTGGTGCCGAGGCTGTCGCGCAGCTCGAGGATCAGGTCGTCGAGGCGGCGCGCGCTGAGCGGATCGAGTCCGGCCGACGGCTCGTCGAAGAACAGCACCTCGGGATCGAGCGCCATGGCGCGCGCCAGCCCGGCGCGCTTGCGCATGCCGCCGCTGATCTCGGAGGGGTAGAACGCCTCGAAGCCGGCCAGGCCCACCAGCGCCAGCTTCAGCGACACCAGCTCGGCGATCTCGGTGCGCGAGAGGTCGGTATACTGCTCCATCGGCAGCGAGGTGTTCTCGGCCAGCGTCATCGAGCTCCAGAGCGCCCCGCTCTGGTACAGCACGCCGAAGCTCCGCATCATCCGCTCGCGCTCCTCCGGCTCGGCGCGCCACAGGCTGCGTTCGCCGAAGAGCACGTCGCCCTTCGCCGGCTGCTGGAGCCCGATCATGTGGCGCAGCAGCGTGCTCTTGCCGCAGCCGCTGTCTCCCATCAGGATGAAGACCTCGCTCCTCTTGACCTCGAAGTCGAGGTCGCGCTGCACCACGAAGCTGCCGTAGGCCATGGTCAGCTGCTGCACGGTGATCTGCGCGGGAGCCTCGCGGGCCTGGGGTGCCGCCACGTCAGATCCCCACCGCGTCGTAGACGACCGTCAGGAGCCCGCAGGCGACGATGATGAAGACGATCGACAGCACCACCGCCGTGGTGGTGGCGGACCCCACCGCCTCGGCGCTGCGCCCGCAGCTCATGCCCTGCATGCAGCCGGCGCACGCCACGATCGCCCCGTAGACGCTGCCCTTGAGCAGCCCGCCCGCAATGTCGGTGACCGAGACCGCCGCGATCGTGTGGTTCCAGTACTGCATGATGCCGAGCTCGAGCGGCCCGATCCCGACCAGCAGGCCGCCGACCATCCCGAGCAGCATCCCGTACAGCGCGAGCAGCGGCATCATCAGCACCAGCGCCAGCATGCGCGGCAGCACCAGGTACTCGATCGGCGAGATCCCCATGGTGCGCAGCGCGTCGATCTCCTCGTTGACCGTCATGGTGCCGAGCTGGGCGGCGAACGCGGCGCCGGTGCGGCCGGCCATGATGATGCCGACCATCAGCCCGCCCATGTCGCGCGCCATGCCGATCGCCACCAGGTCGGCGACGAAGATCTGGGCGCCGAACTGGCGCAGCTGGATGGCGCCCATGAAGGCGAGGATCAGCCCGACCAGCACGCTCACCAGTGCCACGATCGAGAGCGCGTCGGAGCCGCAGTTCTGGAGCACCACGCCGAAGTCCCGCCACGGGAAGCGCGCGCGGCCCGTCACGAGCCGGCCGAAGGCGATCAGGACCTCGCCCAGGAAGCCGGCGAAGCTGCGCACGCTCTCGAGTCCGGACAGCGCCCGCTCGCCGAAGCGCTGCAGGAACGGCTCCGACTCCTTGTGACCGCCGGTCTCCTTCTCCGGCACCGCCGCCGCCAGCTCGAGCAGCTGGCGGACCCCGTTGGGCAGTCCGGACGCGTCGGCCGGGACCCCGCGGCTCTCGCACTCCCGCAGCACGCCCCGGACGTAGCTGACCAGCCGCGTGTCCCAGTCCCCGAGCGTGCCCGACTCGAAGACCACCCGCCCCGCCCCGCCGGCCAGCGCCTGGCCCACGGGCTCGGTGGAGGGCAACGAGATGGGGCCGCGCCAGGTCCCCGCCAGCACCACTCGCACGGCCCCGTCGGCGGCGCGGTCGACCGTGGCGTCTGCTGCGGTCACGACGCGGGCCGCTCGCCGCAGCGAAGTACTCGAAGCCGGGGGCGCTGCATCTCCCCAACGATGCAACAGGACGGCGAGGATTTGAAGGGCCGGCGGTCCCTTCCGGGCTGGCCCGGCTCCGGACCGCCGTGTTAGGGTCGGGCCGGCGTTCGGGAAGCAGCCGGACCACATGAAGGCCCCGCATGCAGACGGATCTCGGCAAGCGAGCCACGATCGCGGCGCTCGCCGCTCTGCTGGCGTGTGCCTGCGTCTCCGACGGGCCCTCCTATGTCGGATCGTCCACCGTGCGGGGCCCCTTCATCGACGCCACGCTGGTGCTGCCGTCCGGCGAGTGGCGCTTCCTGTTCCCCCGCACCGAGACCTGCACCGCAATGCTGACCGTGGAGGCGCCGATCCGTCACTCGAGCTTCGGCGGGGGCTTCGGGCGCGCCGTGGCGCCCGACGGCTCCCAGTGCCAACCAGCCGGCATCGGCACCCTGCACCGTTGGCGCCGCTCGCGGCGCGAGGGCGAGATGCAGCCCAGCAGCCCCGCCCGCTGGGAGATCATCCACGAGGACCCACAGGCGTTCCTGCTGCGCGGGCGCTTCGGCGTCGCCAGCCGGCTGCGCCTGCCGAACACCTTCGACGTGGTCGCCCTGGTGCCGAACGACGACGTGTGTGGGCCGGTGGCGCGGTCGGGCAATGCCACCCTCGTGTTCCGTCAGGCCGGGCGGCGGGTGCTCATGCTCGGCCAGTGCCCGGTTCTCGCGGTCGCAACACCGCCGGAGCCCTGAGCCCGACTCGGCGGCTCTCGGAAGCACCCCTGCAAGCGCCGGCGCAGCCGGCGCGCGCAGCGAGCCGCAGGCGAGCGAAGTCCACCAGGCCGGCTAGAGCAGACGCTTGAGGCCGGCGCAGAAGTGGTTCAGCACCGCGACGCGCGCGAAGCGCTTGTCGTTGGCGGGCACCAGGTGCCAGGGCGCCTGGTCGGTGTGGGTGCGCGCGACCATCTCGTGGACGGCCTCCACGTAGGCACCCCAACGGTCGCGGTTGCGGTAGTCCTCTTCGGTGATCTTGTACTGCTTGTAGGGCGTGTCCTCGCGCGCCTGGAAGCGGCGGAGCTGCTCCTCCGGGTCGATGTGGAGCCAGAACTTCAGCACCAGGCTGCCGTTCTCGGCCAGGGACTCCTCGAAGTCGCGAATCTCCTTGTAGGCGCGCCGCCACTCGTCCTCGCGCGCGAAGCCCTCCACGCGCTCCACGAGCACGCGCCCGTACCAGGTGCGGTCGAAGATCGCGATGCGCCCGTTGCGGGGCACGTGCTGCCAGAAGCGCCAAAGGTAGTGGTGCGCCAGCTCTTCCTCGGTGGGGGCCGCGACCGGAACCAGGCGCACGCTGCGCGGGTCGATCGGAGCCACCAGGCGCCGGATCACGCCGCCCTTGCCCGCCGCGTCCCAGCCCTCGAAGGCCAGCACGCTCGCGACGCCCTTCTCGAGCGCCTTGCCGGTGAGGCGCGCGACGTCCGCCTGGAGGTCGGCCAGCTGCTCGCGGTAGTCGTCGCGCTCGAGCGTCGACGACAGGTCGACGGTGTCGAGCACGGTCTTCTCGTCCGGACGCTCGGACGCGTCGGCGGGGGCGGGGCTCGCGGCCGCCGCGGCCTGCTGCGCGCCCTGGGCGAGTCGGTGCGTGAGCGCGGCGCGGATCGTCTCGGCGGCCGTCACGCTCGCGTAGCGCCAGTCGGTGGACTCGATCACGGTCCACCGCGACTCCCCGGTGCTGGTGTCGCGCACCAGGCGCTCCGCGATCGGGATCGCCTCGTCGTACAGCTCGTAGACCCGCTCCGCCCCCTCCGCGACCTTCCAGGCCTGCTTCTTCTTCTTCCCCGCCTTCTTGAGCCGCTTCTTCAGCTCCTTCTTCGGCAGGTGGAACCAGAGCTTCACGATCAGCATGCCGTCGTCGACGAGCATCTGCTCGAAACGCAGGACGTGCTCGATCCAGCGCCCGTACTCGGCGTCGTCGATCTCGCCGAGCACGCGGCGCCGGATGCCCTCGAGCGCCCAGCCATCCAGGAACACCGCGATGCACCCCTTGCGCGGCAGCCGCGACCAGTAGCGCCACACGACCGGGCGCTCGCGCTCCTCCTCGGTGGGCGGCCCGAGCGCGTGGGTCTCGAGGTAGCGGCCGTCCATCCAGTCGTGCATCTCGTGGAGCGCCTGGATGCAGGCGCTCCGGTCGTCCCCGTCGAGCAGGATCAGGACCGGGAAGTCCGCCTCGCGCAGGTCGTACTGCGCGTTGATCAGCTCGACGCGCAGCTTCTCGACGCGCTCCTCGTACTCCTCCTTGCCGATCTCCTGACCCAGCTCCGCGGCTTCGAACATGGGGGGCCTCCCGTATCGTGCGCGCCTAGCGAGGCGGCGAGGGTATCCGGAGGATCGTGGCGTACAGCACGGGCGCCAGACCCAGCGTCAGGACCGTCGCGAAGGCGAGCCCGAAGGCGATCGTGACCGCCAGGTCGTAGAACAGCGGGTCGCGCGAGATGATGATCGGCATCATGCCGAGGATGGTGGTCATCGCCGTCATCAGGATCGGCCGCAGCCGCGCCTGGCAGGCCTTCACGATCGCCTCGTAGGGCTCGGCGCCCGCCGCCTGCTCGATCTCGATCTGCTCGAGCATCACGATCGCGTTGTTCACCACGATCCCCACCAGGGCCAGGATGCCGAGCAGCGCCATGAAGCTGTTGAGGCCGTTGGCGACGAGCAGTCCGATCGCCACGCCGGTGAAGGCGAGCGGCACGGTGAGCAAGATCACGATCGACTTGCGGATCGAGTTGAACTGCCCGACCAGGCAAACCAGCACGCCGAGCAGCGCGAGCGGCACGAAGGCGAACAGCGCCGCCTGCGCGTCGCCCGACGACTCGGTCTCGCCGCCCCACTCCCACCAGAAGCCGCGGCCCAGCTCCGCCATGACGGCGTCGATCCGGGGCTGGACGGCCGCCTCGAGCTCGGTCGCGGTCAGCGTTCGGCTCACGGCCTGCACCGTGAGGGTGGGCGCGTGGTCGCGCCGCATGACGATCCCGAAGTCGTTGTTCGGACGGATCGAGGCGATCTGGATCAGGGGCACGGCGCTGCCGGTGCTCGGCGAGAACACGTTGGCGGTGGCGAGGCGATCGGCGGCGAGGCGCTCGGGCGCCTCCGCCCGGCCCACGATCGGGATCTCCTCGTCGTCCTGGCGCAGCACGGTCGAGGTGCCGCCCTCGAGCACCGACTGCAGCGAGTTGGCGATCTCCTCGTTGGTCACCCCCGCGCGGCGCGCGCGCGCGGGATCGACCTCGACCAGCGCCTTGAAGACGCGGTTCTCCCAGTCCTTGTAGACGTTCACCGTGTACGGCACCGAGGCGAAGGCCGCGGCCACCTGCTCGCCCGCCTCGAAGAGCTGCTCGCGCTGGCCCGGCAGCCCGAGCGTCGAGAGGCGCGCCTCCACCAGCCCGGTCTCGGTGCTCCCCAGGAACATGCGCTTGGCGAGCAGGTCGAGCGCCGGGAAGTGGGTGAGCGCGTGCGCGCGCAGCCGCTGCAGGACGGGCTCCACGTCCGCGAGCGAGGGCACCGTGATCAGGATGAAGCCCATGTTGTCGGCCGCCGGCTCGGGCGAGATCGTCACGAAGAAGCGCACCCCGCCGCTGCCCACGTAGGTGAGGGTCTGGAGGATCTCGGGGTTCTCGGTCTCGTCCTCGAGCCAGGCCACCAGCTCGCGGATCCGGCGGTCGCTCTCGCGGATGCCGTACCCGTTGGGGAGCTTCACGTCGACCATGATCTGGGGCCGGTCGGACTGCGGCATGAACTGCTGCGGCACCAGCGAGAACAGCCAGACGCCCGCGAGCAGCACACCGACCATCGAGAGCAGGAACAGCGTGCGCCGCTGGAGCAGCGCCTCGAGCAGGCCGCGATAGCGCACGTAGAGCGGGCGCTCGTACTGCGCGCGGATCTCCTCCTCGGTCACCTGGGGCGGCTGCAGGAAGCGGTTGCAGAGGATCGGCGTCACGGTCATTGCGAGCAGCCAGGACACGCCCAGCGAGATCAGGATCACCTGCGACATCGAGCGCAGGTACTCGCCCGCCGAGTCGGGCGCCAGCGCCAGGGGCATGAACATCAGCACCGTGGTGATCGACGCGATCAGCAGCGGCATGGCCAGGCCGCGGCCGGTGTTGGTCGCGGCGTCGATGCGCTCCTCGCCCTGGAACAGCCGCTTGCTGATCTCCTCCGCCACCACGATGCCGTTGTCGACCAGCAGGCCCAGCGAGATGATCAGCGTCGCCAGCGAGATGCGGTGCATCGCGATGTCGAAGTAGAACATGACGGCCAGCGTCACGATCATCGTGAGCGGAACGTGCAGCCCCACGATCAGGCCGGTGCGCAGGCCCAGGAAGGCGACGATCACCACCAGCACGATGCCGATGGTCTGGAACAGGTTGCTGCGCACCGCCGAGACGGCGCGCTCGACGTGGGTCGGCTGGTAGTTGCCGACCCGGAGCTGGAAGCCGATCGGGAGCCGCGCCTCGAGCTCCGCCAGGCGCTGCCGGATGCGCGGCCCCACGTCGAGGACGTTCTGCCCCGCGGCCATGCTGACGCCGATCAGGACGGCCTGCTCGCCGTCGTAGTAGAAGGGCGCGGTCGGCGGATCCACGTAGCCACGGTGGACCTTGGCGAGGTCCCGCAGGTAGACCACCTCGCCGGTGTCGGGGACCTCGATCGGGACGTTCTCGATGTCCTCGACGCTGCGGAAGTCGCCGCGCGGCGTGACGATGATCTCGCGCGCGCCCGTGTCGATGGTGCCGCCCGGCAGCACGACGTTCTCGGCGACCAGCGTCTCGCGGATCTCCGAGATCGAGAAGCCGAGCTGGGCGATCCTCGCGGTGGAGAACTGGATCCAGATCGTCTCGTCCTGGACGCCGTACAGATCGACCCGCTTGACGCCGTCGACGATGTAGAGCTGGTCGCGCACGCGCTTGGCGAGGGCGTGGAGCTGCGCCAGCGAGAAGCCCTCGCCGGTGAGGGCGGCGCTCACCACGGTGACGTCGCCGAAGTCGTCGTTCACGAACGGGCCGATCACGCCGTCGGGCAGCTCGTGCGTGATGTCGATCACCTCGTTGCGGACGTCCTGCCAGATGATGTCGAGGTCGTCCTGCTCGTACTCGTCGAGCACCACGATCCGGACGTCCGACACGCCGTTGCGCGACCAGGAGTAGATGTAGTCGCGCTCCGGGGTCCGCGAGAGGGCCTGCTCGATCGGACGCGTGATCAGGAGCTCGACGTCCTCGACCTCCATGCCCGGCATGAAGGTCATCACCACGGCCTCGCGCACCGTGATCGGGGGGTCCTCCTGGCTCGGGAAGTTGTCGAGCACCGACACCGCGAACAGGACGATCGAACCGACCAGTATGAGGACCAGAGGCTGGTTGCGAAGCGCGAAGCCGGTGAGGTTCACGGCGCGCTGCCGAACAGGCGCTCGTCGAGCAGGGTCACCTGCTGGCCGTCGCGCAGGAACGAGAGCCCCGCCGTCGCGATGATCTCGTCCTCGGCCAGGCCCTCGAGCACCACGATGTCGTTGTAGTGGACGCCGCCGACGCGGATCTTCCGCTTCGAGACCGTGGACGTCTCGGGGTCGAACACGAAGGTGGCGAAGCCGTCGTCCGACTCGGGCAGCGTCGCCGCGATCGGGACCAGGAAGCCCTGGATCCCGAGGCCTTCGTCGTCCCGGCTGACCTGGAAGGTGACCTCGGCGGTCATGCCGGGCCGCAGCCGGGGCGGAGCCTCGAGCAGGTCGGCGCGGACCGGGAAGGCGTTGCCGGCGCCGGCGCGGGTCCCGACCTCGGAAACCACCGCCGGGTAGCGCCGGTCGTCCGGCGCGACGCCCCGCCCGCCCACCGAGGGGAACCTCACCGAGGCCTCGTCGCCCTGGTGGATGCGCGCGATCAGCGTCTCGGGCATCAGCACCTCGACGCGCAGCCCGCTCTCCTCGCTGTCGAGCTCGAAGGCGGTCTCGCCGGGGCCCAGGGTCATGGCCGGCTCGACGACGCGCACCGAGATCGTGCCCCGGAACGGGGCCTGCAGCACCGAGCGGCGCAGGTCGCGCCGCGCCAGGTCGAGGCGGGCCTGGGCGGCCTCGACCTGCTGGTCGCGCGCCTTGCTCTGCGCACGCGAGCGGTCGACCTCCTGCTTCGCGACCGCGTTGCCGGCCTCGATGTAGCGCGCCAGGGTCGACCGGGCGAGCGCCTGGAGCGCCCGCCCCTCGGCCAGCGCGGCCTCGGCGTCGCTCACGGTCAGCTCGAACGGCTCGGGATCGAGACGGGCCAGCACCTGGCCCGCCTCGACCTCGTCGCCCAGGTTGACGTCGACGCTCGCCACCGTGCCACCCACCTCGAACGCGAGGGCGGTGTCGTCGATGGCCGTCACGATGCCCGAGATCACGCGCTGCTGACCGGCCAGGGTGCCGGTGACGCGCTCCCAGCGGATCGCCCGCGGCGGCAGCTCGGGCAGCACCTCCTCCTGGCGACAGCCCGCCAGCGAGACGACGATCGCGACGGAGGCCGCCAGGGCTCGAAGACCTTGGGCCGGGAAGGCGGGCGACATGCAATCCCCCTCAGGTGACGGGGCTGGGAGTATACGCGCTTCCGGAAGCGAGAGCGCCGCTCGGCGGCGGTCGCGGGGCGAAGGCGGAGCTACGATCCCGGGGGAGGATTCCCCGTGGACGACTCGCTCCTCGTCATGCTGGGACTCGTGGTGGGCGTGGCCCTGCTCTATACGGGCAGCCGGCTGCGCAGTCGCTCGCTGCGCCGCCCGCGCGGCCCCGAGGCTCCCCGGCGCGAGCCGCCCGACCAGACGGGACCGGACTAGAACGGGAACACGAGGGGAGTGACCAGCAGCGTGGTCGCCCAGGTGAGCAGCAGCAGCGGCACGCCCACCTTCACGAAGTCGAGGAACCGATAGCCGCCGGGCGTGACGACCAGCGTCACCACCGGCGTCGAAACCGGGGTCACGAAGGCGGCCGACGCGGCGATCGCCACCGTCATCGCCATCGGATAGGGCGAGACGCCGAGGACCTCGGCCGCCCGCACCGCGATCGGCGCCATCAGCACCGCGGTGGCGGTGTTCGAGAGCACCAGACCCATGCCGGCCGTCACGAAGAACAGCGCGCTCAGCACCAGACGGGGGCCCACGTCCTCCAGGCCCGTCACCAGCTTCCCCACCAGCAGGTCGACGCCGCCGCTGCGCTCGAGCGCGTCGGCCAGCGGAAGCATGCCCGCGATCAGGACCACGCTGCTCCAGTGGATGGCGCGGTAGCCGTCCTCCATGCTGAGGCAGCGCGTGAACACGGCCGCCAGCGCGGCGATCAGCACGGCGGCAACGACGGGAACCACCTCGGTGGCCGAGAGCACCACCATGCCGGCGAGGATCGCGAGCGCGGCCGGGGCGCGCCGGGCCGCGGGCGCCACCTCGTCGAGCTCGAGCGGGAGCGTCAGCACGACGAAGTCGTGGGTCTCGCCCTGGAGCCGCGCGATCGCGTCCCAGGCGCCGGCCACCAGCAGCGAGTCGCCCGAGTCGAGCGGCTCGTCGACGAAGTCCGACACGATCTCGTCGCGCCGTCGCAGTCCGAGCACGTGCAGCCCGTGCGCCGAGCGGAACGAGGTCTCGCGCAGCGCGCGGCCGACGAGCTGCGACTCGGGATGCACCAGCACCACCGCCAGGCCGAGTGCCCGCTTCAGGCGCGCCACGTCGGGGCCGGCCGGCACGAGCTCGAGACGCTCCCCCGCGGCGAGTGCCTCGGCGTCGTCGGGTCGCGCCACCACCACGAGCACGTCGCCGGCGTGGATCTCGGCGTCGGGACCCGGCGACGGCAGCATGTCGCGGCGACCCAGCCGACCCAGGCGCTCGATCCCGATCACGCGCGCGCGGTAGCGACTGCCGAGCTCGATGTCCGACAGGCTCTTCCCAACCGCGTCCGCGCCCGGCGGCACGCGCAGGGCGTGGCCCTGGTCCGCGAGCCCGAACCCGTTCCACAGGTCGTCGAGGGTGCGGTCGGTGCTCTTCGGCGGTGCCGGCTCGCCGCCCGGAAGCAGGTGCCGTCCCAGCAGCCACATGTAGAGGATCGTGACGACGAGGACCGCCAGCCCGATCGGCGTGAAGCTGAAGAAGTTGAAGGGCTCCATGCCGCGGCTGCCCAGCTCTGCGCTCACCACCAGGTTGGGCGTGGTCGCGATCAGGGTCAGCATGCCGCTGACCAGCGCCGCGAACGAGAGCGGCATCAGCAGCCGGCTGGCGTCGAGGGAAGTGCGGGCGGTGACGGTGAGGACGACCGGGATGAACACCGCCGTCACCGCGGTGGAGCTCATCACGCTGCCGAGCCCGGCGGCGACCCCCATCAGCAGCACCAGCATGCGCGTCTCGCTGCTGCCGCCGACGCGCATCAGCCAGCGGCCGGTGGCGAAGGCCACGCCCGTGCGGTTGAGCATCTCGCCCACCACGAGCAGCCCCGCCACCAGCAGCACCACCGGGTCGCCGAAGCCCGCCAGCGCCTGGCGCGGGGTCGCGACGCCCGTGAGCATCAGCGCCAGCACCACGCCGAGCGCGACGACGTCGAGCCGCACGCGCCCCGAGGCGAACAGGATTCCCGCCATCCCCAGGATGGCGAACACGATGGTGGCGTCGGTGCTCAGGGGGCTCTCCGCTTCGGACTACGGGACGCGCTCGATCGAGCGCACGAGCGTAGCGGCTGGCTCTCCGGCCGCGCGCAGCTCGACCCGATGGCGCCCGGCCCCGAGCCAGCGCGGCGGGATCTCCAGCTCGGCGCTCCGCACGCCGGGCTCGATCTGCAGCCGCTCGCGCAGCTCGCGGCGCCCGTCGGGGCCGGTGACCCGCACCTCCACCTCGGCGGGACCCGCCAGGTCGGGCCCCAGCGGAACCTGCAGGCGGAAGCCGCGGAGGGCGACGAGGGCGGGCACGCCCACCTGCGGCTCGTCGGCCACGACGACTTGCCCCGCGCGGGGTGGGCTCCGGGCTGCGAGCGCGTCCGCGACCGCGGCCGCGAGCGCATTCGCTTCGGGGTCGGGCTGCGCGCGGAACCTGACGCGCGGCTCCGCCGGCGCCGCCCGCTGCCGGGTCATCCCCCGCAGCCGCTCCTCGTCGACCGCCTCCGCGGCCGCGTCGAGTCGGCGCGCCACGCTGCCCAGATCGGGAGGTGCCTGCTGCGCCTCCGGGACGTCCACCTCCCCCTCGCCGAGCTGCTCGAGCGCGGCGACGCGGGCCGGGGCCTCCGCTGCCGCCAGCTCGCGCTTCTCGGGTGCGGGAGACGCCGGCGCCGCGGGCAGCGGGACCCGCTCCGGCTCCGGTGCCTCGAGCGCACGCTCGAGGCGCCGGACGCGCGGCGCGTTCGCGGTCGCCTTCGTGTCCTCGGTGCGGACCGCGAAGCGCTCGGGCCGAGACGACGGCTCGGGCACGGACCGGCCGGACGCAGGCGACGGCGCGCCTTCGAACGAGTCGGGCTCGGGCATCGACCTGCGGGCGATCGGCTCGGGCGCGGCCGCGGGCTCGCGCGCCAGCGGCGGCAGCGCGGTGCGGTACAGCACCGGGAACAGCAGCAGCCCGACCAGCGCGTAGGCGAAGGCCGGATGCCAGACGAGCCGGCCGAGGGCGCCGAGCCAGCCCCGCGACGGCCGCGCGGGCGCAGCGCGAGGGGGCCTTCGCGCCGGAGCCGCGAGCGCTGCGGGGTCGAACGCGCGCAGCGCGCGCAGCTCGTCGCGACACGCGGGGCACGCGGCCACGTGGGCCGAGATGCGCGCGCGCGCCTCCGGCGCGAGCGCGCCCGGATCCTCCTCGTAGCGCGCCAGCAGCTCCGGCCCCGGATGCGCCGGCTCGGCGGCACCCGCCCGCAGCGCGGCGTGCAGCTCGGTCCAGGCGCGCACCTCGGCCGCGCACGCCCTGCAGCGCGGGTAGTGCTCGCGGAAGTCGTCGAAGGCCGCGTCGCGCGGCGCCTCCAGGAAGGCGAGCAGGTCGATGCGTTCCGAGCGGGCGCAGCTCATCGTGCCGCAGCTCTCCCCTCCACAGGTCTCTCGTGCGGGCCGTTCCGGATCACGGGTCCTCCGCCGTCTCGGCCAGGCGCGCGCGCAGCCCCGCCAGCCCGTCGCGCAGCCGGCGCTTCAGGGTACCGAGTGGGACCCCGCTGCGATCGCTCGCCTCCTGGTAGCTGCACCCTTCGACGTAGACGCGCGTGACGCACTCGCGTTCGGCGTCGGGCAGCGCGGCGAGCGCGGCGTCGAGGTCGCGGCGCGCCTCGGGGGCGAGCGGCTCCGACTCGAACGGCAGGGCCGCGCGGGCGCTCTCCTCCTCCCAGGCCAGCGTCTCCTTCTCGCCGTGGCGCAGGCGCCGCTTCAGCCGGTCCATGAACTTGTTGCGCGTGATGATCCGCACGTAGCCCACGAAGGCCTGCGGGTCGCGCAGCCGACCCGCGCGCGCATTGCGCACCACCGAGAGCAGCACCTCCTGGCGCAGATCGTCCCACTCGTCCTCGAAGTCGAAGGCGCGCAGCTGGAGCAGGAAGCTCGTCACCAGGCGCTGGAACCGCAGGAAGGCGACGCGGTCGCCCTCGAGCAGGCGCTCGAGGATCGCGTTCCAGTCCTCGCCCCCGGCCGCCATCCCGATGCGCAAGTTAGCAGCCCTCCCGCTCGCAAGTCCGCGGAAATCCAAGGAACCACCCGCCGGGATCCGATCCGGGCCGCTCCGCAGACCTGTGTCGTGGAACCCCTGCTGGAGGTCTGCGATGCGACGCAACCACGAACGACGAGTCCCGAGCACGATCCGCGCGCTGGGCGCCCTGCTGGCGCTGCTGCTGGCGCCCCCCGCCGGCTCGGAGCGGGTCGACCACCCGATCGCGGGCAGCGGCGCGCTGCGCGCGATCGGACCCGACGGCGCGCCCGGCGGCGACTGCCCGCTCGAGCACACCGACGTCCGGGTGGAGATCACGGGCTTCGTGGCGCGCGTGCGCGTGACGCAGACCTTCTCCAACCCCTTCCCCGACCCGATCGAGGCCGTCTACACCTTCCCCCTGTCGCACCGGGGGGCGGTCGACGCGCTCTGGATGCGCACCGGCGAGCGCGAGATCCGCGGCGAGATCCACCGGCGCGAGGAGGCGCGGCGCCGCTACGAGGCGGCGCGCGACCGCGGCCAGGTGGCGAGCCTGCTCGACCAGGAGCGCCCCAACGTGTTCACGCAGTCGGTCGCCAACCTGATGCCGGGCGCGCGGGTCGAGATCGAGATCCACTACGTCGAGACGCTCGAGTACGAGGCCGGCGCCTTCGAGTTCGCCTTCCCGACCGTCGTCGGCCCGCGCTTCGTGCCCGGCGCCGACCGGGTGCCCGACGCGGACCGCATCGCGCCGCCGGCCACGCCCCAGGGCACCCGTGCGGGCCACGACCTGGCGATCGAGGTCGACGTGGACGCCGGCGTCCCGATCGAGGCGATCGAATCCGCGCTGCACGAGGTGGTGGTCGAGCGCGGACGCGATCCCGAGCGCGCCCGGGTGCGCCTGCGCCGGCGCGCCGAGATCCCGAACCGCGACTTCGTGCTGCGCGTCGCCGTGGCGGGCGACGACGTGCGCAGCGGCTGGTGGGCCCACCGCAGGGACGGCGAGGACGGCTACGCCACCTTCGTGCTGGTGCCTCCGGCGCGGGTCGAGCCGCGCGACGCCGCCCCCAAGGAGCTGGTCTTCGTGGTCGACCGCTCGGGCTCGCAGCGCGGCCTGCCGCTCGCCAAGGCCAAGGAGACGCTGCTCTGGATCCTCGAGCACATGAACCCGCGCGACACCTTCCAGGTGATCGACTTCGGCAGCACCGCGAGCCGGCTGTTCGAGCGGCCGCGTCGCGCGGACGCCGCCAGCGTGGCGCGCGCGCGCCGCTACATCGAGGCGCTGCGCGCCAACGGCGGCACCATGATGGCCGAGGCGGTGCGCGAGGCGGCGGCCGAGCCGGCCGCGGGCAACCGCCTGCGGATCGTCACCTTCATGACCGACGGCTACGTCGGCAACGACTACGAGGTGATCGACCTGGTGCGGCGCCTGCGCGGCACCTCGCGCTGGTTCCCGTTCGGCACGGGCAACTCGGTCAACCGCTTCCTGCTCGACCAGATGGCGCGCGAGGGCGGCGGCGAGGTCGAGACCGCGCTGCTGAACCGGCCGGGCGAGGAGGTCGCGCGCCGCTTCTGGGAGCGCATCGCGTCGCCGGTGCTGACCGACGTGCGCGTCGAGCTCGAGGGCCTCGACGTCCATGACGTCTTCCCGCGCGAGCCGTCCGACGTCTGGGCGGGCCGGCCGCTCGTCGTGCACGCGCGCTACCGCGAGCCCGGCCGCGGTCGCGTCGTGCTGACCGGCTTCCGCGGCGGCGAGCCCTACCGCGAGGCCCTCGCCGTGCGGCTGCCGAAGCGCGAGCGCGACCACGACGCGCTCGCCTCGCTTTGGGCGCGCGCCAAGGTGGACGCGCTCCAGCGCCGCGACCTGCGCGCGCTCCAGAGCGGCCAGTTCCCCGAGGCGCTGCGCGAGGAGATCGTGGAGATCGCGCTCGCGCACCGGCTGGTCACGCCCTTCACCTCGTTCGTCGCGGTGGAGGACCGGGTGGTGAACCGCGACGGGCGGCCGGAGACCGTCGCGGTGCCGGTCGAGATGCCGCAGGGCGTGAGCTACGAGGGCGTGTTCGGCAAGGAGGAGGCGAGCAGGATGGCACGGCGCCAGCTCGCGAACGCGCCGATGGCCGGCCTCCCGCGGGCGCGCAGCGTCACGGAGGGGAGGAGGCTTCGGGCGATGCCGTCGGAAGCGGCGCTGTCGCTCGATACTGCGACGCCCGCACCGAGCGTCGCCGAGCCGGAGCAGGAGCCGGCACTCGCGCGGCTGGCTCCCGCGCTCCGGGCGCTGCTCGCGAACGGCGCGGTCGCCGCACCGGGCGTGGAGCTGCAGGACGGACGCGTGCGCGTGCGAATCGTGACGACGGAGGCGACCGATGCACTGATCGAGCGTCTGGAAGCCGCCGGCCTCGAGGTGGAGCGACGCGGCGAGGAGAGCGTGCTTGGCTGGGTCGAGATCGAACAGCTCGAAGCGCTCGCGCGCCTCGAAGGCGTGGTCCGAATCGAGGTACCGTAGCTCCGGGGCGCTCGCCTACTCGAGCCCCATCAGCCGTGCCACGCCGTGGCGGTGGCCGGCGGTGTAGCCGCCGTCCACCACCAGGGCGTGGCCGGTCACGAAGGAGGACTCGTCCGAGGCGAGGAACAGCGCGGCGTTGGCGATCTCGTCGGGGCGGCCGAAGCGCCCCAGCTGGTGGGCGTCGCGGATCCGCTCGCGGATTGCCTCCATCCCGGGGTTCTCCCAGATGCTGTCGAAGAGCGGCGTCTCGATGAAGCCGGGGCAGATCGCGTTGACCCGGATGCCGCGCCGCGCGTAGTCGATCGCCATGTTGCGCATCAGCACCACCACCGCGCCCTTCGACGCGTTGTAGGCGCTGCCGCCCTCGAAGCCCTCGATGCCCTCGACGCTCGCGATGTGCACCACGCTGCCGCGGCCGCGCTCGAGCAGCTTCGGGATCGCGAAGCGGCTGGCCAGGAAGGTGCCGCGCAGGTTCACGTCCATCACCCGGTCCCAGTCCGCCGGGTCGATCAGGTGCACCGGCCCGCCGCCGCCGATCCCGGCCGAGTTGACCAGCACGTCCACGCCGCCGAGCACGTCGGCCGCCGCCTCGACCCAGCTCGACACCGCCTCGGCGTCGCGCACGTCGCCCGTCGCGAAGTGCGAGGCGGACGCGCACCGGGCGGCCTCGGCCCAGTCGCCCTTCTCGTCGGCCGCGTTCAGGTCGAAGCCCGAGACCGCGGCGCCCTCCTCCGCGAAGCGCCGCGCGCACGCCGCCCCGATTCCCGAGGCCGCCCCGGTCACCAGCGCCACGCGCCCGTCGAGTCGTCCCATGTTCGCTCCCTCGCCGACGTGGCCACAGCCTACGGTAGCGATTGGGAAGCGCGAGGGGCGGGCGGCCGTGCGCGGCGCCCACGACGTCGGCGAGTCACTGGGCACGCGCGCAGTAGACGCGCACGCTCACCTGGATGTCGTGGCCGTTGTCGTCGTTGAAGATCCCCACCGTCCAGCGCCGCGCGTCCGCGCCGGTGTCGTCGACGGGGTTGCCGTTGACATAGGCGCTGACGTCCCGCGACTGTCCGCCGATCAGCTGACGGTAGTGGCCCCAGCCCCCCGAGAGCGCGATGTAATCCACCGGGCAGGTCAGCGTCCGCGAGCCCGTCGTGTTGGGCACGAGCACGAAGTTGGCGGCAAGCGCGATCAGGTCGAGGTCCGCGAGGGTCAGGGAGCCGTCCTCCACCTCTTCCGAGGTCACCGCGCCCGCGCCGAGCTTCTCGGTGTCGACGGCGCCATCGCGCAGGTCTGCGGTGGCGACGGGCGGCCCCGGGCCGCAGGCACTGGTGAGGCCGACGCCGGCGGCATCGCTCGCACCCACGCAGCGAAGCTCGTTGAACAGGGGGATCTGGCGGGCCGGGTCGAACCCGGACTGGTTGACGACGTCTCCCGTCACCTGGGTGCCGCTGATCCGGACCTCCCAGCCGGACGACCCGGCGCCCGGGATGGGCGGGGCGAGCACGAGGTCCCCGTCGAGCCGGGAGCTGCGCAGCCGGAGGGCGGGCTCGTTGCCCGCCGCGAAGGCCGGGTCGAAGAAGAGCGCGTTGTCCGCCACCAGGCTCACGTTCTGGAGCTCGAGATCCATCGTCGTCTGGGAAGCCGCGGACACCACCCGGAACGCGATGTCCTCGCCGATGCCGGAGGCATTCACGGACACGTCGCGGAACACCGCCCGTCGACCGAGGAAGGCGATGCCGTTGGCGGCGGCGTCGCTGCGGCTCGCGAAGACCTCCACGTCGGACACGGTGACCTGCTGGGTCCAGGGGAGGACGGCGAACGGCGTGGATCCGGTGGCGCGAACCGCGAGCGAGCGGATCTCCGTGAAGCCGGATGCCTCGACGATCAATCCGGACAGCTCCGTGAGGCCCGGCCCGGCGCCCTCGAGATCCACGTAGGGCTTGGTGACCACGCTCCCGTAGCTGCCCGGCAGGATCCGCACCAGGAAGCGGTTGCCCGAGCCGGCGGTCGTGATGGCGTCGAGCGCATCCTGCGGCTCGAGGAAGTCGCCGCGCCCGCCCGCGTCCACCACGACGACGTTCGCGTAGCGCCGCTGCAGGTCGGCGGCCTCGAGCCCGTCCACCCGGTCGGCATCCAGGTTGGAGCCCGGCCCGTCGGAGCCCAGCACGATGGGCAGGACCTCGCTGTCCCTCGTGACCACGGGGGGCAGCTGCGATTCGTGGACCTCGGTGACCTCCGCGCTGAAGCTCGCCTCGAGGTTCTGCAGCGTCACCAGATCCACCGACTGGATGCCGCCGACCCGCTCGCTGTCGGTGCTCTGGAGGGCGTAGGCCACGGAGCTGAAGGGCTGGCGCGGGGCGAGCGGCTCTCCGTCCACGGCGACCTCGAGCCAGCGGTTGGCGTCGCCGAACAGGTCGGCGTCGAAGCTGCCGTGAATCGGGGTGCCGGTTCCGAGGAGCAGGCCGAACACGCCGTTCCGAAGCGGGACCTCGGCGTGGTCCTCCGCGTAGAGCCGCGTCCCCTCGCTCGGGGCGTCCCAGATGCCGATCGTCAGATCCACCGGACCTGCCAGGGGAGCCCCGTCGACGTCGAACAGGCGGCCCTGGTACCCCAGGTCGGGGGGCGGCGCGGCCGTCGCGACCTCTGCGCCGGCCACGAGGGCCAGCAGCGTGAGCGCACTCGCAGCACCCACCCGCATGCCGCGGCGCGCCAGCGACCGCCGATCGAATCCCGCTCCCGCCATCTTCCACTCCACGAACGCTCGGCTTGGATCTCCGTACCCGCTCGTCTGCGCTCCGACCCGCTTCTCCCCCCTGGCCGCTTCTGGAAGAACCTGCATGCGCCGTGCCCATCACCCGACAGGCATCGACCGCGGCCAGACCCCGGAGGGGGACGACGCCTCGCCACGGTGCGCCTGGGCGACACAACCGTGTTCGCGGACTGGGACATCGAGTCCTTCCGGACCGCGGCTCGCGCTCGGGGAGCCGGTGAGAGCGGGCATCGAACTTGCTCTCGGGAGCCCTGATGACCGCGCGAATCTCTCCGGCCGGCTTCCCCGTCGCCCTGCTGTCGCTGCTCGTGGCGGGGTCCGCCGCCGGGTCGGGCTACGACCTCTCGGTGCCGGTCCGCACCGGCGACCGCATCGACGGCCACTACGTGTGGAGCGTGGAGGGGCTCGGGCCGGACTCGCTCACCGACGCGGGCGAGATCGCCTTCATCGATCTCTACGTCGATCAGATCCCGTCGCAGGGGGCGCTCTCGTCGCTGCGGCGCGGGGCCGACGTCGGCGACCTGATCGGCGGCGTCGCGGTGAGCGAGTTCAAAGCCGGCTTCCAGGCCGCCATCGACGGCAACGGGACGATCGGCTTCCAGGCCCTCTCCCAGGGCCTGGGCGACCTGGTCTTCGTGCTGCCCGGCTTCGCCCTGCCGAACCTGGCCGCGCAGGTGGGCGCCGCGACCACGACGGCGGGCTCGCATCCCGCCGCAAACGAGCTCGGCGACTCCGCCTTCGCGTTCAACTGGTGCAACGAGGCGAACTGCCCGCGGCGCTGGATCGGCGAGCCGGCCGGCGCGCTGCTCGCCGACGAGTTCATGCAGGACGGCTTCCAGATCACCGACTTCGACGTGCCCGCGCTGAACGAGCAGGGGGACGTCGCCTTCGTCGCGTCGCACATGGACGGCCTGGTGCGCAAGAAGGGCGTCTACCTCTACGACCGGCTCACCACCACGACGCTGTTCCGCGAGGGCGACGTGATCGACGGCGGCACGGTCGGCCGCCAGTGCTGCCCGTCGGGCCTCGACCTCGACGACGCCGGGCGGGTCGCGGTCATGTGGCTCGACGCCGACGGCGCCCGCGTGCTGATCGTGGGCGACGCGATGGTGCTGCGCGAAGGCGATACCGTGGAAGGCATCGAGATCACCTTCCTCCCCGACACCGCGATCCCGTCGATCAACGGAGCGGGCGCCTGGGCCCTCTACGCCGTTCTCGACGCCGGCTTCTCGGACGCTGCGATCGTCACGGCGTCCGCGATCGTCGCGCGCGTGGGCGAGACCGTGGCCGGCGACCGGATCGATTCACTGTGGGGGCCGTCCGTGAACGAGAGCGGCCAGGTCGCCTTCCAGGCGAGGTTCGGCCCGAGCAACTTCTCGCCGAGCGCCGCCATCCTGGCGACGCCGACCGCGTCGAACGCGCGCGTGCGGCTCACGGCGAGCTCCCCCGCCTCGATCCGCCAGACCGTCACGGCGCCCGCCGGCGCCACCGACGTGCGCTTCGGCCACCGCTTCGAGACGACCACGGGCGCGCTCACGGTCCGCTTCGCCGGCCAGACGATCGGAACCGTTCCCGCGCCCGCGACCCCCTCCGACGCCTACGACCGCGCCCGCTTCCTCGTCGACGGCGCGCTGCTGGGCCAGACGGGAGACCTCGAGCTCGTGCTCGACGGACCGGCCGGCTCGCGCGTGTGGATCGACGACGTCGTGTTCCCCTCCGTGGCGAACGGCCACTTCCAGGACGGGGGCACGGCCGGCTGGCAGTCCTCGGGCGACGTGGCGCTGTTCGTACCCGAGCCCCGGGCGGGGGCGCTCCAGACCGTCTGCCTCCTCGTCCTGCTCGGACTCGCGCGTCGACGCTGAGCGCTCGCGCGAAGAAAGTCGGCGCGGTCGCCGCTAGGAGGCTGCGCGGCAGAAGCCCCCGCAAGCGCCCGGAGGGCGCGCGCAGTGAGGCGCAGCCGAACGAAGTCCACCAGCTACGCCGGGTCCTCCGGCGGACACGGCACCGTCCCCGCGCAGTCCAGGCCCGACGGACCGGGCGGGCCGCCGAAGAAGCTCCGGAACACGTTGAAGTCCGGAATGCCGACGCTGCCGTCGCCGTTGTGGTCGACCGCGGG
>JASJBO010000129.1 GCA_030066475.1 Myxococcota bacterium
GGGTGCGCCACGACGCGAGCCGCTCCCAGGTAGCTGAGCGCCACGACCCCAGACCCGGGCTCGAGGACCCTGCGCCCCAGCAGGCCGCGGAGCAGCGCCACGAGCGAGTAGGCGGAGACGTTCATGCATTCGAGGAAGTCGTCTCGGGAGGTCTCGAGGAGCGACGCGTGCCCCCCGCGGCGCAGGGTGCGGTCGAACGCGACGGCGTGCAGGACGCCGCCGAGTGAGAGGCCGCGCTCGGCCAGCGCTCCGGCCAGGGCGTCGATGCTCGAGTCGAGCGACAGGTCACACGGCAGCGTGAGCGTCTCCTTGCCGAGCTCGACCTCGACGGTCTTGCGGAACGACTCGTAGGAAGCCGCCAGGTGAGCGCGCGCCCGCTCCGAGAGCGCGGTTCGATCGGGCGTGGGCCCGAGACCGGCGCACACGGGAGTCCCACCGGCCGCCTGGATCGCGCGCGCCACGTGGGTCGCGAGCGAGGCCTGGTCCGCAATGCCGGTGACCAGGACATGGCGGCCGGCCAGCGTGCCCTGCTGCGGTTCGTGACGCATGTCTCTCCCTCCACCTCGCGAGCGGGGCGCTCCGGGCGATCCCCCCGGCCCCGTTTGACGAAATAGTATTCGTGATGTTTTTTACGGGTTCGCGGGAAACACGTCACGCCGCGGCCGGCCGGCCGCGGCACGGAGGCCAATGGCCCAGGAACGCGACCCATTCGTAGCGCCCGGCTACGGGGACGATCGGCGGGCGGGGGTCCCGACCTCGCATCCCGGCGCCCCGCGCTCGAGCCCGACCGCACGCCGCGGCCCCCCCCGCCCCGGGCGACACGGAGGCCCGTTGCGCAGCGAGCGCCGCGTCCTACCGGTCGCGGGCGGGTTCTGGTACCCCGACGACGGTCGGACGGCGCCAGGGGAACGCGACGGCGGGCGCCCGCTCCGACGCGGGGATCGGACCCGGCTCCTCCGCGCCGCGCTGGCTGCCTCGCGCTTCGACGCCCGGCTGGTCGTGGACGAGCTGTTCGCCGAAGGGATCGGCCCGGAATCGGTCCTGCTGGACCTGCTGCCGCGCACCGCGCGCGACCTCGGGGCACTCTGGGACGAGGACCTGTGCGACCTGTCGGAGGTGACGATCGCCGTGGGCCGCCTGCACGAGGTCCTCCGGGAGCAGGGCGCGAGGCTCTCGCCGCGCACGTTCCCGGCCGGCGTCGAGGCGCCTCGGGTCCTGCTCGCGACCCCGAGCGGCGATCCGCACATGCTGGGACTCGGGATCGCGGCCCAGTGCTTCTGGCGCCGGGGCTGGCGGGTCTGGAGCGAGCCGGGCGCCTCGCGCGAGGAGCTGGCGGACATCGTGGCCCGCGAACACGTCGACCTGCTGGGCTTCTCGGTGGCCCGCAGCGCGGCGCTGGCGGACCTCGCGGAGGCGATCGTGGCGCTCCGGCGGCTCTCTCGGAACCCTGCGGTCCGGGTCCTCGTCGGGGGACGCCTGCTCGGGATCGAGACTGACCTGGTCGCGCGCCTGGGAGCCGACGCCGGCGCCTTCGACCCGAGGACCGCGCCGGACCTGGCCCTCCGAATCCTGGCGCGCACCGCGCAGGCGCGGCGTCGATGGCCCCGCGACTGTGTCGATACTATGTACTGATATTATATTGACAGATAGTTGACAAAAGGTAGCTTCAAAGCGTGGAAGTGCGCGAGCGCAAAGTCGGTGTACTCGTCGGCGGCACGGGGCTGATCGGTGGCACCCTGCTCCATCACTTCAAGAGGGCCGCAGCCCCGGGGTTCGATCTGCTGTCGCCGAACAGCAAGGAGCTCAGCCTTCGCGTTCCCGGTGACATCCGCTCGTACTTCGAGCGAGTGAAGCCCGCCTTCATCATCAACTGCGCGATCGCCGCGATCGACAGCGATCCCGAGCTCACCTACGAGGTCGACTGCCTCGGCTCCGTCTACCTGGCGCGGGCCGCCTGCGAGCTCGGCGTGCCGTACATCCACCTCAGCTCCGCCGCCGTCATGCCCCACGGCCTCGACGTCCGCGAGGACGAGCGCCTGCCGCTCACCGCCGACCTCTCCAACTACGCCAAGGGCAAGCTCATCGCCGAGCGCGCCATCGAACACCTGCACCAGACCCGCGGCCTCGACTACACCGCCATCCGTCTGGGCGTGGTGTACGGCGCCCACGACCACAAGATCCAGGGGTTCCATCGCCTGCTGTTCTCGCTCGTGGACGACGCGATGCCCGTGCTGCTGACCCACCGGGAGTCGGCGCACACCTACTCGAATTCAGAGAAGCTGCCCGACTTCGTCTCGCACGTACTCCGGCACCGCCCCGAGTTCACCGCCGGGACGTACCACTTCGTCGATCCCGAGCCGGTGCGCCTGGGGGAGCTGATCCTCACGATCCGGTCGCTGCTCGGGCATCGCCGACCGCGGGCGATCTATCTCCCGTACGCGGTCGCACGCGGCCTGCTGACCATCCTGTCCCGCCTCGTGCGGGTCGCCACGAAGATCGGCATCGAAGCGCGGGCTCCTGCCGAGGCGGTGTTCCTGAAGAGCTTCTACCAGAGCCAGGTGTTGTCGTCGGAGCGCCTGCGCCACTCGAGCTGGGTCGATCCCTCGCCCGGGGCCACGATCCTCAACCAGCTGCCGGCACTGATCCAATACTACGTCCGACGCTGGGAGAGCCTGAACCTGATCGCGAAGCGGTCGTCGACGGCACCGGACCCGCGAGCGGTGGCGCAGCGGTTCCTGTACGAGCCCGAGGTGCTGCTGTCCGCGATGCTGGACCAGCAGGAGGGCCCCTTCCTCCAGCAGTGCTCGCTGGTGCCGCCGCCCGCCGACACCGAGCCGGAGCCGAAGGTGGCCGAGCCGGATCGGCTCGACGTCGAAGCGCCGCAGGAGCCGAGTCCTTGGCGAGACGGATCCTCAAGACCCTGCACGTCCTCAGCGCCATCGGTCTGACGGGCGCGCTCGCGACGCACATGGTCCTGCTCGCCACGGCGCCCGCGGATCTCGCCGGATATGCGGTGGTGCGGCGCGGAATCGAGGCCGTGTCGGGGTGGCTGCTGGTTCCCTCGCTCGTGGTCTGCCTGGTGAGCGGGCTGTTCGCAATCGCCGTGCACAGCCCCTTTCAGAACGCCGGCTGGGTCTGGGCCAAGGCCGCCCTCGGACTTCCGATGTTCGAGGGCACGCTGATCACCATCGACGGAGTCGCGCAGCGCGCCGCGGCTCTGTCCGCGCGGGCGGCAGACGGCGAGGTGGCGCCCATCCTGGTCGAGGAAATGGTCGCTCGCGAGTGGAACGCGCTGTGGATCATCCTGGCGCTGGCCGTCGCTCAGACGGCGCTCGGCGTCTGGCGGCCCCGGCGTCGGCGCCGCCGGCGCGCCTGAGCCGATTGCGCTCAGGCGAGCCGCACCGCATCTGCGCAACGCAGGATGCCCCGGGGCGCGAGCAGATCGGCGTGCGACCAGGTTCTCCGCTCGGCGGCGAAGCGACGCAGCGCTCGCGCGACGAGCCGGAGCTGGCGCCGGCGCGACACGACGCTGCGGCCCTGCGTGACGTCGCAGCCCCTGGCTTCGATCTCCCGGCCGATCTCCGCGTACACCAGTCGGGCGGTCCGCACCGCGAGTGCGGAGCGCGGGTCCAGGTAGGACAGCCCGACGTCGGCGGACGCGTAGTAGCGCTCCGCCAGCGCGAGCAGCTGCTGGACGGCCTCCGCCAGCTCGCGCCGCGCCGTCTCCGGAAGCCCCTTCAGCCCGGCGGGCGGAGGGTGCGCGTCCATCCACGCGGCGAATGCCGGCCCCAGCAGCTCCGCCGGCACGTAGAGCCGGCCGCGCTCCCAGTCCTCCAGGACATCGCGACAGATGTTGGTGAGCTGCATCGCGATGCCGAGATGGGCGGCGTGGCGCGCGGCCCGCGGCTCGGACACGCCCATGATGTGGCACATCATCAGACCCACGGCGCCGGCCACACGCCAGCAGTACACCAGCACGTCGTCGACGGCCCGATAGCGCACCCCCGCGACGTCCATGGCCATGCCGTCGAGCAGCTCCAACGGGTATTCGATCGGGATCTGTCGACGGCGCACCATCTCCTGGAAGCAGGCCAGCACCGGGTCCGCGAACGGCTGGTCGGCGTAGACCTGCTCGAGCAGCGCGCGCTGCTCCTCGAGCGCGGAGCGCTGCGCGGACGGTGCGGCCAGATCGATGGCGTCGTCGCACCGTCGGCACCAGCCGTACAGGGCCGCGACCTCGTCGCGGCGCGCGCCGGGGAACAGGCGCGAGGCGAGGTCGAAGCTACGGGAGTGGCGGGCAATGGTGCGCCGGCACTCCCGCCAGCGGTCAGCCACGGGCGAAGTCCTCGAGCAGTGTCGTGGCCGTGGCCTTCGCGGAGTTGATCACGCCGGGAACGCCGGCGCCGGGATGCGTGCCGGCGCCCACCAGGTAGAGCCCGGGAATGCGCCCGTCCCGGTTGTGGGGACGGAACCAGGCGCTCTGACGCAGGATCGGAGCGACCGAGAAGGCGGAGCCGCGATAGGCCCCGAGCTCGCGCTCGAAGTCGAGCGGCGTGAAGCAGCGCTGGACGACCAGATGCCGGCGCAGGTCGGGAAGCAGCCGTTCCAGTCCGGCGAGGATGCGGTCGGCGTAGCCGGGACCCTCCCGCTCCCAGTCGATCGCGGCCCGTCCCAGATGGGGCACCGGGCTCAGCACGTAGAAGCACTCGCAGCCGGGCGGTGCCAGCGACGGGTCGGACACCGTCGGGGCGTGCAGGTAGAGACTGAAGTCCTCGGGCAGTGCGCGTCCGTGGAAGACCTCGTCGAGCAGCTCGCGATAGCGCGGACCGAATACGACGGTGTGGTGCGCGAGTCCCGGATAGCGTCGATTCGTCCCGAAGTACACCAGGAAGAGCGACATCGACCACTGCATGCGCTCGAGCCGCCGCGCCCGTCGGCGCGCGCGCGGATCGTCCGCGTAGAGGTGCGCGTAGGTGTGGTGCACGTCGGCGTTCGAGACGACGGACGCGAAGCGCGCCTCGCCGGCGTCGGTGGAGACGCGGTGCGCGCCACCGGGCTCCACCCGGATCCGCCGCACCGGCGTCGACAGCTCGAGGGTGCCGCCCAGGTCCACGAAGCGGCGCGCGATCGCGTCCACCAGGGCACCGGTGCCTCCCCGCACGAAGAACACCCCCTCCTGGCGTTCCAGGAAGTGGATCAGCGTGTAGATGGAGCTCGTCTCGAAGGGATGGCCCCCGATCAGCAGGGAGTGGAAGCTCAGCACCTGGCGCAGTCGTTCGTCGCGGACGAAGCGCGAGACGGTGCGGTAGACCGAGCGATCCGCGCGCAGGCGCAAGAGCTGTGGCGCCACCCGCAGCATGTCGCGCAGGCGCAGGAAGGGCTGCGCCACCAGGCCCCGGTAGCCCGCGTCGAACACCCGCTCGCTGTAGCGGTAGAAGCGCTCGTAGCCCTCGAGGTCGTCCGGCGCGAGGCGCTCCAGCTCGGCGAGGAGGCGGTCCGCGTCGCCCTCGTAGTCGAAGCGACTGCCGTCGCTCCAGACCAAGCGGTAGAACGGGTGGTTCGGGATCAGCTCGACGAAGTCCGAGAGCGACTTGCCCGAGACGGCGAACAGCTCCTCCAGGCAGGACGGAGCGGTGATCACCGTCGGCCCCGCGTCGAACGTGAAGCCGGCCTCGCGATAGACGTAGGCCCGACCCCCGGGCGCGTCGCGAGCCTCGTAGAGCACGGTGGGGACGCCGGCCGACTGCAGCCGCAGCGCCGTCGCCAGCCCCCCCAGGCCCGCCCCCACGACGGCGACGCGCCGCGCGCCCGGCTCCGAATGCAAGCGAACACCTCCGCATGGCGACCGCCGCCCGCGTACGCCCTCGGGCAGGGTATCCCGCACGTCGGCGACGTGTCGAGGACGAGCCGCGCGCCCGGCCGCGCCGCCACGCCGCTCGACCTGGGTGATGGACTTCGTTCGGCTTCGCCTCACTGCGCGCGCCCTTCGGGCGCTTGCAAGGGGCTTCTGCCGCGCACGCTCCTAGCTGTCTGACTTCGTTCGGCTTCGCCTCACTGCGCGCGCCCTTCGGGCGCTTGCGAGGGGCTTCTGCCGCGCACGCTCCTAGCCCTAGCTCTGGCGCCTCGCGACCAGCAGACGCGTCTGCAGCGGAATGCGTGTGGGAAGCAGCCGGACCTCATCGAAGCCTGCAGCCCGCAGCAGCTCGCCGAGGGCCTCCGGATCGCGCGGGCGACCGCTGCCCATCGCCAGCAGGTAGAAGGCGAAGTAGGCGTCGCCGATCGGCTCCGCGCCGACCGTCCCTGACATCGGCTCGGCCAGCAGCAGCACGCCGCCCGGGGGCAACGCCTCGCGCACGGCCGAGAGCAGCGCGAGCGCCGCGGCGTCGTCGTGGTCGTGGACCACACGGACCAGAGAGGCGACGTCGGCGCCGCGCGGGAGCGGGTCCGAGCGGAAGTCGCCGCCCGTCACCGTCGCGCGCGCCGACAGACCGCGGCCGGCGAGCCGGTCTCGCGCGCGGTCGGCGACCGCCGGCAGGTCGAAGAGCATCAGCCGCAGCCCGGGAGCGCGGCCCGCCGCCGCCGCGAGGAAGGCGCCATCGCCGCCCCCTACGTCGAGCAGGCAGCGATGGCCGCCGATCGGGTAGGCATCCAGCACCTGCTCCGCGATCAGCGACTGCGAGGCCGCCATCAGCTCGCAGTAGGCGTCGACCTGCTCGGGGCGCAGCGGCCCCGGCGGGAGATCCCCGGCGTAGGGCCAGTACCGGGCCAGCGCGCGGTCCTTCGCCTCGCCGCGCAGCAGTGCGACGGGATCCGCCAGATCGGCGTAGAGCATCGCGTGGTGCTCGACCATCGCCAGGAGCGACGGGTTGCCGACCAGCGCGGCCCCGAGCACGCCGAGCCCGAAGCGGCCGTGCGAGCGCGCCTCGGCGAGCCGCAGCGAAGTCGCCGCCTTCAGCAGGCACAGCGCCGACTCGGGCGAGAGGCGCGACCGGGCGGCGAAGGCCTCGGCGGTCAGCGGGCCCTCGCGGAGCGCGTCGAACAGGCGCAGCTGCACGCATGCCAGCAGCACCTGCGAGTAGACGAAGCCGGCGCACAGGTCGAACAGGTCGCGCGCGCGTCGCCGCGCGACGCCGCGCGCTAGCGGCAGCCGCGTCGCCCGGCGCTGGAACCGCGGGCTGGCGAGCAGCCCGTTGCGGAGCTCGAGAACGCGATCTCGCCAGCGATCGCGCCAACGGAGCGGAGCGGCCACGAACGTCTCCTGGTTGCCCCAATGCAAGCATTGGACATATGCTCGCCGCAAGTCGGCAGCGTGCCGGGGAGGAGCATGCGGAGCGAGCGGGTGGTCGTGCTGGGCGCCGGCGTGGCGGGTCTGGTGGCGGCCGTCGAGCTGGCGTCGCAGGGTGCCGAGGTCGTGGTGCTCGAGCGCGCCGCGGGACCGGGCGGGAAGATGCGGCGGGTCCCGGTGCGGGGCGCCTGGCTCGACGCGGGCCCGACCGTGCTCACCATGCGCTGGGTGTTCGACGAGCTGTTCGCGGCAGCCGGAGCCTCGTTCGCCGACGCCGTCGCGCTGAAGCCGCTCGAAGTGCTCGCGCGGCACGCCTGGAACGAGAACGATCGGCTCGACCTGTACGCCGACGTCGAGCGCTCGGCCGACGCGATCGGGAGCCTGGCCGGCCCGGCCGAGGCCCGCGGCTACCGGCGCTTCTGCGCGCGCGCCCGCGGCGTCTACGCGACGCTCGAGGGGCCCTTCCTGCGCGGAGCGCGGCCCACGAGCCTCACCCTCGTGAGGGACGTGGGACTGCGCAGACTCCCGGACCTGTGGCGCCTCCGGCCCTTCAGCAGCCTGTGGGCCGTGCTCGGCGAGTACTTTCGCGACCCGCGCCTGCGGCAGCTCTTCGGACGCTATGCCACCTACGTGGGCTCGTCCCCCTTCCTCGCGCCGGCCACGCTGATGCTGATCGCGCACGTCGAGCAGGAGGGCGTCTGGCGGGTCGAAGGCGGCATGCACCGCATCGCACGCGCGCTGGAGGGACTCGCCACCAGCCGCGGCGCCGTGTGCCGCTACGGCGCGGAGGTGGCGGGGATCTCGGTCTCGGGCGGTCGCGTCAGCGGGCTCGAGCTCGCCGACGGCGAGTTCGTTCCGGCCGACGCCGTGGTCTGCAACGCCGACGCCGGGGCTCTCGCCGCCGGTCGCCTCGGAGCCGTGGCGGCGCGGGCACTGCCCGCACGGCCGCGCTCGACCCGGTCGCTGTCTGCGGTGACCTGGGCGCTGGTGGCGCGCGCCGAGGGCTTCCCGCTGCATCGCCACAACGTGTTCTTCTCGAGCGACTATCCCGCCGAGTTCGAGGACCTCGTCGGGCGCGCGCGACTGCCGCGCGCGCCGACCGTGTACGTATGCGCCCAGGATCGCGCTGCCGGGGCCGGCGACCCGCCGGGTCCCGAGCGCCTGCTGTGTCTGGTCAACGCGCCCGCGACGGGGGATGTCCGCGCGCTCGACCCATCGGAGCTGGAGACATGCGAGCAACGAGCGTTCGGCCTCCTGGAGCGCTGCGGGCTGAAGCTGCAGCGAGCGCCCGAAGCGACGGTGGTGACGACACCGACCGACTTCGAGCACCTCTTCCCGGGGACCGGCGGGTCCCTGTACGGTCCGGCGACGCACGGCTGGAGCGCGTCGTTCCACCGCCCGGCCACCCGCACGAGGCTGCCGGGTCTGTACCTGGCGGGGGGCAGCACGCATCCGGGCGCGGGCGTTCCGATGGCGGCGCTGTCGGGCCGGCTCGCGGCGGTAGCGGTGCGGACGGACCTCGCTTCGACCTCCCGGTCGCGACCAACGGCTACGTCTGGTGGTACATCGACGCCCTGAGCGACGACGGCCGGCACGGCCTCACGCTCATCGCGTTCATCGGCAGCGTCTTCTCGCCCTATTACTTCCGGGCGCGTGGACGCGGCGCCGGCGATCCCCTCGACCACTGTGCCCTCAACGTGGCGGTGTACGGCGCAGGCGGCAAGCGCTGGGCGATGACGGAGCGCGGACGGCGGCGGCTGCGCCGCGACCGCACCACGCTTTCGATCGGGCCGAGCGAGGTGCGCTGGAACGGAACGGCCTTGGAGGTGCGATTCGACGAGACCACCGTGCCGCTTCCGTCGCGCCTCCGCGGCCGGGTGCGCGTCGAGCCCGGAGCGCTCGTCTCCCGCAGCTACGCACTGGACACCGCTGGGCGTCACCACTGGCGCCCCCTCGCGCCGTGCGCCCGGGTCCAGGTCGCCCTCGAGCAGCCCGCTCGGCACTGGAGCGGGCGGGCGTACCTCGACACGAACTGGGGCGACGAGCCGCTCGAGGCCGCCTTCGCCCGCTGGCACTGGTCCCGCAGCGCCCAGCCCGACGGGACCACGGCGGTGCTCTACGACGTGACGCGCCGCAGCGGCGAGCCGCTCTCGCTCGCCTTGCGCATCGACCCCACGGGCTCGATCGAGCCGTTCGCACCTCCCCCCTGCACCGAGCTGCCCACCACTCTGTGGCAGGTCGGGCGAACGACGCGCTCCGACCCCGGCAGCGTCGCCCGCGTGCGCGAAACCCTGGAGGACAGCCCGTTCTACGCCCGCTCGGTGGTCTCGGCGAGCCTCCTCGGCGAGCGGGCCGACGCCGTCCACGAGAGCCTGTCGCTCGACCGCTTCCGGGCCGGCTGGGTGAGACTGCTCCTGCCCTTCCGAATGCCGCGTCGCCCCTGAACCGACCGACCCGAATCCCCACGGGGCCATCTCTCGCCCGAGTGTCTATTCTTGTTGACGCTCAATGGCGTCGTGATAGGATGACACCCGGGTTGACCAGACGGCTCCCGGTGGAATGGGCCTTCCGTTCCCCAACATGCGAGGAGCCGGATTGGGGGATCGCATGGGGGCCTCGATGCCGATGAACCCGATGACCCGGTGGCAACCGTGGTAGGGCCGACCACCGTGTACGACGCGGTCGTCGTGGGCGGCGGCCCGGCCGGCGCGACCGCTGCCACCGACCTCGCGGCGGCGGGGCGCAGCGTGGTCCTGCTCGACCGCGCCGGCCGCGCCAAGCCCTGCGGCGGTGCGGTCCCGCCGCAGCTGCTGCGCGACTTCGACGTGCCGGAGTCGGTGCTGGTGAACCGGGTCGACACGGCGCGCATCCTCTCGCCCGCCGGTCGCTCCGTCGACATCCCGGTCGGCGAGGGATACGTGGGCATGGTCGACCGCGACGCCTTCGACGAGTGGCTGCGCTGCCGGGCGGCGCGCCACGGCGCGCAGCGCCGGACCGGTCGCTACCTGCGGATCGAGCGCGGCTCGGGCGCCACGCTGGGCGTGCACTACCAGCCCGACGGCGCGACCGGGCCCGGAACCAGCGAGGTGCTGCGCGCCCGGACCGTGATCGGAGCGGACGGAGCGCTCTCGCAGGTGGCGCGCCAGGAGATCACGGGCGCGAGCTCGCGCAGCCGCGTCGTCTTCGCCTACCACGAGATCATCCGCTCCCCGGAACGGCCGCGGGGCGACGGCTTCGGCGCGCGCCGCGCCGACGTCTACTACGACGGCCGCCTCAGCCCGGACTTCTACGCCTGGATCTTCCCGCACGGCGACACCACCAGCGTGGGAACCGGGTCGTACCACAAGGGCTTCGGGCTGCGCGAAGCGGTCGCGCAGCTCCGCGCGCGCGCCGACCTCGATGGCGTCGAGACGATCCGGCGCGAGGGGGCGCCGATCCCGCTCACGCCGCTCAAGCGCTGGGACAACGGTCGCGACGTCATCCTGGCCGGCGATGCCGCCGGCGTGGTCGCGCCGTCGTCGGGCGAGGGCATCTACTACGCGATGACCGGGGGGCGGCTCGCGGCGCGCTCGGTGGACGAGCTGCTCGCCTCGGGCCGGGCACGCGCCCTGCGGCGGGCGCGGCGGCGCTTCCTGCTCCAGCACGGGCAGGTGTTCTTCGCGCTCTCCGTGATGCAGCGCTTCTGGTACGCGAACGACGATCGGCGCGAGCGGTTCGTGGCCATCTGCGGCGATCGCGACGTCCAGCAGCTCACCTTCGACGGCTACATGAACAAGAAGCTGGTGCGGCGGCGGCCGATGGCACACGCGCGCATCTTCTTCAAGAACATCGGTCACCTGACCGGGCTGGTGCCCGCATGACCTGCGCCCCCGTGCTGCCGCAGGAGCGCCCGACGGCGCGCGCGCTCGAGGCGTTCTTCGACCCGGTCGACGCGTTCCTCGAGCGCCACATCCCCCGCCTCGAGCAGCGTCTGGTGCGCGAGTGCGACGAGCTGTCCGGGGGGCTGGGACGACTCGCCGGCCTCGGTGAGGTGCTGGCCCGCGCGGTCGGCACGCAGGGACGCGGCGGTCGACGCTGGCGACCGCTGCTCACGTTGGCCGCGGCCGAGGCGTGCGGCAGCGCGCCCCCGGCGGCGCTCGACGTCGCGGTCGCCGTCGAGCTGACCCACACTGCCTCGCTGGCGCTCGACGACCTGCCCTGCATGGACGACGCCGAGACCCGGCGCGGGGAGCCCGCGACGCATCGGCTGGTGGGATCGGCCGGCGCCATCCTGCTGTCGGTCGGGCTGCTCGCGCGCGCGGTCGAGCTGCTGGGCGCGTCGGGACGCCACGGCGGAACGCTCACCGCGGACTGGGGACGCACCGTGGGCCTGGCGGGCATGGCGGGCGGGCAGGCCATGGACGTGGCCGCGCCGGCGCCGATGCGCGGCGCCGAGCGGCGCCTGCACCGGACCAAGAGCTCGGCGCTGCCGGCCTTCGCGCTCGCGGCGGGGGCTCGAACGGCCGGTGCCGACGACGCCGCGTGCCGTGGGCTCGCCTCGTTCGGCCGGGGCCTGGGCTGGGCCTACCAGCTGCTCGACGACAGCGAGGACCTGGCAGAGGACGCCCAGCTGGGACGCGCGACCTCCGCCGGGCAGGCGCGGCCGCTCGGTGCCCGGATCATGCGGCTCGCTCTGCGGCGTCTCGAGCGGCTTCCGAACCTGAGCGACCAGGGCCGACTGGTGCTCGAGGGACTGGCGGGGCGAGTCGTTCCGTTGGCCTCGGCCGAGGCGTTGCGCGACGGGACGCGCGAGAGGAGTTGACGCGACGATGCTCGTCTCCGTAGGGCTCGACTTCCGGCGAGCCCGACTCGACGTCAGGGAGCGCTTCCACCTCGACGACGACGACGTGCCCCGCGCGTGCCGGACGCTCGCGGAGCGCGGCATTCGAGAGGCCGTGTTCACGCGAACCTGCAACCGCGTCGAGGCCTATTGCTGGTCGCCGACGACGGACGCGAGCGACGCCGCCCGGGAGATCTGCCGGGCGTGGGTCGGCGGCGACGAGCGAGAGGCGCAGCAGCTTCGCGTCAGCGCCACGGTCCGAACCGGCAGCGACGCAGCTCGCCACCTGTTCCGGGTCGCAGCGGGACTCGAGTCGCAGGTCCTGGGCGACGTCCACATCCTCGGGCAGGTCCGCCGCGCCCTGCGCGACGCGATCGAGGCGCGCTCGGTCGGATCCCATCTGCACCGGCTGTTCGAGAACGCGCTCCGCGCCGGCAAGCAGGTGAAGCGCGACACCCGGCTGATCGCCAAGCGCAACAGCGTGGGCGCGGAGGCTGCCCGCCGCGCCGCGGCAGCACGCGGCCGACTCGAGGGATTGAAGTGCGTGGTGGTCGGCTGTGGCAAGAGTGGCGCCCACGCGGCCCGGGCCCTGAGCCAGCTCGGCGCGACCGACCTCACGGTGCTGAATCGAACCGTCGACCGCGCCGAGAGGCTCGCACGCGAGCTCGGAGGGGCGCGCGCCGCTGGGCTGCACGAGCTGGCGAGCCATGTCGTCGGGGCGGACGTGGTGATCGTGGCAACCGGCGCCGAGGCGCCGGTGCTGCGCGAGGCCGACCTGCACGCCCGAACGGCAAGCTCGCGCCCGCTGCTCGTCGTCGACGTGTCCGTGCCCCGCAACGTGGATCCCCGCGTGGGCCGGCTCGATCGCCTGGAGCTGTTGGATCTCGACGCCCTGCATCCGAGAGCGGCGTCGGTCGAGCGATCGCGCCTCGAGGCGGTCCCTCAGGCCGAGGCGGTGGTGGAGACGCACGTGGGCGACTTCGTCGAGTGGCTCGAGCTGCGCGAGGCTCGGCGGGCGCTCGACCCGCTCCACGACATCCTCTCCGAGATCTGTCGACGCGAGGTCGCGCATCTCGCCGGCGCCTCGCCGCTGGCGGAGCGCACCGCCGGCCGCATCGTCGCGCGGCTCATGGCGCATCCGATGACCGCATTGCGCGCTGCGTCAGAGCGCCGCGAGGCGCTCGAGCGCACCACCGGCGCGCTCGAAGTGCTGTTCCCGCGAGCCGAGCCGGAGCTCGTTCCCGCGGAGCCGCCCGTGCTGGGGCCGTCCCACAACGGCCTCCGCCATCGAGGACGCCATGCAGCAGAATACACGCGCACTCGTCGCCCTTCTCGCCTCGGCGCCCGCGGAACATCGGTCCCCTGCAGCGACGCCGAGCTGGCCGATCCGGCCCGCGGGTGACAAGCAGGCGAGACATCCGACAATTGATGTTGACACTTCGCCCGAGCTTCTCGGACAATGGCTCGGCGGACTTCCCGATGCCCCACGCAGCGACCGAGACTGCAGCAGCGTCGAGCCCCCGGGTACGAGGAGCCGCCAGCACCGGAGGGGCATCACGATGAGACAGCTGACCCGGGGCATGGACTTCGGGGACCACGAGGCGATCTCGGCATTCCTGGACCTGGGAGAGAAGCTCCGCTCCCGCTTCCCGGACGAAGCGAGCGGGAGCGCGCTCGACCGCCAGGACGCCCATGAGCTGCTTCGGGCGATCGAGGGCGACATCGTCCCGCGCCTGCTCCTGGCCCACCGGCGCGAGCGCGCGACCGCGGCGCCGCGCGGAGACGGCCGCGCCGAGCTCACCGCGGACGACCGCGAGCAGTTCCTGGAATGCGTGAGGTACGCGAGCGCGTCGGCGGCCGACGAGCTGATCGCGGCGTTGCTGGCGCGCGGCGTGCCGGTCGAGACGATCTTCCTCGACCTGCTCGGCGGGGCCGCGCGCCGCCTGGGGGAGCTCTGGGAGCGCGACCTGTGCGACTTCACCGACGTCACGATCGGCCTGTGCCGGCTGCACCAGATGCTGCGCGATCACAGCGTCGTCCACCAGCCGCCCCACGCGCAGCCGGCCGCAGAGGGGCCGAGCGTGCTGCTGTGCACCGCGTGCGCCGACCAGCACGTCTTCGGTGTCGTGATGGTCGCGGAGTTCTTCCGGCGCGCCGGGTGGCGCGTCTGGAGCGAGCCGGGAGCGGTGCGCGCGGAGGTCGCCTCGCTGCTGGCGCGCCAGCCCTTCGATCTGCTCGGGCTCTCGGCCGCGTGCAGCGCTCCGGTCGAAGAGGTGGCCAGCGAGATCGAGAGCTTCCGCCGCGCATCGACCAACCGCGCGCTGCGCGTGCTGGTGGGCGGCCGTCTGTTCGTGGAAGCGCCGCAGCTCACCGAGGCGGTCGGCGCCGACGCGATGGCGCTGGACGCCGAGTCGGCGCCCGCCGCGGGACGCGAAGCCCTCGAGCGCGGGTACACGGCGGCCGCGCGGTGACGGCAACAAGGGTGTAGGAGATGAACGGCTCGGGCTCTGCGCAGCAGCACGTCGATACGTTCCAGAGCCCTGCTCTGTTCCTGGCCGACCTCGATCCGGAGACGACGGGTCGCGTGATCGCCTCCGCCGCCGACGTCGCGCTGGTCATCCAGGACGGCGTGATCAAGGACATCTCGCTCGGCAACGAGGAGCTGACCCGCGAGGACTACGCGAGCTCTTGGCGGGATCGGCCGTGGATCGAGACGGTGACCGTCGAGAGCCGGCCCAAGATCGAGGACCTGCTCGAGCAGGCGTCCTCGACCGATGTCCCCTGGCGCCAGGTGAACCATCCGTCGAGCGGCGGGATCGACGTGCCGATCCGCTACACCGCGGTCAAGACCGGCACCGACCGCATCGTCGCGCTCGGGCGGGACCTGCGCTCGGTCTCGCGCCTCCAGCAGCGCCTGGTCGAGGCGCACCAGCATCTCGAGCGGGACTACTCGCGCCTCCGTGAGGCCGAGGCCCGCTATCGCCTGCTGTTCCAGGCCGTCTCCCAGCCGGTGGTGATCGTCGATCCGGTCGCGCTCCGCATCGAGGAGGCGAATCCGGCCGCGGCGCGGGCCGTCGACGAGCCGCTCGAGGCCCTGGCCGGCGCCTCGCTCCCCGCGCTCTTCGCGGGTGACTCTGCGGATCGCGTCGCGGGCGCCGTGGCCGAGGCGACGGCACGCGGCGAGGCCCGAGCTGGAGGCCTGCGCACGCGTGACGACGAAGTCTGCGACCTCGTCGCGGCGGCGTTCCGCGAGGCGGCGGGCACCCGGGTGATCGTGCGACTGCGGACCGAGCGCGCGACGGACGGCGAGGCGGAGGCCGGGAGCGAGGTGCTCGACATCCTCGAGACACTCCCCGACGGCCTGCTCGTCGCGGGACCCGATCTCCGCATCCTGGCCGGGAACCGGGCGTTCGCGGAGATGGCGCAGCTGACCGGCGAGGGGCAGCTCGTCGGAGGGCACGTGTCGGACTTCCTGGGGCGCTCGCCGACCGAGGTCAACGTCCTCGTCTCCAACCTGCGGAGCCACGGCGTCGTGCGGAACTTCGCGACGGTGCTGCGCGATCGCTTCGGCAGCGAAGACCCGGTCGAGATCTCGGCGGTGGCGGCGCCGGCCGGGTCGCGCGCGGCATACGGCTTCTCGGTGCGCAACGTGGCACGCAGCCTGCGCACCGCGACGCGGGTCGGTGGAGGGCTCCCGAGCACGACCGAGCAGCTCACGGAGCTCGTCGGGCGCGTTCCGCTCAAGGAGATCGTGCGCGAGTCCACGGAGCTCATCGAGAAGCTGTGCATCGAGGCCGCTCTGCAGGTCACGGGCGACAACCGCGCCTCGGCGGCCGACATGCTCGGCCTCAGCCGCCAGAGCCTCTACTCGAAGCTGAAGCGCTTCAGCATGGACGACTCCCGCTGACGCACAGGAGGACCGAATTGGACGCTCGAGGATCGGAAACGCCGCTCGGCTGGCTGGGCATCGCGCGGCTCGGACTGGTGCAGAGCTCGCTGGGCGCGATCGTGATCCTCACGACTTCGACCCTGAACCGCGTGATGGTGGTGGAGCTCGTGCTTCCCGCCGTGCTGCCCGGCGCTCTCGTGGGCTGGCACTACGCCGTCCAGCTCTCGCGGCCGCGCTGGGGCTACGGCTCCGACGTAGGCGGCGCGCGCACGCCTTGGATCGTGGGCGGCATGGTGGTCCTCGCGCTCAGCGCGGTGCTGGCGGCCGCCTCGACGGCGTGGATGGCCCACGCGACGGCTCTCGGCATCGCGTCGGCCTTCGTCGCGTTCCTCGGCATCGGCATCGGCGTCGGAGCGTGCGGGACGAACCTGCTGGCGCTGTTGGCGACGCGCACCGAGCCGTCCCGCAAGGCGGCTGCCGCGGCGATCGTCTGGATCATGATGATCTGCGGCTTCGTGGTGACCGCGAGCCTGGCCGGCCAGCTCCTCGACCCCTTCTCGATGCAGCGGCTGCTGATGGTCACGGCCGGGGTGTCCGCCATCGCCGTATGCGTCTGCGCAGTCGCCGTGTGGGGGCTCGAGCGTCCCTCCCGCGGCCGCTCCGGCCCCGCCCCGTCGGCGGCACGGCCCGCGTTCCGCGCCGCCCTCGGCGAGGTCTGGGAAGAGCCCCAGGCGCGGCGCTTCACCGTGTTCGTGTTCGTGTCCATGCTCGCCTACAGCGCGCAGGACCTGATCCTCGAGCCCTTCGCCGGACTCATCCACGGGTACACGCCGGGGGAGTCGACCCAGCTGGCCGGCCTCCAGCACGGCGGCGTGCTGGCCGGAATGCTCCTGACCGCCGTCGTCGGCACGACCCTCGGCCGCTCGCGCGCCCGCTTCATGCGGATCTGGACGGTGGGGGGCTGCATCGCCTCGGCTCTCGCCCTCGCCGCCCTCGCGTCGGGCGCGACGGCGGGGCCAGGCTGGCCGCTCAAGCCGTCGGTGTTCGCGCTCGGCCTCGCGAACGGCGCCTTCGCCGTCGCCGCGATCGGCTCGATGATGACCCTGGCAAGCGCGGGCCGACCGGGGCGCGAGGGAACGCGGATGGGACTGTGGGGCGCATCGCAGGCCATCGCCTTCGGACTGGGCGGTTTCCTCGGCGCCGCCGCAGTCGACGCCGCGCGCGCCCTGCTTCCCGACCCGGCGACGGCCTTCGCCATCGTGTTCGGCGCGGAGGGCATCGCGTTCCTGGCCGCGGCCTGGCTCGCAGCACGGGTCGGGCGGACGCAGGCCGACGACCTGCGGCTGCCGGTGATGCCGGCCGGCGAGCCCGTGGCGGCCGAGTCGCGTGCGCAGTGAGCGCGGCCTCGCGGAAGCACGCTTCCGAACGCGCGGGTCGGCCGTCGTGACGTCTGATCTCGTCGTCTCGCCGGGCCTCGTCGACGCGATCCTCGCGGCCGTCGGCCTCGAGTTCGCCCTGCTCTCCGCGCTGCTCGCTCGAGCCCGAGCCAGCGCGCTGGTGGCGCCGCTGCTCCTCTATCTCGGCTCGGGCGCCTGCCTGATGCTGGCCCTGAGAGCGGCGCTGGCGGAGACCGAGGCGGTCTGGATCGCGGGCCCGCTGGTCGCGAGCTTCCTCGCTCACGCCCTCGTGCTCTGGCAGCTCTACCGCCTGCTGCTGGCTCCCCCTCGCCTGGCCGTCCGGAGTTCCGGGCGCCGAGCGGCCGGACCCTAGCTCGGAGGATCGCGCGTGGGCACGCCCTTCCCGTTCTCTGCCATCGTCGGTCAGGATGAGATGAAGCTCGCCCTGCTCATCGCAGCGGTCGATCCCGGCGTCGGGGGCGTCCTGGTCTTCGGGGATCGCGGCACGGGCAAGTCGACCGCGGTGCGCGCGCTGGGCGCGCTGCTGCCGCGCATGCGAGCGGTGGTCGGCTGCCCCTATGGCTGCGACCCCGACGCGCCCGAGCGCCAGTGCGTGGCGTGCCGCGCCCTCGACGCACCGCGCAGCCGGCTCGTGCCGGTGCCCGTGGTCGACCTCCCGCTCGGGGCCACCGAGGACCGGGTGGTCGGGTCCCTCGACCTGGAGCGGGCGCTGACGGAAGGCGTCAAGGCCTTCGAGCCCGGGCTGCTGGCGCGCGCGAACCGCGGCTTCCTCTACGTCGACGAGGTCAACCTGCTCGAGGACCACCTCGTGGACCTGCTGCTCGACGTGGCTGCCTCCGGCGAGAACCTGGTCGAGCGCGAGGGCCTCAGCGTCCGCCACCCGGCTCGCTTCGTCCTGATCGGAAGCGGCAACCCCGAGGAGGGGGAGCTGCGGCCGCAGCTGCTCGATCGCTTCGGGCTCGCGGTCGAGGTGACGACCCCCACCGACCTCGACCTGCGCGTCGAGGTCGTGCGCCAGCGCGACGCCTTCGAGCGCGATCCGGCGGAATTCGTCCGGCGCTGGAAGCGGCGCGATGCCCGGCTGCGCCGCCGCATCGCAGACGCGCGGTCCCGGCTGGCATCGGTTCACGTCGACGACGACGCCTGCCGGAGGGCCACGTGCTTGTGCATGAGCCTCGGCACGGACGGCCTGCGCGGAGAGCTGGTGTTGGTCCGGGCAGCGCGCACCCTGGCGGCCCTGGAGGGCGATGCGACCGTGAAGGATGCCCACCTGCGTCGCGTGGCACCGGCCGCCCTGCGCCACCGCCTGCGCCGCGATCCCCTCGACGAGGCGGGCTCGACCACGCGCGTCGAGCGCGCCCTGCGCGAAGTGCTGGACGCATGACCCGCGCCGTCGAGCCGAGGCCCACGCCTTGGGACGACGCCTCGATGGCCGCCGCCCTGTTCGCCGTCGACCCGCCGGGCACCGGCGGCGTGGTGCTGCGGTCGTCGCCCGGACCGGTGCGCGACCGCTGGCTCGCCGGGCTCCAGGAGCTGCTGCCCGCCGCGACGCGCCTGCGGCGCCTGCCGTTGCACGTGGCGGACGACCGCCTGCTCGGGGGGCTCGACCTGGCCGCGACGCTGCGGGCGGGACGGCCGATCGCCGAGCGTGGCATCCTGGTCGAGTGCGACGGATCGGTCGCGGTCCTCGCCATGGCGGAGCGCCTGTCGGCGTCGACCGCGGCGCGGCTCGGGCTCGTGCTCGACACGGGCGAGGTCCGGCTCGAGCGCGACGGCGTGACCGGGTCCCTCCCGACGCGATTCGGGGTCGTCGCTCTCGACGAGGGAATCGGTGACGACGAGCAGCCACCAGCGACGCTGCGCGACCGGCTGGCCTTCGGGATCGACCTGGCCGGGGTGCCGGTCGGAGAGGCGGCTGGCCGGGTTGCATCGCGTCTGGCGGTCTCCACCGCCCGACGGCGGCTCGCGGACGTCCGCGTCGAGACCGCGATCGTGGAGGCGCTGTGCGCGGCGGCGCTGAGCCTGGGCATCGGATCGATCCGTGCGCCGCAGCTCGCGTTGCGGGTGGCGCGTGCTGCCGCCGCCCTCGCGGAGCGCGACGACGTGGATGCGTCCGACGCGCGCCTGGCCGCCCGTCTCGTGCTGGGCCCCCGCGCGAGCGCGCTGCCCGCACCGGAGCCGGCGGCGCCGGAGCCGGAGCCGGCCGGGAGCGAGGCGACCGGTCCGCAACCGCCCGGGTCCGCGGGCGCGAACGGCGAGAACACCAGCGACCGGCCCGAGCCCCAGGCGCTCGAGGACTCGGTGCTGGCCGCGGCCGAGGCGGCGATCCCGGCCGGCCTGCTCGAGCGGCTGCGCCTGGGGGACGGGCCGCGCTCGCCGGCTCGCTCCGCGAGCGGCTGCGGCGGGCGGCGGCGAACCCGCCGACGCGGCCGGCCGATCGGCGTGGAACGGGGCGATCCGCGGTCGGGCGCACGCCTCGACCTGGTCGCCACGCTGCGCGCGGCCGCGCCCTGGCAGCGACTGCGCGGCGGCGCTCGCAGCACGGCCGGGACGAGCCGTCCGCCGCTTCGGGTCCACCCCGACGACGTGCGCGTCAAGCGCTTCGAGCAGCGCAGCGAGACCGCCGCGATCTTCGTCGTCGACGCCTCGGGCTCCACGGCGGTGCAGCGACTCGCCGAGGCCAAGGGCGCCGTCGAGATGCTGCTCGCCGAGTGCTACGTGCGGCGCGAGCGCGTGGCGCTGATCGCGTTCCGCGATCGCGACGCGCAGCTCCTGCTCGCGCCGACCCGTTCGCTGGTGCGCGCCAAACGGCAGCTCGCCGGGCTGCCCGGCGGTGGCGCCACGCCACTCGCTGCGGGAATCGCAGGTGCGCAGGAGCTGGCGGAGTCGGTGCTGCGCCGGGAGGTCACGCCGCTGGTGATCCTGCTCACGGACGGTCGGGCCAACGTGGCGCGCGACGGCACGCCGGGTCGCACCCGGGCCGAAGCCGAGGCCATCGACGCGGCCCGCCAGCTGCGCCGGGCCCGGATCGCGGCGCTGGTGGTGGACACTTCACCGAGGCCGCGGCCCGCCGCCGAGCGGATCGCCGCGGAGATGGGCGCGCCCTACCTGCCGCTGCCGCACGCGAGCTCGTCCGCGCTGTGCGACGCCGTGCGCGGCGCCGCGGCTTCACACTCCCTGGCGGGCTCGGGATGAGCGCGCCGCACTGCGCGAGCAGCGTCGGCCCGATGGCCTCCTGGCTGCCGGGCGGCGCCGCACTCCGCTGGGAGCGCGACGGACGCGACTGGCCGAACCGCGACGCCAGCCGATTCGTCGAAGCCGGCGGCGTGCGCTGGCACGTCCAGCAGCTCGGTGGCGGCCCCGCGCTGCTGCTGCTGCACGGCACCGGCGCGTCGACCCACTCCTGGCGCGGCCTGGCTCCGCGTCTCGCCGAGGACTTCACGGTGGTGGCGCCCGACCTGCCCGGTCACGGCTTCAGCGGGCCCGGTCCGCGCTCGCTCCCGGGCATCGCGCGAGCGCTCGGCGAGCTGCTCGCACGGCTCGACCTCGCGCCCGCCGTCGCGTTGGGGCACTCCGCGGGCGCCGCGATCGCCTGTCGGATGTGCCTCGACGGCACCATCGCGCCGCGCCTCGTGTTCGGTCTGAACGGCGCCCTGCTGCCGCTGCGCGGCGCCGCGGAGCCGCTCTTCCCGCGCCTCGCCCGGCTGCTGAGCGGCGCGCCGCTGGTCGCGCGGCTGCTGGCCTGGCGGGGTCGGGATCCCGCCGTGGTGGAGCGCCTGCTCGCGGGCACCGGCTCGCGGCTGGACCCGCGCGGCGTCCGGCTCTACGGAAGGCTCCTGCGCAGCCCCGGCCACGTGGCCGCCGCGCTGGGCATGATGGCCCACTGGGACCTGAAGCCGCTGTTCGACCAGCTCCCGCGGCTCGCGCCCCAGCTGGTGCTCGTGGTCGGCGACCGCGATCGCTACGTGGAGCCGTCCGAGGCCGCGACGGTGCTCGCCTCGCTTCCGCGCGCCGAGCGGATCTCGCTCGGCGGACTCGGCCACCTGGCCCACGAGGAGCAGCCCGACCGCGTCGCCGCCCTGGTGACGCGCCGGGCGCGTCGTGAGGAGGTGGTGTGAGGACGCGGCGAGGGCGATCGGGGGCGCGCGGATCCGGGAGGAGTCGGTGATTCGGCAGCGCACCGGACGGCGGCTGCGGCGCTCGCTCTTCTTCGTCCCGGGCAGCGAGCGCCGCAAGCTCGAGAAGGCCCGCGGGTGCGGTGCGGACACGCTCCTGCTCGACCTCGAGGACTCGGTGGCGATTCCCGAGAAGGAGAGCGCGCGCGAGCAGGTCGCCGCCTTCCTGCGCGAGGGCGAGTTCGGTGGCTCGGAGCCCGCCGTCCGGGTCAATCCGCCCGGGACGCCCTACTTCGACGACGACCTCGACGCGGCAATCCGCGCGGGAGCGGCCGCGATCCTGCTGCCCAAGTCCGAGCGCCCGGACGCGCTGGTCCGCGTCGCCGACCGCATGCGCGCCCTCGACGCCGAGTGCGGTGAGGGCGAGACGCGTCTGCTGGCGCTGGTCGAGACGGCGGCCGGCATCGCGCAGGTCGCCTCGCTCCCGCACGCCTCGGCCCGACTGGAGGCGCTGTGCTTCGGGCACGCGGACTTCTCGACCGACATGGGGCTGGCCGGGGCGTCTGCCGCGGAGGGCGTGCTGCTCCACGCGCGCTGCACGCTCGCGATCGCCGCGCGAGCGGGCGACGTCGCGCCCATCGACACCGTCTTCCTCGACGTGCGCGATGAGGCGGGCTTCCGCGAGGACGCCGCGCTCGGCGCCCGCCTCGGCTTCGAGGGCAAGCTCTGCATCCATCCCTCGCAGGTGCCGCTCGCGAACCAGGTGCACACCCCCGGCTCCGAGCAGGTCGAGTACGCGCGGCGCGTGGTCGAGGCGGCCGAGCAGGCCCGGGTCGAGGGCCGGGGCGTATTCACGGTGGACGGCAAGATGGTGGACGAGCCGCTGATCGCGGCCCAGCGGCGCGTGCTCGAGCGGGCCCGCCGGGCGGGCCTCGGCGAAGGGACGGAGTCGAGTGATGGCTGAGCGGATCGAGATCGGAAGCCCTTGGTTCGAGGACCTCTCCCGGGGACAGGTCTTCGGCGATGCCCCCGCGGTCACGCTGACGTCGGGACACGCGGCCCTGCACGAGGCCGCCTACGGCGACCGACTGCGCCTTCCCCTGGACGCCGAGCTGTCGCGAGCGGTGACCGGCCGCGAGCCGCTGCTGGCGAATCCCAACCTCGTCTGCAACGTCGCGATCGGCCAGACCACGTTCCCGTCGGGCCGCGTGATCGGCAACCTCTTCTACCGCGGGCTCGTGCTCCAGCGCCCGGTCTACCTGGGCGATACGCTGCGCACCACCACCACCATCGGCGCCCTGCGCCAGAACCGCCCCAAGCCCGGCCGGCCGGCCACGGGCATGGCCGTCTTCGAGATGCACGTCGAGAACCAGGACGGCGAGACGGTGCTGCACTTCTGGCGCTGTCCGATGCTGCCGTGCCGCGATCCCGAGGCCGACACGGGCCACGCGGACTCGTTCGACTCGATCGAGGCCGAGCTCGACATGGATCGCGTCCGGGCCGCGGTCCCGGCCGAGTGGAAGCTCGACGCGATGCGCGAGCGGCTGCCGGGCGTGCACTTCGAGCAGGTCCCGGCTGGCGCCACCTACGTCGTCGAGGGCCGCGACACCGTGACCTGCGCCCCCGAGATCACGCGCCTGACCCTGAACGTGGCGGCCGCCCACACCGACGCCGGCGCCAGCGCACACGGCCGGCGGCTCGTGTACGGCGGTCACACGATCTCCACCGCCGCCGCGCAGCTCACGCGCGCGCTGCCGAACCTCGTGACCTTCGTCGCCTGGCGCAGCTGCGACCACACCGCGCCGGTGTTCGAGGGCGACGTCCTGCGCAGCGAGTTCGAGGTCGAGGCCGTGCACCCGCTCGAAGGGGGCGGTGGGCTGCTCGATCTGCGCGCGCGGGTCTTCGCCGAACGGGCCGGAAGCGGCGCGAAGAACGACGAGGACATCGTGCTCGACTGGCGCACGATCGCCCTGATGGCCTGAGACGCGGCGCCCCATGTCCGCCCGCCCGATCACGAAGATCCTGGTCGCCAACCGCAGCGAGATCGCGATCCGCATCGGACGCGCGGCGCGCGAGCTCGGGCTCGAGGCGGTCTTCGTCTACTCGGAGGAGGACCACCTGACCCTGCACCGCTTCAGCGCCCGCGAAGCGTACCTGGTGGGGCGGAACCAGACGCCGATCGGCGCCTATCTCGACATCGACGAGATGCTGCGCGTCGCCCGCGAGTCGGGCTGCGACGCCGTCCACCCCGGCTACGGGTTCCTGTCGGAGAACCCCGAGTTCGCCGAGCGCTGCGAGGCCGCGGGGATCTGCTTCATCGGCCCACGGCCCGAGGTCATGCGCCGGCTCGGGAACAAGGTCCAGGCGCGGGCCATCGCGGAGAGCGCCGACGTGCCGGTGATGCCGGCGACCGGTCCGCTGCCCGACGACCCGGCCGAGACGGCGCGCCTGGCCGAGCAGGTCGGCTATCCCGTGATGCTGAAGGCGAGCTGGGGCGGCGGCGGGCGCGGGATGCGCGTGATCGAAGGGCCGGCGGAGCTGGCGGACCAGGTGGCGCTGGCGCGGCGCGAGGCGCGCTCCGCCTTCGGCAACGACGAGGTCTACTTCGAGAAGCTGGTGCGCCACGCGCGCCACGTCGAAGTCCAGATCCTCGGCGACCAACACGGCAACGTCGTCCACGCCTTCGAGCGCGACTGCACGGTGCAGCGTCGCCACCAGAAGGTGGTGGAGCGGGCCCCGGCGCCGTATCTGGACGCCGCGGGCCGCGAGGCGATCTGCCAGGCGGCACTGCGCCTGGCGCGAGCGGTCGACTACGGCAACGCGGGGACCGTCGAGTTCCTCCAGGACCGCGACACCGGCGCGTTCTACTTCATCGAGGTCAATCCGCGCGTGCAGGTCGAGCACACCGTCACCGAGCAGGTGACGGGGCTCGACATCGTCAAGTCGCAGATCCGCCTGGCGGCGGGGGGGCGCATCGGCGATCCGGACAGCGGCGTCCCCGCGCAGGACGAGATCCGGCTGGCGGGCTCGGCCCTGCAGTGCCGGGTGACCACCGAGGACCCGCGCAACAACTTCATTCCGGATTTCGGTCGCATCGCCTCCTACCGCGGACCCGCGGGCGCGGGAATCCGGCTCGACGAGGGCACGGCCTACTCGGGCGCGGTGATCACGCGCCACTACGACAGCCTGCTGGCCAAGGTGACCGCCTTGGGGCGAGACGATCGCGAGGCCGCCGACCGCATGTACCGCGCGCTGTGCGAGTTCCGCGTGCGCGGCGTCGAGACCAACCTCGAGTTCCTGCAGGGCCTGGTGCGGCACCCGCGTTTCCTGCCCGGCGACTACACCACGCGCTTCATCGACGAGACGCCCGAGCTCTTCGACCTGCCGCTGCCGCAGACCCAGCCGATCAAGCTGATCCACTACATCGGCGAAGTGATCGTCAACGGCAACCCGCAGGTCGCGGGCCGGGCGCGACCACGCGTGCTCCGGGAGCCGGAGGCGCCCCCGCTGCCCGATCGCGAGATCCCCTCGGGCGCGCGCCAGATCCTCCAGCGCGAGGGGCCGGATGCGGTGGCGCGCTGGCTGCTCGAGCACCCCGTGCCGGTGGTGACCGACACCACCTTCCGCGACGCGCACCAGTCCCTGCTCGCGACGCGGATGCGCACGATCGACATGCTGCGCATCGCGCCGCACTACGCCCGGCTGATGCCCGCGCTGTTCTCCGTCGAGTCGTGGGGCGGCGCCACCTTCGACGTGGCCATGCGCTTCCTGAAGGAGGACCCGTGGCAGCGGCTCGCCGACTTTTCGGCGGCGATGCCGAACCTGATGCAGCAGATGCTGCTGCGCGCTTCGAACGGAGTCGGATACACCAACTACCCCGACGACGTCGTGCAGCACTTCGTCGGCCGGGCCGCCGAGGCCGGCGTCGACGTCTTCCGCATCTTCGACTGCCTGAACTGGACGGAGAACATGCGCGTCGCCATCGAGGCGGTGCGCGAGACCGGCAAGATCGCCGAGGCCGCGATCTGCTACACCGGCGACCTGCTCGACCCGAGCCGCCCGAAGTACGACCTCGCCTACTACGTCGATCTCGCGGTGGAGCTCGAGGCCGCGGGCGCCCAGATCCTCGCCATCAAGGACATGGCCGGCCTGCTCAAGCCGCCCGCGGCGACGGTGCTGATCGGGGCGCTGAAGGACGCGATCGGGCTGCCGATCCACCTGCACACCCACGACACCAGCGGCGCAGCGGCAGCCAGCATCCTCGCGGCCGTGGCGGCCGGCGTCGACGCCTTCGACGTCGCCATGGACTCCATGAGCGGACTCACCTCGCAGCCGTGCATGGGGTCCACCGTCTCGGCGCTGCGCCACACGGAGGCAGACACCGGTCTCGACGACGCCAGCATTCGCGCCCTCAGCGACTACTGGGAGCAGGTGCGCGCGCAGTACGCCGCCTTCGAGCCCGACGTGCGGGCGGGCGCCTCCGAGGTCTACCTGCACGAGATGCCGGGCGGCCAGTTCACGAACCTCAAGGAGCAGGCCGGGTCGCTCGGGATCGGGCACCGCTGGCACGAGGTCGCCCGCGCCTACGCGGACGTCAACGCCGCGTTCGGAGACATCGTCAAGGTGACGCCCTCCTCGAAGGTGGTCGGCGACATGGCGCTGATGATGGTGACCTCCGAGGTCACGATCGAGGACGTCTGCGATCCGGAGACCGAGATCTCGTTTCCCGACTCGGTGGTGGCCTTCTTCGCGGGCGAGCTGGGCCAGCCGCCCGGCGGCTTCCCGCCCGCCCTGCAGCGGAAGGTCCTGCGCGGTCGGCAGCCGCTCACCGAGCGCCCGGGCGGCCTGCTGCCGCCCGTGGACCTGGAGGCCGAGCGTCGGGGCCTCGCGCGTGACCTGGGGCGCCCCGCGACGGAGTGCGACCTCGCGAGCCACAACATGTACCCGAAGGTCTTCGCGGACTACGCGCGTCACGTCCGGGAGTTCGGTCACGTCGCCGTGCTGCCGACCCACGTGTTCTTCTACGGCATGCGTCCGGGCGAGGACGTCACGGTGACGATGCTCGAGGACGGCAGCCAGGCGGTGCTGCGCTACCTGACCGTGTCGGACGCCGACGCCGAGGGCATGCGCCACCTGTTCTTCGAGATCAACGGCTGGCCGGCGTCGCTGCGCATCCGCGACCGGAGCCTCGCACAGGACGTGGTGGTGCACGAGCGTGCCGACCTCGGCAACCCCCGCCACGTGCCGGCCCCGATGCCGGGTCTGGTCGTCTCGGTCGCGGTCGAGCCCGGGCAACAGGTGGTCCGGGGCGACCTGCTGCTGATCATGGAGGCGATGAAGATGGAGACCGCAGTGGTCGCGGATCGCGAGGGCACCGTGAAGCGCGTCGTGGTGCCCCCCGAGACCGAGGTCGACGCCAAGGATCTGCTGATCGAGATGGAGTGAGCGGTGGCCCCTCCGTCGCATGGCCCAGGCCACGGGTCGTTGCGTCCGGCGACGGGCGAGTCGTACACTCGGGGCATGGGTCTTCCGAGCTCGGCCTCGGGGAGTGGCCTGGCAGACCGGCTCCGACAGGGCACTCGCCCGCTGCACGTTCGCGCGGAGCGCTCCGGCATCCTGGCCGAGCTGCTGCGGGGTCGCGCTTCGCAGGACGCCTACGCGCTGCTGCTGCGCAACCTGCTCGGTGTCTACGAGGAGATGGAGTCGGGGCTGGAGCGGGGGCGCGAGCACCCCGCGATCCGACCGCTCGCGTGCCCTGCGGTCTACCGGACCGCGGCGCTGCGCAGCGATCTCGACGCGCTGGGTGGACCGGAGTGGGCGCAGTCCCTTCCACGGCTCCCCTCCGGCAGCCGCTACGCGCAGCGGGTGTCCGACGCCTGCCGCGGCGACGGCACGCGCCTGCTCGCCCACGCCTACGTCCGCTACCTGGGCGATCTGAACGGGGGGCGGATCGTCGCGCGCATGCTTCGCGACAAGCTCGGCCTCGGCCCCGAGTCGCTCGCCTTCTACGCCTACCCGCAGATCGCCGAGCCCGACGCCTTCCTGCGCGACTACCGGAGCGCTGTCGACGCCGCGTCCAGCTGGGTGGACGCCGACGTCCTGCTCGACGAGGCGCGCGCGGTGTTCCAGCTCAACATCGACCTCTCCGAGGAGGTGCTGGAGCGCTGCGCGTGAGCCGAGGCGCCGTAGCCTGCGGCCCCGGTGCTACCGCTTGCGCTTCGGCAGGCGCGCGGATCGCGACGCCAGCTGCTCGAGGATCTCCGCGGTGCGATCCACCGACGCCCGGACGCTCTCGAGCATCGGCGGCATCCGCGTCGGATCGATGCCGTCGGTGATCTCGAGCGCCGCGAGCTGGGCGTTGCCTCGGACCGATGCGAGCAGATGGCGGAAGGTCTCGGTCTCCGCGCCCGCTGCGAATCGGTGCTCCGCGACCAGGGATTCCTGGAAGCGCTGCCGCGCCGCCTCGGCCGTCTGCCTCTCGGTGAGATCCGACACCAGGATCACGTATCCCAGCAGGCGATCCGGCGGCACCAGCACGGGGTCGGCGCGGAGTGCCAGCGGCCGGGCGGCTCCGCGCTCCGTCCGCAGAGCGGACTCGGTGCGGAACGAGCGCCGCTTCGAGACGAGGTCGGCGAGCATGCCGCGCAGCTCGGCGGGCTCGGCGAACAGCGGCGGGAGATCCGCGATCCACTCGAGGTGGGGATGGCCGGCGCTCAGCAGACGTTCGAGGGCCTCGTTGGTGAGCAGGATGCGTCCGTCGGGATCGGCGACGATCACCGGGTGCTCGGAGCTCTGGACGCGCCGGCGCACGTGACCCAGCTGGTCCTGGGCGATCAGGACGCGGACCGACCGGAACTGCAGGATCACGTCCGCCACGGTCTCGCCGATGAGCTTCGCGGCAGCCAGATCCGCGGGCAGCCACGGCTCCGAGGTGCCCTCGACCTGCTGGTGCCACTGCGCGAAGGAGCGGCGCGGGGACAGGTCCGCGGGGTCGTCGCCGATCGCGAACGGCTTGAACGGGTTGCCGCCCCAGGTGATCGTCCGGACCCGGGCCGGTCGGAACCACATCAGGTACTCGCCGGGCGCGTTCGAGAGCGGCGCCGCCACGAGCCCGCTGGCCACGTCGCCGAGGCCCCCGAAGGCCGGCTCGTCGAGCCCGAGCGAGGCCGTAGCGAGCACGGGGCTGCGCCCGAGGCGGTCGAGCCAGGCGCCGATCTCGCGGAGCTCCGAGGTCCCCGGCACCTCTCCGACCGTCGCGACGTCCTCCTCGAACAGCAGCGCCGCGCCGCCCGCTTGAAGCGGCTGGAGCAGCGTGGCGGAGCCGTCGAAGAGCGCGTGGCGCCAGTCGCCGTCTCGCGAGACGACCTCGGCGATGCGCTGCTCGAGGCGGCGCACGGAGAGCTCTGCCTGCGCCTGGGCAAAGCTCTCGAGCGCGGCGATCCGCGTCGCCACGGCTTCGGCCAGCAGCTCACAGGCGGCCCGCACCTCGTACTGGACACGGCGCGGCGCGTAGTGGTGGCAGGCGACCAGCCCCCAGAGACGGTCGCCGACCACGAGCGACGCGACCAGGGTGGCCCTCACCCCCATGTTCTTGAGGTACTGGATGTGGATCGGCGACATCGCCCGCAGGAAGCACAGCGACATGTCGAGATCCTCGCCGGTGATCGGCGAGAGCCTCGGCTCCAGCGCGATGCGCTCGTCCTCGACGTCGACCAGCACGCGCACGCGATTGCGCTCGTACAGCCGCCGCGCCATCTGCGGGATGTCCGAGGCCGGGTACCGCTGGCCGAGGTACGAGTCGAGCTTCGGATCGCGACGCTCCGACAGCACCTCGCCGTGGCCCTCGTCGTCGAAGCGGTACACCATGGCGCGGTCGTACCCGGCGATCTCCCGGAAGATGCGCGCGGTCTCGTCGCACAGATCCCGGATCGAGGCCGCGGAGCGGATCACCTGCAGCGCCTCGGCGATCTCTTCCGAGAGGTCGAGCACCGGGCTCGCGCGCTCGAGCTCGACGACCAGCCCGCCGCGCGGCGGCCGGTGGAGCAGCCCGTCGAAGTCGACGGCCGGGTCGCCGATCTGGCAGCGCAGCGCGGACGGGATCTCGTGGAGCGGATGGGTCGGGTGGGGGACGAGCGACGCCGCGAGGTCGCCCGGCAGCTCGTCGAGCCGCCGCCCGAGCAGACGCTCGTCGAGGCCCAGGTACGCCGAGGCGTTCACGCTGGCCTGCAGCACGACGAGGTCGGGCTCGCCGACCACCAGCAGCGCGCCGTGGGGCTGGATGCCGCCGGCGAGGTGGATCTGCTCCCGCTCGCAGTTCGAGAGGTCGGCCTGCCCGAAGGCGGCAGGGGCGAGGGAGGTGGGCGAAGTCGGCGGGGCGGGCGCCAAGCGGCGATCTTCCCTCATCCCGCCGGGGGGGGCAACGGTGCCTCGTCCTCCGCCGCGTATCGGTTGAGCTTGGCGTGCAGGCTCTGCCGGCTGACGCCGAGCAGCTGCGCGGCCGCGGTCCGGTTCCCGCCGGTCAGCTCGAGCGCCGCCTCGATGTAGTGTCGCTCGACCAGCCCGACCGCCTCCTTGACGAGACGCGGTAGCGAGGTCCGACCGATCCGGTCGGTGAAGGCTCCCAGCGCGGCACCGAGATGGCCGACCTCGCCGTTCGCCTGCAGCCGCGATCCGACGTCGCGAATCAGCACGCCCAGGGTGCGCGGCTGCGGGTCGCGGTCGCCGGCCGCCGAGACCTCGACCTCGGTGGCGCTGCCGAGCTCGCCCTGCAGCGTGGTGGCGAAGAGCCTCACCGCGCCGTGGCGCGTTACGTTCGACAGCAGCACGGTCATGTCGGCGCCCGGTCGCCCGAGCCAGCGGCCCAGCGGCTCGCCCACGGCCGAGCCCTCGCTGCCGACCTGGATCAGGTCGAGGAAGGCGCGATTCGCGCCCAGAATGGTCCCCCGGGTGTCGAGCGCGACGAAGGCGTCCGGGGACCGCTCGACCAGCGCCTCGAGCGGGACCCGGCTCTCGTCGCGCCGGACCTCGCCCGCCGGGTCGATCTGGAGCAGGAACGCCAGACCCTGCTGCTGCGACGGCAGCAGCGAGGCGCGCACCAGCCAGGGCCGGCGCTCCTCGCCCAGGTGGAGCAGGATGCCGGGCGCCTTGCCCTGGTCGTGCACGCGCTCCAGCATCGTCGACAGTGCAGCGCGCTCCTCGGGTGCCACCGCCGGGAGCAGCTCGCCAAGCGGCCGTTCGTCCGCCGCCCCCGCCCGGCCCAGCGCCCGGCGGGCCGCTGGATTCGCCTCGAGGACGGAGAGATCCGCGGCGCGCACCAGCAGGACGCCCTCGTTCGAGCGGTCGAACAGCAGGCGGCAGCGTGTCTCGATGTCCCGGAGCTTCCAGTAGTCGCGTTCGATGGTCTGCTGGGCCGCATTCAGGCGCGAGTGCAGCTCCGCCACTGCCTGCAGGCTCTTGCCCACGGCGAGCAGGCCCTTCCGCCCGACCCGCACCGCGGTGTACTCCAGGGGCAGCTCGAGGCCACTCGGGAAGAGCTGGTTGACCTGGCGAAAGCCGGAGACGCCCGTGCTGGCGGCGTCGTGGACGATGTGGCGGATCTTCGCGCGGCCCGGGTCCACGACGGTCTCCAGCCACGGACGACCAATCCAGGTCTGGACGTCCTCGCTGGGAATCGCCGCCGAGAGCGTGACGCCGCGAATCACGCCCTCCAGGTCCAGCTCGAGGACGACGTCCGGCTGGGGCCTGGGCTGCGCGATCGGCTCCGCGGTCATTCCGCTCTCGTCTCCCGCTTCGAATAAGTCCGACTAAGTCCGACTAAGTCCGCGTCACCGAATCAGTTTCGGCGATCGCAGTATACCGCTCGTGGCCGTCCAAGACAGCTCCGGGCCCACGCCCGCATCCCGCGGGAATGCGGTCAGGCGGAGAACCGGGCCGCCCGCGTCCCGCGCAACAGCTCCGAGGCGACGCGCGCCACTCCCTCCGCGTCCAGGCCGAACTCGCTCCGCTGTGCGTTCGGATCGCCGTGCTCGATGGCGCGATTCGGCAGCGCCAGCACCCGGCTCGGAAGCGACATTCCGTGCCGGGCCAGCAGACCGACGACGGCCGCCCCGAAACCGTTCGCCTCGACGTGCTCCTCGACGGTCACGACGGCCTCGACGCGGGACGCCAGGGCCGCGATGCGGCGGGCGTCGAGCGGCTGGACGAAGCGGGCGTCGAGCACCGCGGCGGCGATGCCGCGCCCGGACAGCCGGCGGGCCGCCTCCAGCGCCGTCGACACGGCGTTGCCCACGGCCAGCAGCGCGACGTCGGTGCCGTCGCGCAGCAGGTCGGCCCGTCCCACCTCGAGGGGCTCGATGTCGCCTTCTGCCGGGAGGCCGGGCGCCGCCCCGCGCGGGAAGCGAATCGCGGCGGGTCCGCGGTGCTCGATCGCCGTGCGCAGCATGCGCCGCAGCTCCGTGGCGTCGCGCGGCGCCATCACGATCATGTTCGGAACCGACTGGAGGTAGGCCAGGTCGTACAGGCCCTGGTGGGTGGCGCCATCGGCGCCGACCAGGCCCGCCCGGTCGATCGCGAAGGTCACGTCCAGGTTCTGCACGCCGACGTCGTGGACGAGCTGGTCGTAGCCGCGCTGCAGGAAGGTCGAGTAGATCGCACAGACCGGCTTGAGACCCTCCGTCGCCATGCCGGCCGCCATCGTGACCGCGTGCTGCTCGGCGATGCCGACGTCGTAGAAGCGGTCGGGATGGGCCTCGCGGAATCGGGTCAGCCCGGTGCCGTCGGCCATCGCCGCCGTGATGCCGACGATGCGGCGATCCCTCCGGGCCAGCTCGACCAGGGCGTCGGAGAACACCGAGGTCCAGGACGGCGCGGGCGCCTTCGCGGCTTCCGCGCGTCCGGACCCGACCGCGAAGGGCCCGACGCCGTGGTAGCGGACGGGATCCCGCTCGGCCGGCCCGTAGCCGTGGCCCTTCCGCGTGCGGCAGTGCACCAGCACGGGCTCGCTGCCGCCCCGCCGGTCGCGGACCCGTTCGAGCGCCGAGACCAGGGCGGTGAGATCGTGGCCGTCGACCGGGCCGACGTAGGCGAACCCCAGCGCCTCGAAGAACGGCGCGCACGCGAGCGAGTCCTTGAGCGCCTCCTCGGCGCGCCGCAGCGGCTCGAGCCGGTCGGCGTCCGCACCCGGGACCGACTCCAGCACGCGCCGCGCCGCTACGCGCAGGCGCCGCGCGGCCGCGCGCGAGCGCCCGCCCGCGAGGGTCGCGGCGAGTGCCCCCACGTTCGGGGAGATCGACATCGCGTTGTCGTTGAGCACGACGACGAGGTTCGACAGCTGCAGGAAGCCCGCGCTGTTGAGCCCCTCGTACGCCATCCCCGCCGTCAACGCCCCGTCGCCGATCACGGCCACCACCCGCTCGTCGCCACCGCGACGGCGGATCGCCTCGGCGATGCCGACGGCCGCCGAAACGGACGTGCCCGCGTGGCCGGCTCCGAACACGTCGTACAGCGACTCGGAGCGGCGCAGGAACTTCCCGATCCCGCCCTGGAGGCCGAGGCCGGAGAAGGCCCGGCTGCGGCCGGTCAGGAACTTGTGCGGGTAGCCCTGGTGGCCCACGTCCCAGAGGACCCGATCGCGCGGCGTCTCGAACACGTAGTGCAGCGCGGTCGCGAGCTCGACCACCCCGAGGCTGGCGCCGAGGTGCCCGCCCGTCCGCGAGACCGTCTCGAGGATCCCCTGCCGCACGGCGGCTGCCACGGCACCGAGGCGCCCGCGCGGCAGCCTCCTCAGGTCCGCCGGCGATCCGATTCCGTCCAGGATCGCCGCGGCGTCCGGTCCTCCCGCCCCGTTCGCGGAATCCCATGTGGCCTTCATGTGGACCTCCTCGGCAGCGCCTACCAGGCGGGCGCCAGGCGCACCTGCTCGGGCAGCGTGTTGCTCTTGGTGGGCTGCACGTAGAGCCAGGCGAAGCTGCCGGCCGCGGCCACGGCGAGCGCGGCACGCTTCGCGGCGCCCCGCACGCCGCCCTGCGCGCGCGCGGCGGCGGCCCGTTCGGAGATGCGCCGCAGCCGCTCGAGGCCGGCCCGGAAGCGCGGGCTGTCGAGGTCGAGCTCGACCGGGAAGACCTGGCGCGCGATCTCCGAGGTGATGCGGAACACCTGGAAGTCGTACTCGGTGGGATCGAGTCCGAGCGCCCGATGCAGCGCGGGGCGCGCGTGGTCGCGCACGTACATGGTGCTGAACACGGCGAGCAGGAAGAAGCGGATCCAGAGCCGATTCGCCCCGCGCAGCAGCCCGGGGTTCGCCCGCATCAGCAGCGCGAACGCCTCGCCGTGGCGGAACTCGTCGTTGCACCACGCCTCGAACCAGCGGAAGATCGGGTGGAAGCAGTTCTCGGGGTTGCGCTCGAGCTGCCGGAAGATGCTGATGTAGCGGGCGTAGCCGATCTTCTCCGACAGGTAGGTGGCGTAGAAGATGTACTTCGGCTTGAAGTACGTGTACTTCTTCTCGCGCGTCAGGAAGCCGAGGTCGACGCCGATGCCGAGCCCCTTGAGCGCGCTGTTGATGAAGCCGGCGTGGCGCGACTCGTCGCGGGCCATCAGGCCGAACAGGGCGCGCACGTCGGGATTCGTCGCTTGCCGCTTGATCTCGCTGTAGAGCACGCAGCCCGAGAACTCGGCCGTGATGGAGCTGACCAGGAAGTCCACGAACTCCTCGCGCACGTCGTCGGGGAGCTCGGCGAGCGCCCGTTCGAACTCCTCGGGCGCCGCGAAGTGGTCGCGGTTGACGTCGCGGCGCAGCTCGGCGATGAGCTCGTCCCACTCGGCCCGCACCCGGGAGACGTCGAGGCGATCCATCGCCTCGAAGTCGGTCGTGTAGAAGCGCGGACTGAGGACGGAGTCCTGCTGCGCCTGGCGCGTGGTCTCGTTGGGCTGTTCGGCGCGAACCGGGGTCGTCATCGGCTCCTCCTGGCCGGGGATCCGGCCGTTCGGGGGCAGGGGCTTCCGACCGCGCGCGCCGCCGTGGCGTGGCGGGGACGGAAGCGGGGTGTGGTCACGGGGATCACGGGGCGGGATCTCCTGTGGCGAGCAGCCCGGCGAAGGCACGGGCGTTGGTCGGTCCGAAGGCCCCCAGCTCCACCGTCCGGCCCGTCGACGGATCGTCGAGCGACAGGCGCCCGTCCGCCCAGTGCGTCAGCTGGAAGGCCGGCTCGGCACCGACCCCCAGCGCCCGCCGCTCGCGCACCAGGCCGCGCACCACGCTGCGGACGAAGCCGTGGGTGCCGGGCTCGAGCACCCGGACCGTGCGCGCCCCGTCGGCCGTGGTGACGACCACGGCGCCATCCGCCCGGTCCTCGAAGCGCAGCTCCAGTCGGTCCACCGGCTCGGAGCGAGGCGGCGGCGCGCTCTCGAAGCCCGCGTGCCGTCCGGCCGCCGCGGCGACCAGGGCCAGGCCGATCAGTACCGCGGCGCCGATCTGGGCGGCGCGCGGGAACGGCCGGTGCGACGCGGGGGCGCTCATCGGACTCCTCCTCGACTCAGACGGCCGCCACGGCCGCCGGCCGCCTCGCGCCGGCCTCGGGCACGTCGGCCGAGGCCGGGTCGGGCATGGCGCGCGTCGACGCGGCGAGCGCGCGGGCCAGGGCCCGTGCCACGGCTGCCGCCTCCGGCACCGAGCGCAGCATGGGCTGGACGTGCCGGCCGAGCTTCCAGGGCCGCGCGTGGGGCCACATCAGCGCGTAGCCGATGCGCTCGATGCCCGAGACGGACAGCGGGATGTCGCCGCTGCCGTCGGAGTGGACCCGCAGGCCCGCCGACTGGATCGCCCGAAACGGCAGATTGACGGCCATCGGCAGCGCCACGCCGAAGCGCAGCACGATCCGGCGGTTGGTGATGGTATACACCGTGGCGCGTTGGTTCAGCCAGGCGATCCCGGCCAGCAGTCCCACGGCCGCAGCGCCGAGCACGACCAGGCCGGCGGCGGACGCCGCGGCTGCCGCGAACGCCTCTCCGTCCCGGAGGGCGGTCGCGAGGCGCCAGACCACCAGCAGCCCGAAGTAGGCCCCGACCTTGCGCACGTGCAGCGATCGTCGCGCGAGACCCCGCCAGCTCGGTGCGCCCTGCCAGAGGATCTCCTCGCCCGTCGGCAGGCACTCCGGGAGGCCATGGATCGGCTCGTCCTCGTACTCGCCCACGTGGACCGCGGCGGCGCTCACAGCAGCGACTCCTGTCGCGACGGCTCGGCGTACAGGTGGCCGCTGGCGAAGTAGGCGCAGATCCGGTCCTCCTCGAGCAGCGTGACCCGCTCCGGGTTCCGGAGCGCCGGGACGCGCGCGAACTGCGCACTCGTGATGGAGGCCACCAGAACCTGGCGCCGGCGCCCCATGATGCGCGCGAGCGTCATCGGCAGCAGCGCCCGCGTCGACGCCGGCGCCGAGACCTCCGCCTCGCCCGGAGCGGTCGAGCCGGCGACCTCCACCTCGAGGTAGCGCACCTGCGGCTCCGAGCGGTCCACCCACACGTCGTAGACGCTCCCGGCGACCCGTCCGTCCGCCGCGACGACCTGCATGCCGAGCGGGTCCGGGTCGCGCGGCTCCAGCCAGAACTCGGTCGCCGCGCGCAGCGGCACGATCCGCGGCTCCCCCTGGATGGTGAGGTCGGGCTCGTCGGGTCGCTGCGCGTAGGAGGCCGGTCCCACGCCGTCGAGCATCGGATCTCCGGTCGGCTCGAGCGGCGCCCCGGGCCACGGGGCCGCCGGCTCGGCGGCGAGGGGCCGCTCGTCGCGGGCTGCGTTGGGCGCCTCGTAGGTGCCGCCGTGGGCCAGCGAGAAGACCTTCGGCTCGGGCACCGGGGGGAAGCCCGCTACCAGCTCCGGGCCGTCCGATTGGAGCGGGTAGCCCTCGCGCTTGTCCTCGCGCCGCAGGTAGAAGATCAGCGCCGCGAAGGCGGCCCAGAACAGGTAGAGGACGATCTGGGCGACGTCGATGTACTCGGTGATGGCACCGGCTTCCATGCGTGAACCTCCGATTCGCGTCAGCTCGGCAGCTCGGCCAGGCCGAACCGCGCGGACGATGCGGTCGCGGCGGCGGGCTCGGGGCGAACCAGCGGGCCGATCGCGACCAGGGTGGCGAAGAGCAGGACGATCTCGACGTGGTAGACGACGCCGTAGCCCACCGCGGGGCTGCTGAGCGCGGGGCCGAGCAGGCCCTGCGCCGCGAGCGTCGAGGCCGCGTCGCGAAGCGCTCCGCCGAGCGCGATCCCGACCCCGGCGGCGGTGGCCTGCACCGCGCCCCAGGCCCCGAGCGCGAGTCCGCTGGCGCCGCCGCGATCGAGCTGCATCGCAGCGGTCAGCGTGCACACGGCGAACAGGCCGCCGCCGAACCCGATGCCCGCCGTGCCCAGGCGAAACAGCCCGGGCGACCCCAGCGGCGCGGCGAACAGGATCGCCGCGAAGGCCATGACGCCGACCAGGGCGCCGTAGCCCGCGAGGCGATGCACGTTGGCGCCGCGTCCGAGGCGGTGGGCGGCGACGCCGAAGGCCAGCAGCGTGCCCCCGGCCAGCACCGCGGTGAGCGTCGTGGTGGCCCCGACACCGAGCTGCAGGATCTCCCCGCCGTACGGCTCGAGCAGGATGTCCTGCATCGCGAAGCCCATCGTCCCGAGGGCGAGCGCGAGCAGGAAGCGAGCCGCGCGGGGCTGGCGCAGGAAGCCGCGCCAGGCCGCGCGGAACGGGGGGCGCGGCGCCATGGCGGCCGCGCGCGACGGATCGCGCGCCTCCTGCTTCCAGAGCGCCGCACAGTTCAGCGCCATCGTGGCGAGGGCGGCCCCCTGGACCACGCGGATCAGGCGGATCTGCCCGAAGTCGGCCAGCAACCAGCCGAAGGCGAGCGCGCTGCCGACCATGCCCAGCAGCAGCATGACGTACAGCAGCGCCACCACCCGCGGACGCGACTCGGGCGGTGCGAGGTCGGTCGCGAGCGCGAGGCCCGCCGTCTGCGTCGTGTGCAAGCCGGCCCCGGCGAGCAGGAACGCCAGGGCTGCGCCGGCGTGGCCGATCCAGGGCGGTCCCTGCGTGTCGCCGGAGAGCAGGATCAGCGCGAAGGGCATGATGGCGAAGCCGCCGAACTGGAGCAGCGTGCCGAACCAGAGGAAGGGCACGCGGCGCCAGCCGAGCGCGGAGCGGTGATGGTCCGAGCGGAAGCCGACGAGCGCGCGCAAGGGCGCGAACACGATCGGCAGCGACACGAACAGCGAGACCAGCCAGGCGGAGACGCCCAGCTCGAGGATCATCACCCGGTTGAGCGTGCCGGTCAGCAGCACCAGGGCCATGCCGACGCTCACCTGGAAGAGCGACAGGCGCAGCAGCCGCCCCAGCGGGAGCTCGGGGCTGGCGGCATCGGCGAACGGCAGGAAGCGCGTGCCGACCGCGGCCCACTGGCGGGCGATCGCGTCGTTCCAGCGCCTCACCGGCGCCTCAGCTCCATCGCGTGCGAGATGTAGAAGCCGCGGGCGACCCGCTGCACGCGCTCGGGACGCCAGCCGCCCAGGCCCGGGTGGGCCTCGATGCGGCGCCGCAGCGCCGCCAGGCCCAGCGGCTCGATGGCGGGCGAGCGGTCCGACCTCGGGAACCACTGCCCGACCGCGTGCATCAGCGCGAGCGGCAGGGTGCGCGGCGCGAAGGTGAACAGCAGCGTCGCGTCGGCGCGCGCCGCCAGGCTCGCCAGCATCTCGGCCAGGTGCGGCGCGGGGTAGTGGATCAACGAGTCCATCGCGACGACGTGGTCGAAGCGGCCCCAGGACGGATCGCGCAGGTCGCCGACGCGGAACTCGATGCGCCCCGGGCCGACGTCGCCGCTGCGCTCGCCGGCGAGCCGGACCAGCGTCGGGGACAGGTCGACGGCCACGACCTGCGCTCCGCGGCGCGCCGCCTCGACGGCGAGCGCACCGGTTCCGCAGCCCGCGTCGAGCAGGCGCGCGCCCCGCAGGTCGGCCGGCAGCCAGTCGAGCAGGGTGCCGCGCATCGCATCGCGGCCGGCGCGCACCGTGGCTCGGATGCGGCCGACCGGCGCGTCGGAGGTGAGGCGCGCCCACGCCTCGACGGCGGTGCGGTCGAAGTAGGCCTCGAGCTGGCCGCGGCGCTCCTCGTAGCTCGGCGCCGCCATCAGTCGAACCCCAGCAGGTCGAACAGGTCGCGGTCCTTCATCGGCTCCGCCACCAGCGGGTCCGCCCCTTCCCAGAGCGCCGCGGCGAGCCGCAGGTACTCGGCCTGCACGGCCAGCAGCTCGGGCGACTCCTCCATCTCGAACAGCGTCGACTTGCGCAGCCGGCTGCGGCGGATCACGTCGAGGTCCGGGAAGTGCGCCATGGTCTTGAGGCCGACACTCGCGTTGTAGCGGTCGATCTGGTCGCTCCCCGCGCTGCGGTTCGCGACGACGCCGCCGATCCGCACGGCGTAGTTCTTCGACTTGGCCAGGATCGCGGCCACGATCCGGTTCATCGCGAAGATCGAGTCGAAGTCGTTGGCGGTGACGATCAGCGCGCGGTCGGCGTGCTGCAGCGGCGACGCGAAGCCCCCGCAGACGACGTCTCCCAGCACGTCGAAGATCACCACGTCGGTGTCCTCGAGCAGGTGGTGCTCCTTGAGCAGCTTCACCGTCTGGCCCACCACGTAGCCGCCGCAGCCGGTGCCCGCGGGCGGGCCGCCGGCCTCGACGCACATCACGCCGTTGTAGCCCTCGTAGACGAAGTCCTCGACGCGGAGCTCTTCCGAGTGGAAGTCGACGGACTCCAGCACGTCGATCACGGTCGGCACGAGCGACTTGGTCAGCGTGAAGGTCGAGTCGTGCTTCGGATCGCAGCCGATCTGCAGCACGCGCTTGCCGAGCTTCGAGAACGCGACCGAGAGGTTCGACGAGGTCGTGCTCTTCCCGATCCCCCCCTTGCCGTAGACGGCGAACACCTGGGCGCCGTCGATGCGGACCGACGGGTCCAGGCGCACCTGGACGCTGCCCTCGCCGTCCGGTCGGTTCGGAATCGCGGTCGTCGTCATGCGGCCACCCCCGGGTCGATGCCCTCGAGCCGATCCTCGAGCTCGGCACCGACCCGCTGCAGGGCCTCGAGCATCGCCGGATCGGGAGACCAGTAGGAGCGCTCGTGCGCTTCCAGCAGGCGGCTGGCCACCTTGGCCGACGCCGTCGGGTTGAGTGCGGCCATGCGCTCGCGCATGGCGTCGTCGAGCACGTAGGTCGTGGCGAGCTGCCGGTAGACCCACGGCTCGACCTGGCCCGTCGTCGCCGACCAGCCCATGGTGTTGGTGACGTGCTCCTCGATCTGGCGCACGCCCTCGAAGCCGTGCTGGAGCATGCCCTCGTACCACTTGGGATTCAGTATCCGCGTGCGCGTCTCCAGCTCGACCTGCTCACCCAGCGTGCGCACGCGCCCCTCGCCCCGGGTCTCGTCGCCGATGTACACCGGCACCGCCTCGCCACCGGCGCGCTGGACCGCGCGGCTCACGCCGCCGAGGTTGTCGAAGTACACGTCGACGGTGGTGACGCCGACTTCGACCGAGTCGAGGTTCTGGTAGGCGAGCTCCACGCCGGCGAGCAGGCTCTCGAGCAGCTCGGCCCGGCGCACGGGCTGCCCGTCGCGGCCGTAGGCGAAGCTCTTGCGGCGCGAGTAGGCCTCGGCCAGCTCGTCCTCCTCGCTCCACAGCTCGTTCTGCACCAGCTGGCTCACGTTCGCGCCGTAGGCGCCCGCGGCGTTGCTGAAGACGCGCAGCGCCGCCGTCTCGAGGTCGCAGCCGTGCGCCTGCTGGTGCGCCAGCGCGCGCTTGCGCACGAAGTTGCGCTCGCTCGGCTCGTCGGCGCTCGCGGCCAGGAAGGTGGCCTCGGCCAGCAGCCGCGTCTGGAGCGGGAAGAGGTCGCGGAAGATCCCGGAGAGCGTCACGACGACGTCGATGCGCGGCCGGCTCAGCTCCTCCAGCGGGACCAGCTCGGCGCCGCTGAGCCGGCCATAGCCGTCGAAGCGCGGCCGCGCGCCCACCAGCCACAGGGCCTGCGCGATCGCGCTGCCCTCCGACTTGAGGTTGTCAGTGCCCCACAGCACCAGGGCGATCGACTCGGGCAGCGGATTGCCCTCGTCGGCGTGGCGCTGGAGCAGCCGCTCGGCCTGCCGGGCCCCCTGACTCACCGCGAATGCGCTCGGCATGCGGAAGGGGTCGAAGCCGTGCAGGTTGCGCCCGGTCGGCAGGATCTCGGGGGCGCGCAGCAGGTCGCCGCCGGGCGCGGGCGGCACGAAGCGCCCGTCGAGCGCACGCACGAGCGCCGGGATCTCGTGGTCCTCCGCGAGGAGTGCGTCGGTCGCCGCCAGGCCGCGCAGCTGCTCCAGGCGTTCGGCGTCGGCGCGCTCGCCCGCGGCCGCGAGCGCGCGCTCGACCGGCTCGCCCGCGACCAGCGCCTCGATCGCGAGTCGGGGCAAGGGCGGGTCGTGCGCCGACTCCGACACCGCCAGCAGCAGGTCGATCCGCTCCTCGGCCGATGCCGCGCGTCCCACCACGTGCAGGCCGTGCGGGATCAGCGTCTGCTCGAGCTCGAGGAGGCGGGTGCCGAGCTGCTCGACCTCCGGCTCGGACGCCGCGTTCCAGGCGGGCTCGGGCTCGGCGAGGTCGAGCTCGCCCGCCTGCGCCTGGATCAACGCCGCCAGCTCGTCGCGCTCGGGGCCGGGGGCCGTCCGGTGGGTCCGCCAGCGCTCGATCGAGGCGCGCAGGTCGAGCAGTCCGCGGTAGAGCCCGGCGTGCGCGATCGGCGGCGTGAGGTAGCTCACCAGCGTCGCCCCGGCGCGCCGCTTGGCGATCGCACCCTCGGACGGGTTGTTCGCCGCGTACAGGTAGAAGTGCGGCGTATCGCCGATCAGACGGTCGGGCCAGCAGGCGCCGCTCAGGCCGACCTGCTTGCCCGGCATGAACTCGAGCGCGCCGTGCGTGCCGAAGTGCAGCAGGGCGTGGGCGCCGAAGTCCTCGCGCAGGTAGCGGTAGAAGGCAGAGAAGGCGTGGGTCGGCGCGAAGCCCTTCTCGAAGAGCAGGCGCATCGGATCGCCCTCGTAGCCGAAGCCGGGCTGCACGCCGACGAAGACGTTGCCGAAGCGCGCGCCCAGGACGAACAGCGACGCGCCGTCGGTGAGCTGACGGCCGGGCGCGGCGCCCCACTGCGCCTCGATGTCCTCGAGCCAGGGCTCGCGGCGGACGTGGTCGTCCACCGGGACGCGGCAGTGCACGTGGGCCGGCGCGCCGGAGCGATCGACCTCGCTCCCGAGGATGCGCTCGCGGAGCGCGTCGACGTCGTCCGGCAGCTCGACCGCGTAGCCCTCCGCCCGCAGCGCGTGGAGCGTGCGATACAGCGACTCGAACACCGACAGGTGCATCGCGCTGCCGACGGCCCCGGCGTTGGGCGGGAAGCTGAACAGGACGACCCCGACACGCCGCTCCGCCCGCGGCGTCCGGCGCAGCTCGACCAACCGGGCCACGCGCGCGGCGAGCTGCTCGGCGCGCTCCGGATGGGCCCGCATCGCGCGGCTGCCGGCCCGGGAGCCGGTCCGGGCTGCGCCCGCCTCGGAACGCCCGCCGAACACGATGGGACCGGTCGCGCCGTCGAGCTCGGGGATCGCCACCATCATCGTCGACTCGATCGGGAGCAGTCCGGCATCCGACTGCTCCCACGCCTCGAGCGACTGGAACTCGACCGCCTGCGCCGCGAGGTACGGCACGTCGAGGCGGGTGAGCATCTCGCGCGCGGCGTCCGCGTCGTTGTAGGCAGGACCGCCGACGAGCGAGAAGCCGGTCAGCGACAGCACCGCGTCGACGCGGGGCCGCCCGTCGCGCAGGAAGAAGCGCTCGACCGCGGGCCGGGCGTCGAGTCCGCTCGCGAACGCGGGAATCACCCGCAGCCCCTTCGCCTCGAGCGCCTCGATGACACCGTCGTAGTGCTCGGTGCTGCCGGCCAGCACGTAGGACCGCATCACCAGCAGACCGACCGTGCCCGCCTCCCCGCCGGTCTGCGGCAGCCCCGCCTCGTCGGACTCGATCCGTCCGCGCTGGCGCGGGTGGTAGACGCCGACCTCCGGGTACTCGCGCGGCGGTTGGGGCTTCAGCTTGCCGCGCAGCCCACGGCGCGGTCCGTCCGCGTAGCGGTCGACCAGGAAGCGGACCATGCTCGCGACGTTCTGGTCGGAGCCCGCCAGGAAGTACTGCATCGTCAGGAAGTAGGCGCGCACGTCCTGGGCGGTGCCGGGCACGAAGCGCAGGATCTGCGGGATGCGGCGCAGCATCGCCATCTGCTGGGCCCCGGCGCTGCCGCCCGCGCGGCGCTTGCGCAGGCCCTTGAGCCGGGCGAGCAGACCGCGCTCGCCTCCCTGCATGGTGAAGCGCCCCAGCCGCGTCAAGCGCGCGATCGGCTCTCCCGACATGCAGCCGATCATCGCGTCGCAGCGGTCGCGCCGGCGCTCCAGGCACTCGCGCACCGGCTCGATGTGGTCGTCCATGAACAGCATGTGCGCGACGACGATGTCGCCGCGCTCGATGTCGGCCCGGCAGCGCTCGAGTGCGCCGGGATCCCCGCCCCACTCGGACGCGACGTGGAAGCCGAGCTCGAGCCCGGGCAGCTCGCGCGCGAGCTCGGCGCGTGCGCGCTGCACCGCGCCCTCGAGATGGGCGTCCAGGGTCACGATCACGACCCGGATCGGCGTCGGGTCAGCGGCCGAAGTGCGCTTTCGCATCGTACAGGGTCTCGATGGTGATGGTTCGGACACCGCGCGTCGCGGCGAAGCGCTCGGTGTTGCGACGCGCCTTGCCGCGCACGAAGAACGGGACCTTCTGGAGCTCGTCGCGGGCCTCCTCCGTCCAGCCGACCGCGGCCTCCGTCGGCGCCGGGGCGGCGGGACCCGCGCTGTGCGCCTCGCTCGCGAGATGCGAGGGCGCCGCCTGGTCGTGGAACTCGAAGTCTCCGCGGAACATGGTGAGCAGGTGCTCCTCGAGTCCCATCATGAGCGGGTGGATCCAGCTGTCGAACAGGACGTTCGCGCCCTCGTACCCCATCTGCGGCGAGTAGCGCGCGGGGAAGTCCTGCACGTGCACCGGCGCCGAGATCACGGCGCACGGGACGCCCAGGCGCTTGGCGACGTGTCGTTCCATCTGCGTGCCGAGCACCAGCTCCGGCTCGAGCTCGGCCACGCGCGCCTCGACCTCGAGGTAGTCGTCGGTGATCAGCGGCTCCACGCCGTACTTCGCCGCCGCCGCGCGCACCTCGCGTGCGCCTTCGCGGCTGTAGGTCCCGAGGCCGACGACGGAGAAGCCGAGCTCCTCGTCGGCCACGCGTGCGGCCGCCACGGCGTGCGTGGCGTCGCCGAAGACGAACACGCGCTTGCCGGTCAGGTAGGTGGAGTCGACCGAGCGCGAGTACCAGGGCAGTCGGGCCTGCGGCGCGGCGAGCGCGTCCTCCACCGACACGCCGGTGAGCGCACCCACCTCGCGCAGGAAGTCGCGCGTGGCGCCGACGCCGATCGGCACCGTCTGCACGGTCGGCTGGCCGGTGGTCCGCTCGAGCCAGGCGCACGTGGTGCGCGCGACCTCGGGAACCAGGCACACGTTGACGTCCGCCTCGGGGATGCGCAGCAGGTCCTCGGGCGTCGCGCCGGCGGGCGCGACCACGCCCACGTCGACGCCGATCGACGCCAGCAGCCGCTCGACCTCGACGACGTCGTCGCGGCAGCGGAAGCCGAGCGCGGTCGGGCCGAGCAGGTTGGCGACGGGACGCGCGTGCTTCGGACGCTCCCGTCCGGGCTCGGCGCCCTGCAGCAGCGTGCGCACCAGGCGGTAGAACGTCTCGCTCGCGCCCCAGTTCTCCTTCTTCGAGTACGCGGGCAGATCGAGCGGCACCACCGGGACCGGCAGGTCGAGCCCCTGCGCGAGCGCGCCCGGCTGGTCCTGGATCAGCTCGGCCGTGCACGACTCGCCCACCAACAGCACGCGCGGCGCGAAGCGCTCGTAGGCCTCGCGCACGGTCGCGATGGCGAGCTCGGCGGTATCGCCGCCCAGGTCGCGCGCCTGGAAGGTCGAGTAGCTGACGTGCGGGCGGTGGTCGCGCCGCTCGATCATCGTGAACAGCAGGTCGGCGTAGGTGTCGCCCTGCGGCGCGTGGAGCGCGAGGTGGACGCCCTCCATCGACGTCGCGATGCGCATCGCGCCGACGTGGGGAGGACCTTCGTACGTCCAGAGGGTCAGCTCCATGTCAGACGGCGAGCCTCTCGACCCGGTCCAGCGGCCGCACGAACAGCTCGGCGAGGTCCGCCGCCTGGTCGTAGCCGTGGATGGGCGTGAACACGAGCTCGATCGACCACTTGGTGCGCAGCCCTTCGGCCTCGAGCGGATTCGCCAGCCCCAGCCCGCACACCGTCAGGTCGGGGCGGTCGGCGCGCAGCCGCTCGAGCTGCCGGTCGACGTGCTGCCCCTCTGCCAGCCGCACGGAACCGGGCAGCCACGCCAGCTCGGGGGCGAGCAGCTGGCGGTCGAGATGGGGCACGCCGACCTCGACCGGCAGCATCCCGCACTCGCGCGCGAGGAAGCGCGCCAGCGGGATCTCGAGCTGCGAGTCGGGCAGGAAGCTGATGCGCTTGCCCGCCAGCCGCTCGCGATGGCGCGCGAGCGCGCCCTCGGCGCGCGCGGCGGGCTTCGCCGTGACGGCCTCGAAGCGCGCGCGCGACACGCCCCAGGCGTCGGCCGCCGCGCGCAGCCAGGCCGTCGTGCCCTCGACGCCGAACGGGAACGGCGCCTCGAGCAGCGACGCACCGCGCGCGGCCAGCGCGCGGGCCGTCTCGCCCAGGAAGGGCTGCGCGAGCAGGACCGCCGTGCCCGGGCCCACGGCGGGCAGCGCGTCGGCGCGGCGCGGCGGCAGGAAGTCGACCCGGTCGATGCCGAGCTCGGCGAACAGCCGCGCGAACTGGTCTTCCACGACGTCGGCCAGCGTCCCCACGACCAGCAGCGAGCGCGCGTCGCGCGCCTCCGGGAGCTCGGGCACCAGGGCCTTCAGGCACGCGTCCTCGCCCTGGGTGAAGGTCGTCTCGATCCCGCTGCCCGAGTAGTGGAGCACGCGCACGCGCCCGCGCTGCGCGGCCGTGAGGCGCTGCGCCGCCACGGACAGGTCGAGCTTGATGACCTCGGACGGGCACGAGCCGACCAGGAAGAGCAGGCGGATGTCGGGCCGGCGCTCGAGCAGCCGACCCGCGATCCGGTCGAGCTCTTCGTTGCAGTCGGCCAGTCCGGCGAGGTCGCGGTCGTGCAGGATCGCCGTGGCGAAGCGCGGCTCGGCGAAGATCATCACCCCCGCTGCCGACTGGATCAGGTGCGCGCAGGTGCGGGAGCCGACCACGAGGAAGAAGGCGTCCTGGATCTTCCGGTGCAGCCAAACGATCCCGGTCAGGCCGCAGAAGACCTCGCGCTGCCCGCGCTCGCGCAGGATCGGCAGCTCGCCGTTCGGGCGGACGGGGACGGGAGCGAGGCGCGCGGGAGCGCTCATGCTGCAGACCCCGTCGCCGGGAGGTCGGGCGCGTTGCCCTCGCGCCGGGCGGCGCGGAGCTTCAACACGAACTGTCCCGCGTTGATCACGTAGGCGAGGTAGGCGGCGAGCGCGATCCACATCTGGTCGCGCGCGGCCACCGCTCCGGACGCGAGCGCGACGAGGTACGCCGTGTGCAGCGCCAGGACCAGGATGCTGAACACGTCCTCCCAGAAGAAGGGCCGCGCGAAGAGCCAGCGGCCGAATACCTCGCGCTCCCAGATCGAGCCGGTGACCATGATCGTGTAGAGGACCAGCGTCTTGACCACGATCGAGCCGGTGGCGAGCCCGAAGCCGGCGCCGGTCGCGAGATAGCGGAGCACCAGCGCGAGGCTCACCACGAAGACGAGGAACTGGAGCGGGGCGAGGACCCCCTGCACCTGCGTCCACGACGATGCGTCGCGCCGCCGGCGTTCCTCCGCCGAGTAGAGCGCGGGGCCCTTCGGGTCCGCAGGTCGGCTGGTGGAGATCGCGAAGGAGTTGCTCATCCGGTCCGCCCGAGATCACCGTATGCCCATCGAGGACGAGTGTCAAATATTTTTGACGTAAGTTGTTCTTGACACTCTCCAGCGGTCGGAGATACGTAGATGGGCAGGCATGCGCGTGCCCCCCCACGGGGGCGCCGCAGGAGGAACGGCGCTCTTGGCAGGACCCGAGCAGATGGCACCGACGGTTCCCGGGCTCGGTCTCCGCAGACCGGAGCCGATGGCGGCGCTGGAGCTGCTGAAGCCCATCACCTGGTTCCCGCCGATGTGGGCGTTCGGCTGCGGCGTGGTCTCCTCCGGCGTGTCGCTCGAGGGCCAGGCACTCGCGATCGCCGGGGGCATCGCGCTGGCCGGCCCGCTCGTCTGCGGCACCAGCCAGGCGGTCAACGACTGGTTCGACCGCGAGGTGGACGCCATCAACGAGCCCCAGCGCCCGATCCCCTCCGGGCGGGTTCCGGGCCGCTGGGGTCTCGGCATCGCCGTGCTCTGGACCGCGCTCTCGCTGGTGGTGGCGACCAGCCTCGGGCCCTGGGTGACCTGGGCGGGCGTCGTCGGACTGGCGCTGGCCTGGGCCTACAGCGCGCCGCCGCTGCGCCTCAAGCGCAATGGCTGGTGGGGCAATGCGGCGGTCGGAATCTCCTACGAGGGCATCGCATGGGTCACCGGAGCGGCGGTCATGGCGGCCGGCGCGATGCCGGAGCCGCGCATCCTGGCCCTGGCGGCGCTCTACAGCCTGGGCGCGCACGGCATCATGACCCTCAACGACTTCAAGTCGGTCGAGGGCGACCGCCGCATGGGCATCGGCTCGCTCCCGGTGCAGCTCGGCGTCGAGCGCGCGGCCAGGCTGGCATGCCTGACGATGGCGCTGCCGCAGGCAGTGGTGATCGCGCTCCTGGCACTCTGGGGCCAGCCGCTGCACGCGGGTCTCGTGACCCTGCTGGCGGCGATCCAGCTGGTCCTGATGCGCCGGCTGCTGCGGAGCCCGCGGGAGCTCGCCCCCTGGTACAACGCCACGGGCGTGAGCCTCTTCGTGCTCGGCATGCTCGTGAGCGCGTTCGCGCTGCGCGCGACGGCCGCGTAGCCCCCGAGGGGCACGCCGCGCGCAGTCAGCGCGTCATGTCAATTTTACTTGACTTAGCTATTTGTCGTCATAACATGACACTTATCGTGGAGAGCCCTCTCGCAACGGTCGCCGTGGTGCTCGAGGAGCCCAGAAGCCTGGCGCTGAGGCGCTTGGAGCTCACGGGCCCCGGGCACGAGGACGTCGTGGTGGACGTCGAGTGGAGCGGCATCAGCACCGGGACGGAGCGTCTGCTCTGGTCCGGCGAGATGCCGCCCTTCCCGGGCATGGG
>JASJBO010000124.1 GCA_030066475.1 Myxococcota bacterium
CCCCCATTGCCTGCAGGCGGCGTCACCCCGCAAGCGCCGTCACGAGCGTCTCTGGAGGCAGTGCAAGTCGTGTGCCCACATCGACCGTGCGCAATCCGCCGCGAGACGTGCAACCAACCGGGGGATTCCGGCGAAGCGCGGCGCGGCCCGGGGCGTCTCCTGTCGTCCCGGCGACACGGTGCTCGCAGACGAGGTCACGGGGTTGTGTCGGCCTCTGGGTGCTTCCGCCGCGCCTGTGCACCCGGCTGGGGCGCCACGCCGCGCACGGGTCGGGGCGCGCCCGTGGGCGTGCCTGGCGCCCCTGACGTAGCTTGCTCGGATGACCGCACGGCGCTCCATCCGCTGCTCGCTGGTGGGCCTGCTCTGTCTCCTCGTGGCCGGGGCGGCCTCGGCCGAGCTGCTCGACCTCGGCACCGTGACGCGCGATACCGCGACCGACCTCGACTGGCTCGATCTCACCGAGAGCCTGGGCCTGACCTACAACGACGTGGTGAACGGGACCGGGAACGATCTCGCGGCGCAAGGGTGGCGACACGCCACGGCGAGCGAGGTCTGTGCCCTGTTCGCAGCCTACGCGTTGGCGGCCGAGCCTTGCGGAGTCGACAACCGGACGGCCTCCCGGCCCGAGACGGGCGCCGTGCAGGCGCTCCTCGATCTGCTCGGCGATACCGGCGCGGTGATCGCCGTATCTGCGACGCCCCCGAACGATCCCGTCGTGGTGGGCAGCTCCGGCCTCCTGGACGACGAGGACGGGACGAACGCCGTGGGCGACGGGACCTTCGGTCACCACCTGACGGAAGGGACCGAGCAGACGGCGGTCTTCGTGAACTGGCTGACCGGGATCACCCGGAGCTCGACGCGGGGCAGCTTCCTGGTTCGGACGGTCCCGGAGCCCTCGAGCGGACTCTGCCATGGGATCGCCCTGCTCGCGCTCCTCCGGCTGCGGGCGGGCGGCCGGAGTCGGCACCCCATCGCGTGACTCCCTGCCGGCGCGTCGCTACGGACAGGGCACCGTCCCTGCACACCCCAGGCCCGAGGGCCCCGGCATCAGACCGAAGTAGCTGCGGAACACGTTGAAGTCCGCGAGGCCTACCGCCCCGTCGCCGTTGTGGTCGACGGCGGGGTCGAAGCCTGGGTCGGCGTCGGTCAGGCCGAACTGGGCGCGAACGACGTTGAAGTCCGGGATGCCCACCGCGCGGTCGTTGTTGTAGTCCGGGTCGCAGGCGTTCCCGTAGCCGTCCGAGTCCGTGTCGATCTGGTCGGCATTGGCGGTGACGAGGCAGTTGTCGTCCTGGTCTCGGACGCCGTCCTGGTCGGCGTCCATCTGCACGTCGAAGATCGCCACGCAGGTCCGCTCCCGGACTCCGGTCGGGACGGGGTTGCCGTCGCAGTCGCCGTCCCAGCCGAGGAAGGCCGAGCCGGGTGCCGGGACGGCCTCCAGATCCACCTCGAGCGGCTCGACGAGCGTGCCGATTTCGAAGAAGGCCGAGCAGACGGCGCCGCAGGCGATGCCCGGCGGGTCGCTGGTGACGCTTCCCGACCCGGGACCCGTGCGGATCACGCGCAGCAGCGTGTCCTCGAACTGCGAGTAGCGCGCGGTGACGTAGTCGTCGCCGCGTCCCGGAGCGCGGCCCGTGACGCCGACGTCGCTTCCGGACGGGGCCAGCGCCAGCGCGCGGGCGGTCTCGTCGCCCCCGGTGTCGTAGAGCTGCCGCCACTTCGGCGTGCCCTCGGCGTCGAAGCGCACCACGACGAAGTCGAGTCCGCTCGCCGGGTCCACCGCGTCCTTGGCCTGCCCGGCGAGATACGCGTTGCCCTGGTCGTCGGCGGCGAGAGCATACGCGCGGCGCGCGAGTGCCAGCCCGTGGTACTCGCGGCCGAGCCAGGTCCCGTCCGGCGCATAGCGCGTGGTGCCGTTCAGGTCCTGGCGCCAGGCGAGGCTCCCGTCCGGTCGCCACTTGCCGAGGGCGAGCGAGTCGAACCCGACGCTCAGGTTGACCCAGCCCGACGCGAGGACATTCCCAATCGCATCCACCGCGACGCTCGTGGCGGTGTGACGACTCCCTGCCGTGGCGAGCGATTCCACCCAGGCGCGCATGCCGTCGGGCGAGTACTTGACTGCCACCAGATCCACCTGGGCGAGACCGGTCCGCTCCTCACCGGCCACGTAGACGTTACCGGCGGCGTCGATCGCGACGTCCTTCGCCTCGGCGCCGGGGAGGGCGCCGGTCCAGCGGTCCCACCAGGCCCGGTTCCCCGCGGAATCGTAGACCACCGTCAGGAACTCGAAGCTGCCGCTCCCTTCGGGCCGCGTGGTGCCCGTGACCGCCACCCGGCCCGCGGCGTTGGCATCGATCGCCGCGGGCACGTCGTTCTGGAAGCCCACGTCGAAGATCCCGAACTCGCGGAACCAGGGGCGATCGCCGTCCGCGGTGTACCGGATGACGACGAAGTTCGTGTCCGTGGACGTGCGGCTCGCGATGCTGCTGCCCGCGACGTAGGCATTGCCGGCGGCGTCGAGGTCGAGTCCCACGGCCCGGCTGTCGTACTGCGCGAAGCTGCGGATCCACTCGACCGAGCCACTGGGTGCGTACTTGATCGTCACGATGGCGTGGCGACCGAGGCTGTTCTCGCTGGTGCCGGTGACGTACACGAAGCCTCCGGCATCCACGACCAGGTCGGCCGGCGTGTCGAGCTCGCCGCTCGCGCCCGCCCAGCGCTCGGCCCAGGCGCGGCTACCGTCGGCGCGGTACTTCACCGTGAGGAAGTCGCCCTCGCTCTCGCCGGTGACGACGACTGCATCCGAGCCGTCCACCGCGACTGCCACCGCCCGGTCATCCATCCCGGCGGGGCCGTCGTAGGAGCGGAGCCACTCCGGCTCCACTTGCGCAACCGCCGCCGCCGCGATCGAGACGAGCACGGCTGTCGGGAAGAGGACACACAGCCATCGAAACGGAGTCCGCATCTACCACCACCCCTGCCTCCACGGGACGCCTCGAGCTTGTGCACGGCAGCGGGCGTGTCAATCGGCCGTCGGCACACGCGGGGCACGAGCACGCGCAGTCGCACGCCGAGTCCCTCGCGCGGCTGCGCCAGGCGATCGCGTCATCCGAGTGAGGCGGCCCGCCGCTCACGGCGAGGGACAGGGGACGGTCCCGGCGCACCCGAGGCCGCTCGGGCCGGGCGCCGCGCCGAAGAACGCGCGCAGCACCGAGAAGTCCGCGATCCCGATCGCCCCGTTGCCGTCCGCATCGACGTCCGGGTCGAAGCCGGCGTCTTCCGCCGTGCGCCCGAACTGCGCGCGCAGCACGTTGAAGTCGGAGATGCCCACGGCGCCATTGCCGTCGTAGTCGGCGTCGCAGCGGTTCCCGTAGCCGTCCCGGTTGCTGTCGCGCTGCTGCGGGTTTGCCAGCTCGACGCAGTTGTCGGCCGCGTCGGAGACCAGGTCGCCGTCGCCATCGACGCCCTCGGTGGGATCGCCGGGACCCGAGCAGCCGGGGTCGTCGGGGTGGTCGCGGAAGCCGTCGCCGTCGTCGTCGCGCCCGTTGCTGCACTCGGGCGCCGACCGGTGCGCGAGGCCAGGGTCGTCGACCTCGGTCGGGCCCACGGCGCCCTCCACCGCGACCAGGTTCTCGACGGCGATCGCGCCCACGTTCGCGGCCGCGAGCGCAGGATCCGACGCGATCGTCGTCGCCACCCGGCGCGCCACCTCCGCCGCGCTCTGTCCGGGATCGGTGGTGACGTCGAAGTCGACGCCTTCGACCGAGAACACGATGCGGCCCCCCGCGGCCGTGCCGACGAAGGCCCAGAGCGACTCGTCGCGACACGCTGCCGAGCAGCCGTCGCCGCTGGTGCGGTCGCCGTCGTCGCAGCTCTCGTCCGCGTCGAGGCGGCCGTTGCCGCAGGCCGGGACCACGCGCACCGAGTCGATCACCAGCTCGAAGTCGTCCTGGCCGGGCGCGCGGATCTCGATGCCGAGCGCCGCCACCTCGTCCAGGGCCACCGGTCCCCTCGCGGCCGAGCCGCCGAGCGAGGGCTCGAGCTCGCTGAAGTCGACCTCGAACCGGGTCGCTTCGGGAACGTCTTCCTCGAGCATCAGCGTGGCCTCGAAGAGCGGGCCGACCGGCCCCGGACGGCGCGCGAACAGGCCGATCTCGACGCCGCCCAGCATCGGGCCGTCGAAGCGCAGCGAGCGGACGTTCACCTCGAACGCGGAGGCACCCGTGCGGCCGAGGTCGACACCCGGGAGCGGCAGGGTGCCGAGCGCGGGGCTCGTGTCGAGCCCATCCCAGCGGATCGAGCCGTTGCCGAACACCTGCGGTCCCTGTCGGTACACCAGCGCGCCGTCGGCGACGAACGCGCTCAGGTTCGAGACGCCTTCGGTCGCGACGATCTCGAACACGCCCTCGCGCTGGCCGCCGGGCACCAGCGGAATCGGCTCCGCGACGAAGTCGGAGCCGACCGCGCTGCAGGTGACGGAGAGCGCGCCGGCGTCGAAGGCGTCGACCACCGGCGGCCAGGTCTCCACGCGCGCCGTCTCGAAGGAGACGAGCCGCGCGACGTGGTCCGAGCCGAACGAGCCGTCCACCACCAGCTCCAGGGCGGCGACGTCCTCGAGCGCGCCCTCCGGCGCGTCCAGCAGGTGGAAGGGGATCGGGAGGTCGAGGTCCTGGACGAGCGGCTCGTCGAACGGAACCAGGAACTCGTAGGGCGTCCGCGCCGGGTCGTCGACGACGGCCCGCGCGCCGATCGCGAGCTGGAGCGGCTCCTCGCTGAAGTTCTCGAGCCGGTCGATCCCCACCACGAAGGCGTTGGCGCCGTCCGCCGTGAGGTCGAGGTTGAGCGAGCCCTCGCCCGGATCGACCTCGCTGGCGTCGGGCCCGTCGTAGGTGAGGTCGGAGACCGCGAACGCGCCGGTCGCCTGGTCGTGGCTGTAGGCGCCGGAGGTGGTCGAGACGAAGAAGCCCTCGCCGGAGGTCTCGAGCAGCTCGGCCGCGACCTCGCGTTGCTCGCCCAGGATGCCGGGACCCGCCTCGATCGCGAAGGCGAGCCCGGGGACGTCGAGGAACTGGCTGAAGCTCCCGGTGCCGAAGTCGTCGATCAGGGCGCCGGCCGTACGCCGCGCCTCGGCGATCCCGAACGAGCTGGTGGCGATGCCGACGTCGATCGTGAAGATCTCGCCGTTCGCGAGACCCGCGAACAGCGCCTGGAGCGCGGTGCCCGGCGTGCCGACCGAGACGTTCACCGCGTCGAGCAGGGTGCCCTCGACGCCGATCACCAGCCCGACCAGCGCCGTGGGCGCGTGGACGCGCTCGCCGCTGGCCCGGATGCCCTCCAGGACGGGCTCGGGCACGAGGTCGCGCAGGCTCGGATCGAGGCCGCTGCCGGTGACCGGCGTGCCTCCGACGGCGACCTCGCGGTGGGTTACGGTCGGGACGTAGCCCGGCTGCGCCTGCTCGGGCGCCACGACGGACACGGCGGCGGGCGACGCGAAGTACTCGGCCAGCACGTCGAGCGCCGGGCGCTCGGCGCCGCCGCCGCCGTAGCGGTCGACCGCGAGGCTCCCGAACGCCAGCGCCGCGCCCGCGATCGTGAGCTCGGCGGCGGCACCCGGCTCGTAGCGCAGGAAGGCGGGGGCCCGCGCCGCCGCCTGCTCGACCTGCTCAGCCAGCAGCGCCGCGCCGAGCCCGTTGATGCTCGCCGAGCGCGCCGAGAGCAGGGCCGCCGGCGCGCTCGGCGGACTCGCCGGCGCGACGTCGATGCTGGCGGTGGCGTGGATCACCTCCATGGCCGTCGCCTCGAAGCGCGGCGAGACGACCACCTCGGCACCGCTCGCGACGAGCTGGAACGACTCGGGCGTGAAGTAGACGGATGCGAACGACGCCACCGAGATCGGTGGCGCGGCCGACGGCCCCCGGCCCCCGCCGTCCGGCACCCGCCGCACCTCGGCGTCGGCCTTCAGGTAGTCGCGCTGCACCGAGCCCCCCATCACGAAGACCGGCGCGCCGACCGCGCAGGTGGCGTTCGGGCCGCGGCAGAACACCGAGCCGATGTTGCGCGGCACCGGGTCGTCGTCGCCGAACGCCTGGGCGTTCTGGATCTCGTAGCAGCCCGTGCCGCGCCGGCACGGGAAGTCCTCGGTGTTGGGCGTGCCGTCGGTCTTGAAGTGCAGGACCGCGTCGGCCTCGTGCAGGCCCTCGTCGAACTGCGGCCGCGTGTCGAGCTCGTCGTTGTCCGCGATGCGGATCAGGGCGCAGTCGAGCTCGGTCTCGCCGAACCAGGAGTCCTCGTCGACGTCGGGCGGCGGAAAGCGCTGGTCGTCGCCGTCGGGGCCGTCGATGCGCACCCCGCAGCGCACCTGGGCGCTGCCGTCGCCGCGCTCGGCGCCCTCGAGACCCACGACCCGCTCGATGGTGAGGCCCTTCAGCACGCCGAACTCGGCGACCGGCGTGCCCTGCGCGAGGCAGGGGGCGGGGCACAGCAGCCAGACCGACACGACGACTGCGAGCCTGATCACGAGCATCCGGAACCCTCCGCTCGGCGATCCCCGGTCCCCATCCTGCCGGGGCCATCGTACACGGGGGACGCGGCGATCGGAAATCGAAGTCGTCCGCTCCTAGAGATCGGGCAGACCCAGCTCCAGGTTGGAGCGCCGGATGCCGCCGTCCACGTCGAGGCAGCGGCCCGTCACGTAGCTGCCGGCCGGCGACGCCAGGTAGACGGCGGCCGCGGCGATGTCCTCGACCCGACCGAGGCGCTTGAGCGGCGTGCCCTCCACCATCTTGGCCGTGATCTCCTCGTTCTGGAGCACGATCCCGAGCGCCGAGGTCTCGATCGCGCCGGGCGCGATCGCGTTCACCCGGATCCGGGGCGACAGGTCGTTGGCCAGGTTCGCGGTCATGTGGATCATGGCCGCCTTGGCGGTGCCGTAGCCCAGGAACCCGCGGTCGTGGAAGCGGCCCGCGGCCGAGGCGATGTTGATCACGCAGCCGCCGCCCGACGCGAGCAAGTGGGGCACCGCGAGCTGGGTGAGGTTGAAGGCGGTGGTGACGTTCCATTGGAAGGCCTCGTTGAAGGCCTGCTCGGTGGTCTGGAGGAAGGGGCCGGGCATGCTGCCCCCGACGTTGTTCACGACCACGTCGAGGCGCCCGTAGTCGGAGACGGCTCGCTCCACCAGCGCCTCGAGCGCCTCGCGCCGGCTCAGGTCGCCCGACACCACCGAGGCCCGGCGCCCGTGGCTGCGCACGTCCGCGGCCACCTCCTCGAGCTGCGAGGCCGTGCGCGCTCCGATCACGACGTCGGCGCCCACCTCGGCGAAGGCGCGCGCGATGCCGGCGCCGATGCCGCGACCCGCGCCGGTCACCACGGCGACCCGCCCGTCCATGCGGAAGAGATCGAGGATCATGAGGCCCTCCCGGAGCCGCCGGAGCTCGCCGACGGACTCCCAGTGGACACCAGAACGGCCCGACGCTCAAGGGCCGGGATGGTGTCCGGGCGCTCCGTCTGGCGCCTGCGCGCGCGCTCGAGCGCGACCGGCCGCCGGCGCGCCCACCTCCGCACGGGGGATTCGCCCCGGCGCGGGTCGCGCAGGAGCGGCGCGGCGCCATCGCCGCCCCGGGTTTCCTACGGCGATCTGATCCTTTTCTGACCCTTGCGCCGACCCGGTCACGAGGCGCCCGGCGTCGGCTACCCACTCCTCGTGCAGGGAGGACCGACATGCCGCGTACCCGACCGATCTCCGTTCTCGCCATCGCCGCGCTCGCCACCACCGCGACCGGCTGCGACCTCGCGCTCCTGTCGGACGCGTTCGACGAGCCGGCCACGCTCGACACCTGGCTGGTGCGGGCCGAGCGCGAGCAGGACGTGCCCCACCACGATTGGATCGCGATCGACACCGAGACGCCGGGCCACCTCACGATCGACGCGACCGACTACGACGACCCGTCGCTCACCGACGCGGGTGCTGGCGCCGCCTGGTACCAGAGCCGACGCGGTCCCATGCTCTACCGCATCGTCCGCGGGGACTTCATCGCGACGGCGCACGTGCGCGTCGGCACGGTCGCCGACATCGACGTCGCGCCGCTCGGCGGCTTCAACTCCGGCGGCTTCCTCGTGCGCGATCCCGCCAGCCACGACCCCGACGCGCTCGACGACCACGGCGGCGAGAGCTGGCTCATGTACAACATCGGCAACCAGGCGGGCTTCTGGGGGAGCGAGACCAAGACGACCTTCCCGGACGGCCCCGACCTCGACGCCGAGTCGCAGTCCACCCTCTTCCTCACGCCGGTCGGCGAGCTCGCGGGACGGCTCCGCGTGTGCCGCGTGGGCGACGCGTTCCGCTTCTTCCGCAGCCTCGACGCCGACGGCGGCGCCTGGACCGAGGAAGCCATGACCTGGGACAACCTGGCCAGCAACGGGGCGGGCCTGCCCGGCGACGACTTCCACGCCGAGGGCTTCGTGCGCCGCGACCTCCCGGCGGAGGTCCAGGTGGGCCTCGTCGCCAACCGCTGGAACGACGGACCCGGCTCGCCCGTGCGCGTCGAGTTCGACTTCGTGAGCTTCCGCCGGCCGGGGCCAGGAGGCGATTGCCTGCCCGACTGAGCGCGTGTCGCGGCCCGAGGCGGCTCGGCACCGCCGCGGCTCCGACCCGGCCAGAACACCGAGAGCGGACGACCGTGGCCTCAGCGTGCGCGCCCGCCCAGGCACACCCCGCCGCCGCAGTCCTCGGTGCAGATCCACGTGCCCACCTGCTCATCGCAGAAGCAGGCGGACGGCAGGCAGGTGGAGCCGTCGCGGAAGCACACCTGGCCCTCGGGACACGGGTTGCTCGTCCCGCAGCCGGCGGGGTTCGCTCCCGGGCAGCCCTGGGGACCCCCGATGCAGACCCCGCCGCCGCAGTCGTCGGTGCAGATCCAGGTGCCGGTCGTCGGGTCGCAGGTGCACGCGGAGGGCACGCAGGTCGTGCCGTCGCGGAAGCACACCTCGCCGTCGGGGCAGCCGGTCTGTACGCAGCCGGCCGGATTCGGCTCCTCGCACTCCGACGCCGGCTCACACGGCCCCTCGCCCGAGACCCGGACGCCCGCGCACTCGGCCTCGCACGCGTTCAGGTAGCTGTGTCCGTCGTCGCCGCAGACCAGCGCGAAGCGCCCGTCGCAGCAGCAGCTGCACGACTCGAGCTCGCCCAGGCGAGCCTCGTGGTCGGCGAGCGCGGAGAAGACCATCTCCCGGAGGGGACACCGGTCCGCTCCGAGGAGCAAGAGTGAGAGACCGACGAGGGCCAGCGCCCTGCTCACGGACCGTCCGGCGCGCATGCCTGCTTCCTCCGAAGGGCTACACCTCGGTCCCCACCATCGCGGGGTCATCGTACCTCGATGCGGGCTCGATGGGAACTTGCAGCAAGGCGCTGCCTCCGCCGGCAGCCGAGCGCCAGCAGCGCGGTCCAGCCCATCGGCCCGGCGTCCGGCTCCGGCAGCACCGTCGTGCGCGACACCTGCACGATGCTGTTCGAGGCCGAGCGGAAGTCGACGTAGCGGATGCTCATCGTCAGCCCACCGGTGGACTCGGGCGTGCCGTCGTCGGTGCGACACCAGACCGAGGGGATCGTGAGGATTCCCTCGAAGGCGCCGCTGTCGACGTCCGTCTCGACCAGCGCGAAGCCGGACGCGTCCAGGCCGGTCACGGGGACGCCGCCGAGGTCGCACGATCCCTGGGGCGTCCTCCAGCGCACGCCGTCGAAGGCGATGTCGAGCAGCCGGCCCAGCGGCCCGCTCGGGAGGTCGTCCGGCAGGCCCGCCGCACCAACGGCTCCGAAGGCCGGGTCGTCGAAGTCCGGTGTGGAGACCACGTCGTAGACGTCGGCCACCTCGGAATCGACGTTCAGGTCGGGGTCGATCAGCCGGACGAAGAGCGTATCGCCGGGGTCGTGTGCCCCGCGGAAGCCCCTGAGCACGACCGAGTGACTCGGCGCGTCCACCCGATCGGCGCGCAGGACCGGGACTCCCTCCGAGATGACGTCGACGTGCTCCGCGGTCGGCCCCGCGGCGTCGATCAGGCCCCCGCCCAGGATCAAGCGGACCCGGTCGCCGCTCGGCGCCAGGCCGGCGTACGTCTGCGGGTCGAGCACGTTCAGCTGGTTGTGCATCTCGAACGCCAGGGTTCCCTCGAAGACTCCCGCGTTCGGGCCGGACTCGACCAGCTCGAGCCTCGCGATCATGTTGGCGACCGGCTCGGACGGCTCGCCCGCGCCGGTGAATCCGAACGAGAAGAAGTCGGCGACGATGGGCAGCACGGCGCGGTCGGGAATCGAGCTGGTCCCGGGGGTGTTCAGCGTGAGCACGACGTGGGCGTCCCGCAGCGGGTCCAGATCGAAGAAGCCAGGGGTGGCGTCGAGCGCCTGCTCGGCCAGGTCGACCAGGCTCTGCGCCGGCGCGGCGGTCGCGACGACGACCCGGTCCGTCGCGTCCGAGAGGGCCACCGTCACGCTCTCGAGCGCGTCGACCGCGGCGAAGAGCGAGCGTACGTCGAGGTTGAGGAGGCCGACCCCGCGGAATCCGTCCGGGCCCGCGGCGCCAGCCGGCCCGGGCTCGGGCACGGCCGCGTACAGCTCCTGGAGCGTGATGCCCAGGTCGAGCACGATCTCGTCGCCGTTGGCGACGGTGAGGTCCGAACCCGTTGCGTTGCGCAGGAAGGCACGCTGGCTCGGCGACTCGACGTCCTCGGCGCCGGGCACGGTGCCGAACAGCTCGACGTCGGCGGGCTGGAGCTTCGCCGAAACGAGCCGCTCCAGCGTGACGGGCTGACCGATCGCGAGCGACGGAACGTGGTCGACCGCGGGGTCGGAGAGGTCGAGCGTCTCGACCACGAGGCCGTTCTCGTTCAGGTCGTCGTCGTTCACGATCACGGCGATCTCCTCGCCGCCCCAGTCCTCGAGGAGATCGACGAAGATGCTCCCGTTGAAGTTCCGGACGAGGATGGACACCGGGTCCTGGTTGTACGAGAAGGTCGCGGTCGTGCCGCGGAGCGCGTCGTCCGGGACGGTGAGGTTCGACGCGCCGCGCTGGTCGCTCGCGGTGAACGAGCCGGTATTGGGGCCGGTCTCGGTGAACGTGATCGGGAACGAGCCCGGCGGGAGCTGCCCGCTCAGGGTCTGGAAGCTCGTGGGGTCCTCCGGCGCGGAGGCGGTGATCTCCGACTTCTCGTTGTCCTGGAAGGTGACGACCGGAACGCCGGCGGAGTTCGCGTCCGGATCGAGCAGGACCCGGCAGTTGTCGTCGCAGTGAAGCTCGGAGAGATCCATCGCGAGCGAGATCGCGCCGCCCGGCACCCCGTCGCCGGCCTGGTTGCCGTCTTCGTCGAAGAGCTGGTAGTAGGTCCCGAAGGAGTCCGGGTCGGAGGGGTTGCTCGCGAAGGTCCAGGAGTCCTCGTCGGTCGGGTCGACGTTCAGCCAGGGGTCCGTGATCGTGAGGTGGACGTCGGCGCCTTGCGGGTAGCTCGCGCGGTCGAGGGAGCCGGACGCGTAGCTGTCGATGTCGCTCTCGTAGGTGAGGGTGACCGTCTCGACCCCGCCACCGGGGTTGTACTGGATCACGACGTTGCCGGCGACCGGAAGGCGGTAGAGCTGGACGAAGGGCCAGGCCGCCACGTCGATCCCGATCTGCCCCGCGTCGGAGGTCGCGTTCGGAAACGCAGACGGGTTCGGCGGCTCCCGCACGACGTTGTTCGACACCGGGCCGGTCGGAACGGCCGGGCAGTCGTGCCCGATCGCGCCGCCGAGCGGGGCGCCCGGAGTCCCGCCGTCGGCGCCGCCGTCCCTCGGAATCGCGACGCCGTCCGTGTCACCGATGCCCGTCGCCCCGAGTCCCAGGGCCGTGCCCGACGCCTCGCCGCAGAAGGTGCCGAAGTCGAGACCGTTGCCGGCTGCCGCGCTGCCCACGGTCGGCGCGGTGGAGTCGGCCAGGACGGCGAGATCCCGGTCCGCGAAGTAGCCGTACCAGCTTCCGTCGTCGCCCTGGACCATGCGCAGGAGCTTGCCGTTCACGGTGATCTCGGGCTCGTCCTGCTGCCGGGTCGTGTCCGCGATGAGGGGGTCGGCGACGACGACTTCGACGACGCCGGGCCCCGCGAAGGTGTTGTCGAACGACGGATTCGCCGCGGAGACCAGCAGGCGTTGCGCCAGGGCGTGCTGGGCCGTGAGCACGAGAGCGAGAGCGACGGCGGCGGGGAGCTTCGGCACCGACGGGAGATCCTTCAGCGGCTCGCCGCTCCTGCCTGCAGCGTCTCGATCGTCCCGACCGCGAGCACGTTCTCATCCCGGTCGAGCACCTCGAACAGCTTGCCGTCGGGCGCGTAGAGATGGAAGAGGACGACCGAGCCCTCGGGCCCCGCATACTCCATGTGCACGTCGCCGGCCGGCTTGTGCGCGTAGTCGCCGGGCAGCCGGACCTTGTGTGCGATCTCCTTGCCGTTCTCGATCTCGACCACGTGGTGCTCGCCCTGGAGCACGACCGAGGTCGTGTCGACGAGGTGCCGGTGGAAGTGGCAGTAGGAGTTCGGCTCCCAGCGGAACACGACGTCGACGTGCCCGTCGGGCCGCGCGCTGACGATCGCGCCCCAGTAGTCGATCGGGTAGCCGAAGGACTCGTCGCCGGGCAAGTGGACCCAGCTCAGGCTGTCGGTGTCGAGAAGCTGCATGCCGGTCCTCCGTCTTCGGTCGTCCCATTGTACCGCGCCGACCGCGCGCGGAAGCGTGGACTGGGCCAGCCTGCATCGGGCGGCTAGGTTTCGCGGCATGGCTTCTTCGCCCTCGCGTTGGT
>JASJBO010000125.1 GCA_030066475.1 Myxococcota bacterium
ACGTCGGGGTGCTCGGCGGCCAGGTTGTTGTACTCGTTGGGATCGTCGGCGATCCGGAACAGGTAGTTGGTGACGCGGGCCGAGAGCAGGCCCTGGCGCACCTCCTGCACGAGCTTCCACTCGTCGTCGAACGCGGTCAGGCTGAACGAGCCGCGGATCGGCGTCTCGGAGGTGAAGTAGAGGTAGTCCTCGCGCGGCATGCGCTTGCCGGGCTGCGCGATGGCGGGCCACAGGCTGCGCCCGTCGAGCTTGCGCGTGTTGCGCGGCTCGACGCCGGCCGCCTCGGCCAGGGTCGGGAAGACGTCCATCACCGACATGATGCTGTCGAGCTTCGCGCCGGCGGGGATGCGCCCCGGCCAGCGCATCGCCGCCACCACACGGATGCCGCCCTCGAAGGTCTCGCCCTTGCCGCCGCGCAGCGGCACGTTGTCGGCGCCGCCCGTCGCGTAGGCGGCCCCGCCGTTGTCGCTGAAGAAGAGCACGATGGTGTCGTCGGCGATACCCTGCTCGTCGAGCGTGGCGAGCACCCGCCCGACGGCCTGGTCGAGCGCGTCCACGACGGCCGCGTAGATCGGGCGCGCGCTGTCCAGGAACATGAGCTTGCCGATCTGGCGGGTGCGGTCGGTGTTCTCGCTGCGCGCCGGCTGGCGGTCGTCCTCCATGTCGGCGTAGCGGGCCTTCAGGTCGTCGGGCGCGTCGAGCGGCGTGTGAGGGGCGATGAACGGCACGTACAGGAAGAACGGGCGCTCGGGGTCGCGCTCCCGGATCCAGCGCGACGCCTCGTCGGCCAGCAGGAAGGTCTCGTAGCCCTGGTCGTCGATCGAGACGCCGTTGCGCTGGAAGTCCACGCCACCCTGGTTCCCGAACGGCGGGAAGTAGCCGACCTCGGTGTGGAGATGGCCGTAGAAGTGGTCGAAGCCGCGCTGGTTGGGGTGGTAGGTCTGCTGGGCGTGCCCCAGGTGCCACTTGCCGACCATCGCGGTCTGGTAGCCGGCGGCCTGGAAGCTCTGCGGCATGAAGTGCTCGTCGGGATGGATGCCGATGTTGTGCCACGGCATGATCACGCCGTAGGCCACGCCCAGCCGCATCGGGTCGCGGCCCGTCATCAGCGCGGCGCGCGTGGGCGAGCAGATCGGCGTGGTGTAGAAGCGGTCGAGCTGCACGCCCTCGCGCGCGATCCGGTCGATCGACGGCGTGCGGATCGACTCCTCGCCGTGGTAGCCGACGTCGGCCCAGCCGAGATCGTCGGCCAGGAAGATCACCACGTTGGGGCGCTCGGGCGCGGCGGCCGCCGCGCCGGCGGCGAGCAGCAGGAGCGCCGGCAGCGCGGAGGGGAGGCGTCGGTCACGCACGGAAGCCTCCGATCGGGTAGGCGTGATCGGCGAAGTCCTCGCGCGAGGGGTCGTCGACGAAGGCGTCGCCCGTCACCGCTCGGCCTCCACCCCGAAGCGCTCGAAGTAGAAGCCGAAGCGCTCGCGCAGTGCGTCGGGGTCGACGCCGAAGTCGGACTTCAGGTCGTAGAGGATGCGCCCGTGCACGCCGCGCGGGTTGTCGGCCAGGTAGCGCTCGAGCGACTGGCGCGCCTCGGCCGTCATCGGCAGCTCGGCCAGCGCGTAGATCCGCTCGACCATGGCCAGATCGTCCGCCATGAACTCGTGGAAGCGCACGTCGATGGCCTGCCCCTCGGGCAGCGCGTCGCGGTCGCGCGCGCAGGCGCGCAGCAGCCGCTCGACGCGGTCGATCCAGTAGGCCGCCACGGCGGGCGGATCCACGCGCGTGCGCCGGATGCGATCGCCGTAGGCGAGCATCGTGATGGCCGACGCGATCACCGCCACCGGGTCGCGGTGCGTGATCGCCACCGTCGCGTCCGGAAAGGTCTGCAGCAGCGGCCCGAGCTGCTCCAGGTGCTGCGGCGACTTCAGGATCCAGCGATCCGGGCCGCGCAGCCACTGGAGCGCCTGGAGCCCCTTCTTCAGGTAGGCGTAGTGCGGGGTCTGGTCATGCGCGAGGTAGTAGTCGCGCCAGCGCGGCACCGTGGCGATCCACTCGAGCTCGTAGGAGGCGAAGTCGAGCGCCTGGACCTCGATCTCCTCGTGCACGTGCTCGGGCGACATGTCGTGCATGTTGCGCAGCAGCGGCGAGATCGCGATCTGCTGCTCGTAGCCCTGGCGGCAGCGCGCGAGCCGCGGGTCCACGCCGTCCGGCCCCGGCTCTTCGTCCGGGTCGGGAATCGGCTCGAGGCTCTCCCAGTAGGGCAGCGAGCGCAGCCGCCGATCGGCGGCGATCAGGTTGAGCAGGTGCGTCGTGCCCGAGCGCGGCAGCCCCGCGATCACGATCGGGCGGCGGATCTCGACGTCGAGGATCTCGGGGTGGCGCTTCAGCAGGTCCTCGAGCCGCAGCCGGTTGGCGGCGTAGCGGACGCAGTCGCGGTACGCGCCGACGCGGCCCACCGGACCGAGCTCCGCGTCCTCGTCGAGTGCCTGGAGCCAGACACGCAGCCGCTCGCGGAAGTCGTCGGCGCCGAAGTCGGACAGGCCGGTGCGCTGGCGGGCCTCGTCCAGCACCGCGTCCTCGCGAAACGCCACCGGCAGCTTCCCCGCCGCCTCGATCACCGTCTTCTGGAGCGGCGTCAGCTCGGGCGCGGCGAGGTCGGCGATGCGGATCGCTTCGGGGCGCGTCATCGCAGCGCCCCGCGCAGCGCGGCGACCTGCCGCCGCAGCCACGACGTGAGCCAGAAGTTCTCGCTCTGCTTCTCGAGCTGCTCGTGCGCGGCCAGGCTCACCTCGAGCGCGCCAGGATGGGCGGGGTCCGCGGCGAGCGCCACCTCGGCCAGGTGGATCGCCTCGACCGGCTCGCCCGCCTCGAGTCGCGCACGCGCGCGCGCCGCCACCGGGTCGGGGCCGCCGGCCAGCTCGACCAGGTCGCCGTGCACGCTCTCGGGCGGCGTCGCGTACAGCTCGGTGGTCGAGCGGTGGTGGAACCAGCCGGCGTAGGTCTCCCAGATCGCGCGCACGCTCCACGACACCTTGCCGTAGCCCTGCCCCACCTCGAGCCCGGGCGGCAGCTCGATCTCCCGCATCAGGGTGTGGACGTCCTTCCCCGCGTTCATGCCGCGCACCGTCGCGTCGTGCACGTACTCGACGGCGCCGCGCAGCCGCAGCAGCTCGTCGCGGATGAGCGCGCGGCCCGCGACCGGCCCGTGGTGCCCCACCAGCAGCAGCTCGGGCTCGAGCGCCAGCACGCGGTCGAGCGAGGCGATGAACTTCAGCGCCTCGCGGTAGCGGTCGCCGCGGATCGTCACGAGGTTCGGGAAGTGCCCGAACAGCGCGCTGAACAGGTTGCCCGCGAAGCAGATGCCGTGCTGCGGCAGCCAGACCACCATCGAGTCGGTCGTCTCGCCGCCGGGCGTCGCCAGCAGCTCGAGGCGCACGCCGCCCAGCTCGAAGTCGAGCCGGTCGTCGAAGGTGAGCGTCGGCTCGGGCCGCGCCTGCGGCGACACGGTCTCGCCGAGGCGCTCGCGCACGTAGGCGTTGGCGCGCGCGATCGCCTCGGCGAACGCGAAGGCGCTGCGCCGGCCGCGGAAGGCGGCGATGCGCGCGTCGTCCGCCTGGTGGGCCGGGTTGCCCGCCTGGGCCACGATCTCGGTGCCCGCCTCGCGCAGCAGGTCGACGCCCCCCACGTGGTCCACGTGGCCCTGGGTCAGCAGGATGTAGCGGACCGGCCCCGCGTCGACGGCGTCGTAGTTGCGCTTGTGGACCGGCGCCTCGAAGCCCATCCCCGTGTTGACGATCACCCGCCCCTCGGCGGTGACCACGAGGTAGCTGTTGGACAGTCCCTCGGAGACCCAGACCAGGTCGTGCACGCGCCGCGCCTCGGGCTGCGAGGCGGGCTGGATCGCGAAGCCGTCGGGGCGCGATCGGTAGAGCGGCTCGGTCATGGGTCCTCGCGGTCGGGTCGCCGGGGGGATCATACGCCCTGGGGAACGGGCGCCCCTGATCCGTTCTGGATCAAGACGTCCTGGCGGGCACGAGCGGCGCCACGAAGCGTTCGACCAGCTCGCGCTCCTCGGCCTCGCTCTCGCCCGGCATGGCGAGCAGCGACACCACGACGCGCGCCAGCCAGCGCGCCCGCAGCCGGCCGTCGGGATCGTCCTCGCGCGCGCCGAACAGGGCCGAGACGAAGCGCGCGTTCAGCGTCTCGACCACCTCCGAGGAGCGCGACATCCGCGCCGCCATGCCGGACGCACCCGGCTCGAACCAGGCGGCCGTCCCCGGGTCGCGCCGCACCTCCTGGAGCGACCCGAGGATCGCCTCGGTGAGCCGCCGGCGCGGGTCCTCGATGTGCGCGAAGCGCTCGCGCAGGCGCTCGTTGATCGCCAGCGTCGCGCGCTCGACGTAGGCCAGGTGCAGGTCGTGGCGGGTCGGGAAGTAGCGATACAGCGTGCCGCGCGAGCACCCGGCGTAGCGGGCGATCTCGGCCATGCCGGCCGCCGACACGCCCAGCTCGATGAACGCCTTCTCGGCCGCGTCGAGGATCCGCTCCGCGGCGAGACCGGGCTGCTCCTCGCGCCCCCAGCCGCGCGCCACTATGCGGCCCGCGCCACGAAGGGGAGCGATTCGTAGCGGCGCACGGTCTCGGCGCCGCGGGGCTCGAGGGCGGGCTCGGCGGACGCGGGCATTCGGAGCCTCCCAGGGAGGCAACTATACAAGAACGGGGTTTTGTCCAATAGCGTAGAGCCACTCGCACGGCCCGGACGCGGGCTCGATTCCGGCCGTGCCGGCGGCCATGCGGGCGCAGCGCCGGGTCGAGCGTTCGCGGCAACCGCTCGATCTTGCCCGTCTTTGGTCGAGCGGATCGGCGAGTCCAGACGACCGCCCTTGCGCGCCTCACGGTGAGCTCGAGTCCGCCGCGGAGGACTGGGCGCCGCGGCGATCACCCACGACTCGGGAATGCTCGAAGGGGTGTTTTACACTCGAGCCTTCGGAGTCGATGGAAACGGTACTCGGCGGACCTGACGGAAACGCTCGCGGAAGCTCGGCAGGAGAGACCAGTTGGTATTCGGCCGCCTCGCGTCCGTGGCCTCCCCGTTCAGGTGGACGCAGAACCGGGCGGCGGGCCGGCGAGCTCCGGACCTGCTCGAGCGAACGCCGTGGCTTCAAAAGCCCCGCTCCTCGGACTACCCTGAGCGATGCCGAGGCCGCGGCCACGCGGCAGGGGTCGCACAACGCAACCAGACGCCACCGGACGCCACCCGACGCACCTGGAACATGGAGATAGGACGCACCGTGAAGAAGGACCTGGCCCTGCTCATCGCCCTGGCCCTGGCCGTGGCCTGTGATGAGGCTCCGTCATCTCACGTCTCCGGAATCGACGTAGAGAAGCTCGCGCCGGTCGAAGAGCTGGCCGCGTCGGTCGACTGCGCCGCGCTGGCGGCCGCCTGCAGATGCGCCGAGAGGATGGATCCCAAGGGGGGAGTGAATGCCCTGGGCGATGGGCGTGGAGCCCGAACCCCGGATAGCGTCACTGCAGGCGGCTTGGACGGTGCGATCGCGGCCTGCGAGAGGAGCATCGCGGGTCGCCTCCGCGACTACTCGCGGGATGAGCGATGGGCCAGGCTCTTCGTGGCCGGCACCGGATCCCCGCGTACGGCCTGCATGATGAACCAGGCCGCCGACGCCGGCTTCCCGGGCGGACGCCAGGGTCTATGGGATGCCCTGGGTCTGGACCCCGGCCACTGGCGGCGCGCCCAGGACGTCTGCTGGAGGCGCTAGCTCGGGCCGGCCTTCACGACCCTTCCGCGAATCAGGGGAGCCTGCTCTTCGCGCCCCCAGCCGCGCGCCATCACGCAGCCCGCGCCACGAAGGGGAGCGACTCGTAGCGCCGCACGAAGTGGCCCGGCGCGTAGCGCCCGGCCTCGGCGTCGACCCGGAAGTCGGGGCAGCGCGCCAGCAGCTCCTCGATTGCGATGCGCGCCTGGAGCCGCGCCGCCGCGGCCCCGATGCAGTGGTGCGGCCCATAGCCGAAGGTCATGATGCGCTTGACCCGGCGCGTCACGTCGCACGCGGCGGCGTCGGGCCCGAACTCGCGCTCGTCGCGGTTGGCCGAGGCGTAGAGCAGCAGCACCTTGCGGCCCTTCGGGATCGTACGGCCCTCGAGCTCGACGTCGCGCGTGGTGGTCCGCGCCAGGCCCTGCACGGGCGAGGTGAGGCGCAGGAACTCCTCGATGGCGTTCGGGACGCGCGCCGGATCCTCGAGCAGGTGGGCGCGCTGCTCGGGATGCCGGGTCAGCAGCTCGAGCGCGCCGCCCAGCAGCCCCGTGGTCGTGTCGTTGCCGCCGGTCACCATGGTGAAGCCGATGCCGAGGATCTTCGCGGCCGAGACCTCCTCGCCGGTATTGAGCCGGCCGTGCACGAGCGCCGAGATCATGTCCTCGCCCGGATCCCGGCGGCGCACCTCCATCAGGCCGGAGAAGTAGACCGCCATCTCGCTCACCGCCTCCATGGCGCTGGCCAGGTCGCCGAGCGCGTTCGAGGCGACGATCGCCTGCGTCCAGCGGTCGAACAGCGCGCGGTCCTCACGCGGCACGCCCAGGAAGTGCGCGACCACGAGACTCGGCAGCGGCTTCAGCAGCTCGGCCACGACGTCGCCCTCGCCCACCTCGCGCAGGCGCTCGATGCGCTCCACCACGAACGCGCGGATCATCGGGTCGAGGGCCTGCACCGCCTGCGGCGTGAAGCGCTTGATGGCGAGCTTGCGCAGCGCGGTGTGCTCGGGCGGGTCCATCATCACGATCGGCGACTCGACGCCGATCTTCCCCATCTCGTCGTACGAGAACGTCAGCCCCTGCGCCGACGAGAACGTGCCAGCGTCCACCGCCGCGTCGAACACGTGCTGGAAGCGCGACAGCACCCAGTAGTCCTCGCCCTGCCCGTTGTCCGGAACGCGGTGCACCGGGTCGTGCTCGCGCAGCGCGCGGTACATCGGGAACGGGTCGCGCCAGGTGTCGGCGCTGCGGGGCTCGAAGACGGGCTCGGCGGTTGCAGGCATTAGGGACCTCCCAGGCGGATTGATATACAAGAACCTTTTTTTGTTCAACAAAGGGACTTGGGCTCGATTTCTGCCCGTTCCACAGATCCTTCGCTGATTCAGTGAGTTACGGCCGCGTCCCCTGGCGGATCGCCGTCTCGGCCGTCATGTTCGTGCGTATGGCCCAGGTCACCCTCGCGGGACGCAACGAGGCCTCGGGCGGGTAGCCCATGACGCTTCGCATCGGCGGGAAGTTCGCACTGGCCCAGGCCGCTCTGGTGCTCCTCTTCGTCGTGCTCGTGGGCCTGGTCCACCTGCTGGGTCGGAACGTCCGGGTGCAGGCGCACGACGTCGGCAGCGTGGAGGTGCCCTCGGCCCTGCTGTCGGTGTCGCTCATCGACGAGCTGGACGACATGAACGCGAACGTGCTCGAGTACGTTCACGGGGAGTCCGACGAGCTCGAGGACTTCGAGCGCAACCGGCGCAAGTTCGAGGCGTTCTACCAGGAGCTCCGCACCGTGTCGGACGACGAGTTCAGCGCGATCGCCGAGCTGGGACGCCTCGTGGCGGTCTACGAGCACGAGGCGCGCTCGCGCGTCTTCGAGCGCTTCGACCCGGCCCTGGAGGCCTGGGCGAGCGAGCGCATCGACACGCTGGAGGAGGACTTCGCGAAGCCGCTGGAGCAGCTGCTGAACCGGCGCAAGGAGCGCGAGCTGGGTGCGGCCCGCGGCGCGGCCCCGCCGGGGCCGGGCGAGGTGCCCGCCGCGTCGCTCTACGTCGAGCTGGTCGACGAGGTCGGCGACATGCGGCGGAAGCTGCACGAGTACGTCCGCGGGGTCGAGACCGCGGCGCAGCGCTTCGAGCGCGACGCCAGGTCCTTCGAACGCTTCCTGGCCAAGCTGCGCCCGCTCGAGCCCGAAGACCTCGACCGCATCGAGAGGCTCTACCACGGGCTGCGCGACGGCGCGCGCGAGATCTTCACCCGCTACGACGCGACGGCCAAGCGCGATGCGCTGGCCGCCATCGACGCCCTGGAGCACGGCGTCTTCGCCGACATCGAGAAGAGGCTGGACGCCCTGGCGGCAGCCTCCCAGGGCGACTCGGACGCCGCGCTGGCGGAGCTGCTGGACCTGGTGGACGCCAACGAGCGCGTGCTGTGGATGGCCCTCGGCCTGATGCTGCTGGTGGCCTCGGGCGTCACCTTCTTCGCCCACAGCGCCATCGCGCGGCCCATCCAGGACTTGCACGACATGATGGCGGCGCTGACGAAGGGCGAGACGGGCATCGACGTCGCGCACACGAAGCGCCAGGACGAGATCGGCGCCATGGCCCAGGCGGTGCAGCTCTTCCGGGACAACACCGTCGCGCTGGCCGAGAAGACGGCGGACCTGGAGGCGCTGCCCGAGAAGCTCGGGAAGTACCTGTCGCCCCAGGTCTACAGCTCGATCTTCCGCGGCCAGAAGCAGGTGGAGGTGCGCGCCGAGCGCAAGAAGCTCACCATCTTCTTCTCGGACGTGGTGGACTTCACGGAGACCACCCACGACCTCGAGTCCGAGGAGGTCGCGGCCCTCCTGAACAGCTTCCTGACCGAGATGACGGTCATCGCCCTCGAGCACGGCGCCACCATCGACAAGTACATCGGGGACGCCTTGCTGATCTTCTTCGGCGACCCGGAGACGCGCGGCGTGCAGGAGGACGCGCGCGCCTGCGTGCGCATGGCGCTGGCCATGCAGAAGCGCCTGCAGCAGCTCCAGCAGGAGTGGCACGACCAGGGCTACGAGCGGCCGCTGCGCGCGCGCATGGGCATCAACACCGGCTACTGCGACGTCGGCAACTTCGGCAGCCCCGAGCGCATGGACTACACCATCATCGGGGGCGAGGTGAACCTGGCGGCGCGCCTCCAGTCGACGGCCGAGCCGGGCGGCATCGTGCTCTCGCACGAGACCTGGGCCCTCACCCAGGACCTCGTGAAGGCGGAGCGCGGCGAGCCGATCCACGTGAAGGGCATCCGCCGCGAAGTGACCCCCTACCGGGTGCTGAGCGAGTGGCAGGAGCTCGAGGCCGAGGGCCACGTGCTGCGCAAGACGCGGCCGGGCCTCGAGCTGCGGATCGACCTGCAGGAGCTGGCGCGCACCGCCGACGCGAGTAGCGGCGACGTCGAGCAGGTGGTCCACGACCTCGAGGGCGTGCTCGAGGCCCTCAGGAAGACGAGCAAGAACTAGCCCCACGAGCTTCGCCCGCGGGGCGGGAGCCGGATCGTCGCGCGCGGCGACGCGCTGCTCGCAGACCGCTCATATTCCTATTCCCTCGCCGGGAGTGCCAGGCCGAGGAGCTTGGAGTCCTCGCGATAGAGCAGCCTGGCACGATCGAGATCGTCCACCACCGAGTCGATGGTCGAGGGATCGAGCCGCCCATCGAAGTGCGCGAGGAGCTTGCGCCTGGTGACGATCGTCTCGTGCAGGAACTCGTAGACCTCCGCATGCGCCTCGCCGAACGCATGCTGGGTGCCACGCTCGTCGTAGCGCGTGTCGAAGAAGCACGCGCCATCCACGGCACGCTCGTAGGAGAGCTGCACGGGTCGGCGCATCGCCAGATTCCTCCAGTGGAAGAGCTGATAGACGAGGATGTCGTACTGGTCGCTTACGTCCTGGTCGAACCGGTAGGGGCGCTCGAAGACGTAGCAGTACCGATCGGTGTCGAAGCCGATCTGCTCGCAGTACTCTCGCGACAGCATGATCTCGTAGCGGCGATTGGCCGCGAGCGGCGGAAGCCCGAAGCGGCGTGAATCCCGGTGCAGCGGGGCATATCGGGTCAGGAGCACGGGAACGTAGGTCTCCGGCGGCGGCAAGTGATAGAGGAGCGGAACGTTCCGGCAGACCGCCGCGTAGTCCTCGGCCTCCTCGCCGGGGAACCCGTAGAGCACGTTGTAGTAGAGCTCGATTCCCCTCGCAGCCATGAGCTTCAAGGTCAGGACGTTCCGGATTCCGGTGACGCCCTTCTTGATCCGCTTGAGGACCGGCGTCGAGAACGACTCGATGCCGGCCTGCACGCGGTGAATCCCAGCCGCCTTCATCAGGTCCGCGTCCTGGGCCTTGATGTTCGACTTCATCTCCCAGTGCAGCCGATAGGGTGCGCCCATCGCGGCGAGATCCGGCAACAGCGTCTTGTAGAAGGCGCGAGGCAGGATGTAGTCGGAGAAGCGGAAGCGCGTGACCCCGTAGCGCTTCTCCAGCTCGGAGAGGATCATCTTCACGCGCTCGGACGACTTCGATCGGTAGACCATGGTCTCGTCGTCGATGCCGCAGAAGACGCAGTGATGCCGCTGGCCCCACCAGCATCCGCGAGAGCTCTCGACCGGCAGGACCTGGGTGTGGATGTGCACGTCGTGATCGCCGGCGAGCTCGTCGAGGTCTCGGAACCAGTCGTCGTAGTCCGGCACCGGACTCGCATCCAGATCGTATCGGCGCGCGTCCTTCGGGTTGCTCCGGACGCGTCCGTCTTCTCCCCGGTACATGATGTCGGGGATGGTCCGAAGTCGCTTCCGATCGACGGACGCGCGGGCGAGCGCCGCGACCTTGGGCTCGCCGTCACCGAAGGCGATGACGTCGACGAACGGAAAGGCGGCCAGGATCTCCGGCCCGACCGGTCGCTCGAGGGAGTAGCCCCCGAGGACGAGCAGCTTCTCGGGGAAGGCTTCCTTGATCCGCCTTGCGAGCGCCAGCGAGGCGAAGGTCTGATCGTACATGCAGGTGAACCCGACCATCGTGTAGTCGTCGCGGGCGACCCGCTGCATGCAGTCGTCGAGAAAGGCGGGCACGACCTCGTTCCGGGTCTTCAGCGCCTGATCGACATGGGGCACCGGGTCGTAGGACGCACGCGCCGTCAGGTCGATCCGGTCGAAGGTGTCGCGCACCAGGCGCTCGATCGCTCGGATCTGCTCCGGTGCTACCGCCTCGCCCTGGAGCTCCTTCGTGAAGACGAAGTCGGTCACGGCCCAGGAATCGGCGGTGCCCTGGTAGGTGCCAGCCTTGAGGTACTTGAGCAGGAAGAGGTGGAGGTGCTGGACGCGACAGGGAATGCCGTGCCGTTGGAGCTCGGCCTTCAGGATCGCGAGCCCGAGCGAGGGCTCCCCGAGTGCGCCCCAAGGGAGGCTCAGCAGCAGCACCTTGGGCCGGGCTGCGTCTCCGCTCGGCATCGCAGCGGCCCGGGGGCCTAGAGCTTTGCGTCGCGGTGCGGCGAGAGGTCCTCGAGCCAGACGCTGGGTTCGACTCCTTGCGGGTCGGCCGCATCACCATCGGGGTCCTCCATGAGCTCCTCACGGCTGACGACCGTGACGACGGCCTCGGCCACGATGATGGCGGCTGCGATCACCGCGATGCCGGCCGCGACCCAGCCCACGCCGTAGACGGTGTTGTCCTGCGGCATGGCCTTGATGCTGAAGCGCTTGTCGTACAGCCGCGCGAGCGCGGCCTCGGGCTCGAGACCCGTGATCTGCTCGACGCTCTCGGGTGAGAGCTCCCTGCCGAGGGCGCGGGCAACCTCGGCCGGACGACGGTGGAACTCATGGATGAAGCGGCCGTCGAGCACCACGTCGTTCAGGAAGGCCTCGAGCTCGCTGAACTCGGGGGGCGGCGGCGCGAGGGGCATCGTGCGCCCGCGTGAGGTGCCCGTTCGCGCGCCGCGCTTCGGACTTCGCCCGGGGGCGCGTGAGGAAGTCGGGTTCGAGCGCTCGCGTTGAGCCGAGGTGGTCGAAGAGGGTTGGGGTGAGGCCATCCGAGCGACTCCTCCCAGGATCTGCGACCAGGTGGCGCAACCAACAAGTGCCATGTCTGGGGCGCTCATGTCAAGGAGACGCCGAGACGGCCCGATGACGCCCCGCGCGCAGGCGAGCTGCGGGTCCTGGCGCGCTTCGCGCGAGCCGGAGACGCGCCGCGGGCCGTGAAATCGCCCCGGGATGGGCCCCTATCCCCTCGCCCCTGCTTGACATGAGCAGACGCTATCGGTCCTCGAGCTGAAGGCGGGGCCGCCGATCCAGCAGGTGGCCTGCGTGACGGCGTACACCCGCCGGGCCTCAGCAGCCGAGGTCCGGCGCCTTCGTCTGCTCGAAGCGGCCCGGCGGTGCGCGATCGGGTCCCCCACCTTCTGGGGCGCAGTACTCGTCGACGGGGGTCACGGAGGCCACCCCGACCGTCGCGTTCTCCCTCACCACATACTCGCTGGCGCCGATGCTGGAGTTGGGGTTGCCCCAGTCGTATGTGTAGCCGAGTCGCGTCCATGGGTAGGGCCTCTCGTAGTACCCCTCGAACTTCTGCTGGAACCAACGTGCGTGCGCGAGGGCTTCGACGTACTCCTTCTCTCTCGCGGCCGTGGCCTGCGACTCCTCCGGCGCCTGCACCGCGGGAGGGCCCTCCTGGTCTTCGGCTTCTTCGGGCGCTTCGGGGATGGCGGGCAGGCCCCGGCGGCAGGTGCGGTCCTCGATGTCCGGGTCGGGGCACGGGCGGAAGACGTCTCCCGGCTCCACCCACAGCTCGACGATCGAGCCCTTCGCGGGCCCCGGTCGGAGCCCGAGGTACTCCGCGATGCGCTGCTCGACTTCTGCGCCAGAGAGCGCGAACGCGCGGCACTGCTCCTGCAGCTGGGGCACTGGAGAGACCCAGACGGGCTTCTTCAGCTTGCACTCCTTGCGCTCGTTGTCCGGGTAGCCGTGGTAGGAGGCGAAGGTGGCCACCAGGACGCGCGGCGGATTGGTGCC
>JASJBO010000126.1 GCA_030066475.1 Myxococcota bacterium
CCGGGGTGGAGCCCGGCGTGGAGACCGGGCTTGAGCTGCCCGGCGGCGCGCCCCGGGCGCCCTGTGGCGCCCCGGCGCCAGCCACGCGAGGCGCGCCCGAGCTCGATGCGGAGCTGGCCAGGCTGGCGGCTGGCGGGGCGCCGCTGCGGCGGGCGCTGGCGCGGCTCGCGGGGAGCCTGGTCGCCCGCCGGGACTGGCAGGCGCTCGGCTTCGTACGTGCCGACGACTACGCGCGCGAGCGGCTCGGTCTGTCCGGGCGCGAGCTCCACGATCTGGCGCGCACCGACGCGGCGCTGGCGGGTCCGCCGCTCGTGGTCCACCGGGAGACCTCTATCTGAGCCACTCGCGCAGCTGCGGCGCCGCGCGCCGGCAGAAGGCGTGATCGAGGTCGAAGCGCTCGAGTGCCTGGCGCAGCGCGCGCGCGCCGGCCGGCACCGGGTGCGCGCGGAAGAACGACGCGACCTCGCGGCGGTGGGCGCGGGTGGCGAGCGCGGGCGTCGCCTCGATCAGGCGACCCGCCAGCATCGGCGGCACGCGGCGCGCCACGCGCTTCCAGCTCCGGCGCAGGAACGACCAGGTGCGCTCGCGCGCGGCCGGGTTCGCGAGCAGCCGGCACAGCACGAAGGCGACGTCCTGGGTGGGGATCTCGCCGCCCAGGCAGCGGCGCAGCGTCCGCTCGACCAGGCGTGCGTCGCGCACGTCGCCCTGCGCGAGCAGGAAGCGGCGGCGATCCTGCGGCGTGCCGGCCGCCCCCGCGGCGGCGCGCAGCGTCTCGTAGCGCGCCGCGTCGGCGTGGCGGGCCGCCAGGCTCACGACCGGGTCCGCCAGGTTCGCGTCGAGCGAGCGGCGGTCCTCGAGGTACGCTTCGAAGCGCGCCTGCGCCGCCACCACCACGGGCGGCCAGTCCGCGATCTCTCCGAGCAGCGCCACGAGCACGGCGCGCCGCTCGCGCTCGGACTCGGTCTCCCCGCGCGCGGCGCGCCAGCCGACCTCCACCAGCTGCGGCCCGAACAGCTCGGCGATGCGGTCGCGCAGTGCCGGCGCCACATCGGCCGCCGGCGCCAGACGGTCCTCGAGGAACCCCAGCGGACCGCGCAGCGTGTGCAGCACGTCCGGGTCGGTCTCCTCGCGCGCGGCCTCGAGCAGCAGCAGGAAGTCCCCGAGCGGCGCCCGCCCCGCGCGCGCCAGCGCCCACTGGTGGTCGAGCAGACCCATGCGCTCCACCACCGAGAGGCGCGCGCGGTTCGCCGCGAGCGCGTGCAGCTCCTCGGTCTCGTGCCGCACGCGGAAGAAGCCGCCTTCGTCGGCGTTGCCGTAGACGAAGCGCAGCGGGCCGCGCCCCAGGTCGATGCGCTCGCGCGCGCCCGCGATCAGCCGGCGCGGACGCTGCGAGCGCCCGCGCGGCGGCGCCGCGTGGCCCACCCACGGGATCGGCCAGCGCGCGGGCTCGCCGGGCTGCGCCCGCCCGTCGGCCCGGAAGCGCGCCTGGCGCACGTCGAGCCGCTCCCGCCCGCGCTCGCGGCGGCGCCGCAGCGTCAGCACCGGCAGGCCCGGCTGCTCGATCCAGCCGCGCACGATCGGCTCCACCGGCTCGCCGGCGGCGCGCGACAGCGCGTCCCACAGGTCGCTCGCGGTCGCGTTCGACTCGCGGTGGCGGCGGATGTAGGCGCGCACGCCGCGGCGGAAGGCCGCCGGACCCAGATAGCGCTCGAGCATGCGCACCACCGAGGCGCCCTTCTCGTAGGTGATCAGGTCGAAGTTCTCGGTGGCCTCGTCGGGCGTGCGCACCTCGCTGTGGATCGGGTGGGTGTGGCGCAGGCCGTCGAGGCGCAGCGCGGCCGCCCGGTGGTGCTGGAAGTCGTGCCACATGTGCCAGTCGGGCCGCCACTGGTCCACCACGTGGAAGGCCATCCAGGTCGCGAACGCCTCGTTCAGCCACAGGTCGTCCCACCACGCCATCGTGACGAGGTCGCCGTACCACATGTGGGCGAGCTCGTGGCAGATCACCTCGGCCGCGCGCCGGCGCTCGGGGGCGGTGGCGCGGGCCGGGTCGAGCAGCAGCAGCGTCTCGCGGAAGAACACCGCGCCGGCGTTCTCCATCGCGCCCGCCTCGAAGTCGGGCACCGCCACCAGGTCGAGCTTCGCGTACGGGTAGGGCAGGGCGAAGTAGCGCTCGAGCCGGGTCAGGCACTCGCGCGCCGCCTCGAGCGCGAAGCCGGTGAGCTGGCGCTTGCCGGGCGCGTGCCACACGCGGATCTCGGTCGCGCCCGCCCGCACCGGTCGCGAGCGTTCGAGCTGGCCCACCGCGAGCGCCACCAGGTAGGTCGAGAGCGGGGGCGTCTCGGCGAAGTGGACGGTCTTGCGCCCGTCGCCGTGGCGGCGGGTGCGCGCGATCGGGGCGTTCGACACCACTGCGTGTCGGTCCGCCGTGGTCACGGCCAGGCGGAAGCGCGCCTTCTTGTCGGGCTCGTCGAAGCAGGGGAAGAAGCGGCGCGCGTCGGCCGCCTCGAGCTGCGTGAAGGCGTAGCGGCTCGACCCCGCGCGCGCGGCGTACAGCCCGCGCAGGTCGTCGCGCAGCCGCCCCGCGAAGCGGAGCCCGACGCGCGCCGCGCCGGCCGGGAGCGGCCGGTCCCAGTGCAGCGCGATCGTCTCGCGCTCGGGGTGCGCTTCGACGCGCGCCCGAAGGGGGCCGCCGGGGGTCTCCAACCACCCGCGCGAGACCCGCAGGTCGACGGCGTGGAGCTCGACCCGCGAGCGCTCACGCGCCGTCTCCAGCTCGATCGCGACCTCGCCGCGGTAGGCGCGGCTCCGCGCCGGGTCGAGCTCGAGCGCCAGCTCGTAGGCGCGGGGCGTCACGTCCCGGGCGAGCCGGTGCGCCCGGCGCCTGCCGCTCCCCACTCCCCCAGCCACGCGCCGATGATACTGCGCCCGCCGACTGTGCGGGGATCCTCCCAATCAGCGGCAGAAACGCCTAGAATGGGTCGTTTCCCCATCGCCCATCGGAGGAGCTCCCGATGCCCCGCCTCTTCGCGCTGCTCTCCATGCTCGCGCTGCTGCCCCTGGTCCAGGGTCTGGACTGCGCGCCGACCCCGAACGACCAGATCGAGCTGGAGGGCCTCGGCTCGAGCGTCCGGGTCCTGACCGACGGCAAGGCCGTGCCGCACATCATCGCCGAGGACGACCTCGACGTTGCCCGCGTACAGGGATACGTCCACGCGCGCGACCGCTTCTGGGCGATGGACCTCACGCGGCGCCAGGTGGACGGCACGCTCGCCGAGCTGCTCGGCGGCGGCGAGATCGGCAGCGACATCCAGATGCGCGTGTTCGGCCTCGATCGCGCGGCGCAGCGCAGCCTCGACGCGCTCGCGATCGAGTCGCCGCGCGAGGTGCAGGTGCTCGAGGCCTACGCCGAGGGCGTGAACAGCTACCTCGCGAGGATCCGCGCCGGCGAGGCGCCGCTGCCGCCCGAGTACGTCGACATCGAGCTGAGCGCGAGCAGCCTGCGCGACTGGACCGCGGTGGAGGTGCTCTCGATCGGCAAGGCGATCGCGGCGAGCCTGTCGCTCGACATCGACGCCGGTCGGATCGAGCAGCTCCAGGACTACTGCGAGCAGGGTGCGCTGCAGGGCTTCGACGGCGCCACGCTGCTGTTCCAGGACGTCAACCGCATCGCGCCGATGGATCCGTCCTCCACGGTTCCCGACGCCACCGGCAGCTTCCCCTTCACCGTCTCCGGCCCCCCGAGCAACCCGGTCGAGTGCGAGGACATCGAGGTCGCCGCGGCGGGCGTGCGCCGCTACATGGACAAGGTGCGCGCCACGCCCTTCCTGATGGCCGCCACCCAGCGCCGCGAGAACGAGATCGGCAGCAACGAGTGGGGCGTGGGCGCGAGCAAGGCCTTCGGCGGCTTTCCGATCATCGCCAACGACCCGCACCTGTCGCTCGGCACGCCGGCGACCTTCTACGAGAACCACCTGATCGTGAGGAACGACCCGGTGGAGGGGCCGATGAACGTGAGCGGGGTGACCTTCCCGGGCGTGCCGGCCGTGATCCTCGGCCAGACCCAGCACGTCACCTGGGGCGCCACCACCAATCCGATGGACGTGACCGACGTGTTCCGCGACAAGCTCGTGAAGGGCGACCCGGGCTGCAAGGACGAGGACGGCAACGCGCAGAACTTCTGCATCGTGACCGGCGGCGAGCTGCACCACGTGGTGCTCGAGACCACCACCTACCTCCAGAACACGCCGAACGACGGCGTGATCGACAACCTGGTCGGGGCGCCGGTAGGGCTCGACAGCGGGGCGCTGATCCTGACCGTGCCGTTCCGCAGCTTCGGCCCGATCGTCGACGTCGAGGACTTCGGCATCTTCTTCGGCGCCGCCGTGACCGAGACCGAGGTGCTCACCGCGCAGTTCACCGGCTTCCACGCCACGCGCGAGGTGCGGACCTTCCGGCTCTGGAACCGCGCGTCCAACCTGGACGACTTCCTGGCCGGGCTCGCCGGCTTCGACTTCGGCTCGCAGAACTGGGCCTACGCCGACGACCAGGGCAACCTCGGCTACTTCTCGAGCGCCGAGAACCCGCTGCGCGTGGACCTCCAGGCGGGCGCCGTCGTGGGGCTGCCGCCCTTCTTCGTGCGCGACGGCGTGTCGGGCGACAACAACTGGATCCCCGACCCGGACCGTACCCAGGGCCAGTCGATTCCGTTCCAGGTGCTGCCCGCCGAAGAGATGCCCCAGACCCTGAACCCGGCCAACGGCTTCTTCGTCAACGCCAACAACGACCCGGCTGGCACCAGCCTCGACAACGACCCGCTCAACCAGCGCCGGCTCTCCGATCCGAACGCGATCTACTACCTGAGCCCCGGCTACGCCCAGGGCATGCGCTCGGGCCGCATCACCCAGCTCGTGCGCGACCAGGTGGAGGCCGGCCAGCCGATCTCGGTCGAGGACATGAAGCGCTTCCAGCTCAACAACCAGCAGCTCGACGCCGAGCTGATGGTGCCGTTCGTGGTCACCGCGTTCGCGAACGCCGAGCAGCCGGGCGCGCCGGCGGAGCTGGCCGCCTACGCGGACGACGCAGCGGTGACCGAGGCGGCCGGACGGCTGGCGGCCTGGGACTTCTCGACCCCGACCGGCATTCCCGAGGGCTGGGACGCGAGCGACCAGCTCGGGGTGCGCTCGGAGACCGTGCCGGCCGACGAGGTCACGGCCAGCGTGGCCGCCACGATCTACAACATGTGGCGCGGCAAGGCGATTCGCGCCGTCATCGACGCGCGGCTCGCCGCGCTGTCGGTGCCGGGCGTGGGCGGGGGCGAGGCACTGACCGCCCTCCACAACCTGCTCTCGGTGCAGCCCTTCACCGGCGTCGGCGCGTCGGGCGTCGACTTCTTCCCCGAGCCGGCGTCGCTCGACGCGGCGGCGCGCCGCGACATCGCGCTACTCGCCGCGCTGCGCGAGGCACTCGACGCGCTGGCCTCGCCCGAGTTCGCGCCGGCCTTCGGCGAATCGACGGACCAGGACGACTACCGCTGGGGCAAGCTGCATCGCAAGACGTTCGGCCACGAGCTGGGGGGCGACTTCAACGTCCCGCCCGCCTCCGGGTTCGACGACCTCGCGCCCGACCTGCCGGGCCTGGCGCGCGACGGCGGCTACAACGTCGTCAACGCCTCGGGCTTCAACGCGCGCTCCACCGGCCTCAACTCCTTCCGCTTCGGCGGCGGACCGGTGCGGCGCTACGTCGGCGCCGGCGGCCCCGGAACGCCGGACGCGCGCATCGTCGGCTACAACGCCGTGCCGAGCATCGTCGGGACCAACAGCCTCCAGCTCCGCTTCTGGCTGACCGGCGACCACCACGTGGTGCGCCTGAACGAAGCTGCTCTGCAGCTCGGAACAGTGAAGCGCGAGGAATTCGTTCCGCCTTCCGTGCCCTGAGGCTAGCGGCGGCGGCGCGGCCGACGGGGCGCGCTGGGGGCGAGGTCTTCGGGGCGGCGCGGATGGGCGGGGCGCGGCTCGGTGGGCTCGCTGGCGCCTTGCTCTTCGACGCCCCCGAAATGGGGCAGGGTGTCGAACCAGCGCATCACGGCCTCCTCGTAGAAGAGGCCGAAGCGCAGGGTGCGGGCGGCGGGGGTCGAGTGGTCCTTCTGCTCGTCGTGGAGCTGGCGGAAGAATGCGAGCCGCCGTCCGTGCGCCTCGCGGTGGAGTCGCAGGAACCAGTCCATCTGCTCCTCGCTCAGGTGGTCCCCGAACCAGGTCGTCACCAGCAGCGGGTAGCGAGCGACCTCGGGCCCCGGCTCGCGCGCGATCCACTCCGCGAACGCGGCGCGTCCGGCATCGGTGATGGTGTAGTGGCGCTTGTCGCGGGGACCGCGCTCGCCCCCCACCGCGAGTCCATCGGCCTCGAGCGTGCGCAGCTCGCGGTAGACCTGGCTGCGCGTGACGTTCCAGAAGTGGCCGATCGTGAGGTCGACGGCCTCCGACAGGTCCCAGCCGGTCATCGGCCGGTCGTGCAGGAAGCCGAGCAGCGTGCAGGCGGTGTCGTTCGGCTTGGTCATCGACCTATTGGAGAGTAGCCAGCAGGATCGGGCTGTGGGAAGACTTCTTCCCAGCTCGGGTCGAACGTCCTCTCCCTCCCGGCGCCGCAAGACACCAGAAAACGTCGAGATTTCCGCCTCCACCGAGCGATAAACAGATTGACCTGACAATTAGATATATAAATTCGCATCTCGAGTGGAAAGAGCTTTCCCATGGAGCCAGGAAGCCCGCAGCCGGCTCCGCCCGGCCGCGCGGCAGCGCCCCGTCGCGGTAGACTCCGCGCGTCTCCAGGGGGTGGGGGCTTCGTGGCAACGGCGCAGCGCGAGCAGTGGAGCGGGCGGCTGGGGTTCGTCCTGGCCGCGATCGGCTCGGCCGTCGGGCTCGGCAACATGTGGCGCTTCTCGTACCTCGCGGCCGAGAACGGCGGCGCCGCGTTCATGATCCTCTACGTCTTCATGACGCTCGGCATCGGGATGCCGATCCTGCTGGCCGAGATGGTGATCGGCCGCGGCGCGCGGCGCGGGCCGATCGGCGCGCTGGCCCACTTCGGTGGCCGCAGCTGGCAGCCGCTCGGCTGGCTGTTCGTCGCCGCCGGCTTCCTGATCCTCGCCTACTACAGCGTGATCGCGGGCTGGACGCTGCGCTATGCGCTGCACGGGCTGCTCCAGGGCTTCGAGGGCGACGCCGCCGCGCAGTTCGATCAGGTGTCGACGGGCGTCTCGGCGGTGAGCTGGCACCTGGGCTTCATGGCGATCACGGTCGGGATCGTCATGGGCGGCGTGAAGGCCGGCATCGAGCGCACCGCGCTGGTGGTGATGCCGCTGCTGTTCGTGATCGTCGCCGGCCTGGCGCTCTACGCCGCCACGCTCGACGGGGCCGGGCCGGGCTACGCCTACTACCTGAGCGCCGACTTCTCCAAGCTGCTCGACCCCAGGGTGCTCACCGACGCCGCCGGCCAGGCCTTCTTCAGCCTGAGCCTCGGCATGGGCGCGATCCTCACCTACTCGAGCTACCTCGACCGCAGCCACCATCTGCCGAACGAGTCGGCGACGATCGCCTTCGCCGACTTCGGCGTCGCCTTCGTGGCGGGCCTGGTGGTGTTCCCGCTGATCTTCGCGCTCGGGCTCGAGGCCAAGGTGGGCGACAGCACGGTCGGGGCGCTGTTCATCACGCTGCCCCACGCCTTCGAGTCGATGGGCGACGCGGGCCGCGTGGTGGGCGTGCTGTTCTTCGCCGCGCTGGTGGTCGGCGCCCTCACCTCGGCGATCTCGCTGCTCGAGGTCGTGGTGGCGACGGCGATCGACAGCTTCGGCTGGTCGCGCCCGCGCGCCGCGCTGGTGCTGGGCGTCGCGACCGCGGCGCTCGGCATCTGGCCCGCGCTCGATCTCGACGTGCTGGGTCGCATGGACTACGTCGCGGGCAACCTGTTCCTGGTGGGCGGGGGGCTGGCGCTGGCCGTGTTCGTAGGCTGGATCATGGACGACCCGATCGGCGAGGTCGAGACGGGGGCGCCCGGCGTGCCCTGGTTCGCGCTGTGGCGCCTGCTGCTGCGCGCGGTGGCGCCGCTCGTGCTGGCGGTGGTGCTCTACTACTCGCTCGCGGGCCTGGTGAGCGCCTGATCAGCCGACCACGCCCGAGCGCCGCGCCGCTGCCAGCGCGTCGATCGCGTCGATGCGGCGCACGGCGCTGGCCAGCTCGGCCGCGAACTCCGAGCGCGCCTTGTCGAGGTCGACGTCGTCCTCGGGCGCGACCAGGTGGCGGTTGTCGGCCAGCCGCAGCGCCGTCTCGAAGTAGCTCTTCGAGACCGACTCGGCGCTGCGGATGCGCCGCTGCAGCACGTACTGCTTGCCGAGCGCCAGGCACTTCGACAGCAGCTCGCCGCGGTCGACCGGACGCTCGGTGCCCCACAGCACCAGCATGTCCGCCACCACGCGGTAGGCCTCGAGGAAGGGACGCACCACCCGGTGCGCGCTCAGCGGCTCGAAGCGGCGCAGCAGGTCGAAGGTCTCGTGGGCGCCGAGCTCCAGGCACTTCTCCCAGTCCGCGTCGTGGATGGACAACTCGCGGCGCAGCTCGGTGAGGAAGCGCTCGCGCTCGGCGAAGAAGAACTCGAACTTGAGCAGGTCGCGCAGCCGCAGCGCCTCGTTGAAGAAGGCGTCGCGGCGGTCGTCCTGCTCGGCGTCGGCGGCGTACAGCAGCGCCAGCTCGGCGATCGCACCCGTCACGAAGAAATGGATCACTGTGTTGCGGTAGTACGAGGCCGCCAGGTGCTGATCCTCGGCGATGCGGTAGACGGCCTCGGGGCCCTCCGTGAAGCTGGTGACCACGCCCGAGCGCACCAGCTCCTCGAGCGCCAGGCGCACGCCCTCCTCGGTGCGCAGGTCGAAACGGCCCGAGGTCGGCAGGCCCTGCTGCTCGACGTAGCCGAGCAGCCGCACCAGCGCGCCGCGGGTCTCCTCGAGGCTCAGCGCCTGGTCGCCCACGCCGAGCAGCGCCAGGGTCACCAGCGAGGTCGGCGTGAGCGGCGTCGCCTGGTTGATGCGCACGCACACCTCGAAGGCCACCTTCTGTAGCTCGAGGTTGCGCTCGTCCGGGTCCGGCTCGCGCGCCGGATCGGGCGGGCCCAGCGACTTCGCCAGCGACAGCGGCTCGCCGAAGCGGACCTGCACCTCGCCGTAGCGGCGCAGCCGGCGCAGCACGCCCAGGAACCAGCGCAGGCTCTCCTTCTCCTTCACGCCGCCGCGCTGCTCCATCACGTAGTCGCCCACGTCCTGGATCTGGTCGTAGGCGATCGACACCGGAATCAGGTAGACGTCGTCGCTCTTGCCGCGGCGGTAGGCGTCGACCACGTACGCGAGCAGGCCGAAGCGCGGCGGGAGCAGCTTGCCCGAGCGCGAGCGCCCGCCCTCGAGGTACCACTCGAGCGAGAAGCGCTTCTCGACCAGGTAGTCGATGTAGTGGCGCAGCACGAGCTTGTAGACCTCGTTGTCCTTGAAGCTGCGCCGGATGAAGAAGATCCCCGCGCGCCGCACCAGCGCGCCGAGCAGGAAGAAGTTCATGTTGATGCCGCCCGCCGTGTGGTTCGGGGGCAGGCCGTTCTCGTAGAGCACGCAGTGCAGGGCGGGGTGGTCGAGGTTCGACTTGTGGGTCGGGAGATACACCACCGGGTAGCGCTGCGAGAGCGCCGCCACCGACTCGAGCTCGGCCGGATCGTAGGCGAGCCGGTCGTAGCCGCGCGTATACATGAAGCGGAACAGCTGCGAGGCGAGGTCGATCATGGTGGCGCTGTGCGCCGCCGCGATCTCGCGCAGGTAGCGCAGCGCGTCCTTTCCGACCCGCGCCTCGTTGCGTCCCAGGCGCTTCGCCAGGCGCGTCAGCGCGCCCCGGAACGCCGGGCGCGCCAGGATGTCCTCGTGCACCAGCCGCGGCACCTTGTAGCGCGCGCCGCGCAGCCGGCGCTCGGCGCGCTCGAGCGCCAGCGCCGCCTGGCGCGCCACGAAGTCGGCCAGCCCGCCGGTCTCGGTGCTGTGGCTGCCGCCGTTCTCGTGCCAGCGGCCCCGCAGCTCGGAGAGCGGGGCCGGCTCGCCCGCCACGATCCGGCAGCGCTCGGGGTCGCGCCCGTGGATCCAGCGCTGGCGCAGGAAGCCGGGATCGCGCGGGTCGCCGCCCAGCAGGACGTCGCGCGGCCGCACCATGCGGCTGCCGTCGGGTCGCTCGCGCGGCAGCCAGGCCACGCGCAGGGGGGCGAGCAGCGGGTCGTCGCCCGTCGCGAGCTCCGCGTCGAGGGCGTCGAGGCCGCGGCTGCGCGAGCGGCGCCGGGAGGCTGGGATCGACACCAGGTCGACGGCGTCGGCGGCCAGCCCGTCGGGCTGCGTGCGCTCGATCCAGCTCTCGAGCAGGGCGCGCTCGTAGCCGCTCGACGCGTCGAGCAGGAAGACGACCCGGCGACCGTTGGCGACCGGCCAGATCGGCTCCTCGGGCCCTGCAGCGCGCGCATCCGGCGGCATCGAGCCTCATCATATCATCAAGGCGAGAGAGCTGGCTCAGCGGCCCTCGAGGTAGTCCACCGCCAGCAGCGAGAGCGTTCGGACGCCCACCGGGAGAGCGCTCTCGTCGACGACGAAGTGAGGCGAGTGGTTCGGCGCCGCGTCCTCGGGCGCCACGCCGGGCGGGCGGACCCCCAGCCAGACGTAGAGCCCGGGCGCGCGCTGGGAGAAGTAGGCGAAGTCCTCGGCGCCGGTGCGGGGCAGGGCGCGCTCGACGCGGCCGTCGGCGGCGCGCTCGAGCGTCGGGAGCATGCGTTCGGCAAGGTCCGGGTCGTTCCAGGTGATCGGATAGCCCGGGGAGATCTCCACCTCGGCGCTGGCGCCCGCCGCGGTGGCGGTGGCCCCGGCCGCCCGGCGCACCTCGGCGCGGACGGCCTCGCGCAGCTCCGGGGACAGCGCGCGGATCGTTCCCAGCAGCTCCACCTCGTCCGGGATGATGTTGCTGCGCACGCCGCCGTGGATCGCGCCGATCGACACCACCGAGGCGACCCGGGTGTCGACGCGGCGGGCGGGGATCGCGTGCAGCGCGAGCACGACGCGCGCGGCGGCGTGGATCGGGTCGACGCCGAGCCAGGGATAGGCGGCGTGCGTCTGGCGCCCGCGCACCACGATGCGCAGCCGATCCGAGCTGGCCATCGCCCCGCGCGGCGTCCAGGCCACGGTGCCCGTCTCGTGCTGCGGCACCACGTGCAGCCCGAACACCGCCTCGGGCTTCGGGTCGTCGAAGGCGCCCTCGGCGAGCATCAGGTCGGCCCCGCCCTCCTCGCCGGGCGGCGCGCCCTCCTCGGCGGGCTGGAACACGAAGAGCACCGTGCCGGGCAGGTCGTCGAGCCCCGCCAGCACCTGCGCCGCGCCCATCAGGATCGCCGTGTGGGCATCGTGGCCGCAGGCGTGCATCACGCCCACCTCGCGGCCCAGGTAGCTGGTGCGTACGCGCGAGGCGAAGGGCAGGCCGGTCTGCTCGGTCACGGGCAGCGCGTCCATGTCCGCCCGCAGCGCCACCACCGGCCCGGGCCGGGCACCGCGCAGCACGCCGATCACACCCGTGTGGGCGATCCCGGTGCGGACCTCCAGGCCGAGCGACTCCAGGTGCTCCGCGACCAGCGCGGCGGTGCGGTGCTCGCGGTTCGAGAGCTCGGGATGCTCGTGGATGTCGCGGCGCCAGCTCACCACCTGGGGCTGGACGGCGGCCACCGCCGCCGACACCGCCTCGTCGCGCTGCGCGCCGGCCGGCGCTGCCGCCAGACCGAGGGCCAGGGCCGCGATCGGCAGGGTGCGGGTCCAGCCGGCCGTGCGCGCTCGGGTCATCGGCATCGGGTCTCCTCCGACGTGGCGGGGCGGGACGCGAAGGGTATCGTCAAACGCTGGTCGAGGAGGCCGAGGAGGAACGCGGTGCCCGAACGACTTCCCTGGTGGCGCAACGAGGCCTGGGTGCCGGGAATCACCGGCCTGCTCTGGATCTTCGTCGCGTCTGGCGAGGGCCCCGTCCCGGTGCTGATGCACGCCTGCGTCGGCAGCCTGATGCTGGTCTCGGGCGGTGCGAACCTGCTGTTCGAGGGCGACGCGCGCGCGCGTCACATCGGCGCGGCCGGCAGCCTGCTCGGCATCCTGGTCGGCCTGCTCTCGTTCCTGTGGCTGCCGCTGGCCGGCACCTTCGCGCTCGTCGCGCTCTCGGTCGCCTCGGCGATCGCCGTGGGCCGCCTCGCGATCCAGGCCGAGGAGAGCCACGAGGACGTGCCCGACCCGGGCGCCGGCGTGCGCACCGCGCTCGAGGCCTCGCTCGACTCCGCCATCCTGGGCCAGATGATGACCTTCGCCCCGGCGCACGCCCTGATCGGCGACGGCCGCCGCGTCACCGAAGAGGTGCACGACGCGCTCGCGCTGTTCCGCGACCGCGGCTGGAGCGAGAAGCCGGCCTCCTACCACCAGACCCCGCCCCCGCTCGAGGACCCCGCGATCCGCCGGCGGCGCGTGCGCGGCGTCGACTTCGAGCACCTGCGCTTCGAGAGCGGCTACGCGCCCCATCCCGACGAGCCGGGGCGCGAGCGCTACCTGGGCTACACGCCCTGCCGCACCGCCCACGCCTGGGTGCTGCGCCACCGGGGCGCCGAGCGGCCCTGGCTGCTCTGCATCAACGGCTATCAGATGGGCACGCCGCTGGTCGA
>JASJBO010000127.1 GCA_030066475.1 Myxococcota bacterium
TGCTCGAGCGCGGCTCCGCGCATCCGGTCGCGACCGCCCTGCGGGCGCACGCCGGCCGGGAGCCCGACGTGCGACAGGCCGCCGAAGGCCTGCGCGCAGAGGTCGAGGACTGCGAGGTAGCGGCGAATCGCGGCGTCGCCGGGTCCTTCCGCGGGCGTCGCGTGCGCGTGGGGCGGCCCGACTGGGCAGCGGGCGTGTGCGAAGGCGAAGCGGCGCAAGGCCGGACGCGCCTCCAGTCGCCCGAGGGTCGCGCGAGCTGGGTGCTCGTGGCGGATGCGCGCGGGCCGGTCGCGTGGCTGGGCTTCGAATCGGCGATCCGGCCCGACGCTGCCGCGGTCACCCGCTGGCTCGGCGAGCAGGGGATCGCGGGGCTGCTGCTCTCGGGGGATCCGTCCGGGGCCGCCGTGGCGGACGTCGCGCGTGCGCTCGACCTCGAGCGCTTCGAGTCCGGCGCGACGCCGGAGCGCAAGGTCGACGTCGTGGAGCGGCTCCAGGACGAGGGCGCCGTCGTGGCCGCCGTGGGCGACGGCGTGAACGACGCGCCGTGCATGGGCCGCGCCCAGGTCTCCGTCGCGATGGGGAGCGGGACGGACCTGACCCGGCTGTCCGCGGACGCGATCCTGCTGTCGGATCGCCTGGACGCGCTGCGCACGGCGATTCGACAGGCCCGGCGGACGCGCAGTGTGGTGCGTCAGAACCTGACCTGGGCCGTTCTCTACAACCTCTGCGCGCTGCCGCTCGCGGCCGCGGGCTTCGTCCAGCCCTGGATGGCGGCGGTCGGGATGTCGGCGAGCTCGCTGCTCGTCGTGGCGAACGCGCTGCGGCTCGGTCGGCTGCCCGTCGACACCGCACCGGCTCCGGAGCCGGCGGATGGCGCGTCGGCCGCGCGGCCCCGGCTCCGCGGGGCGGAGGCGACGGTGCGATGAGCATCCTGTTCGTGCTGATCCCGCTCACGATGCTCCTGCTCGGCATTGCGATCTGGGCCTTCCTCTGGGCGGTCGACCACGACCAGTTCGAGGATCTGGATCAGGTCGCGAGCAGCATCCTGTTCGACGACGATCTTCCCGCATCCTCCGCCGCTGCCGATCCCGCCGACTCGTCCCCCGCCTCGGATCCCGCTGACCGGGAAGCGGGAAGCGCAGACCCGGGAAGCGGCGGCGCCTGAATGGACGGCTCGCCCGCGGCCCTGGGCCTCCCGGCTGCGATCGCGATGGGCTTCTTCGGCAGCCCGCACTGCCTCGGCATGTGCGGCGGCATCGCGGGCGCGCTCGACTCCGCGCTCGCGCCGCCCCGCGCCACGCTCGGCGCGGCAGGACGCCACGCCCTGCTCAGCCTCGGTCGCATCGGCACCTATGCGCTCCTCGGCGCCGCCGCCGGCGCGCTCGGGCTCGCGGCGGGCGATCTCGTCGGGGTGCGCGGGGGCATCGGGCTGCGCATCGCGTTCGGCCTCGCGATGGTGCTGGTGGGGCTGCACGTCGCCGCCTGGTGGAACGGGCTCGCCGCCCTCGAGGCGGCCGGTCTCTCCGTCTGGCGCCGCGTCGTTCCCCTCGTCCGCAGCGTCACGCCGGCCGACCGGACCTGGAAGGTCCTCGCGCTGGGCGCGCTCTGGGGCTGGCTTCCGTGTGGTCTCGTGTACGCGGCGCTCGCCGGCGCCCTCGGAACCGGCTCGGGCCTCGCCGGCGCGACCTTCATGGCGGGCTTCGGACTCGGCACGCTCCCGATGCTGGTCGCCACGGGCGTGTTCGCCGACCGGCTGCGGCGTCTCTCGAGTCGCGCGTCGACCCGACGCGCGGCGGGCGCACTCCTGGTGGCCTTCGGGCTCTGGGCCGCGGGCAGCGCCGTGCTGGCGCTCGCCGGCGGCTCGCCCGAGGGTCATCTGCACCACTGAGCAGGTGGCGATCGGCCCCCGGGTTTCCGATCCCGGGAGCTGGCGATCGCAGCGAGGCCTCCATATGCTCGGGAGCGCTTCGACCGTCGGGGGCCGCGTTTGGCCGAACGAAGTACCGCCGCCGAAGACGCGCTGCCGTTCGTAGCGCCCTGCCGCCGGCTGCCGCTGTGGGCCGCCGTGGGCTGGCTTCGCAAGGGGCTGGACGACATGCGCGCCGCACCGGCGCTGAGCCTGTCCTACGGCCTGGTCACCGCGGTCGTCAGTCTCGTCATGGGCCTCGTGGCCTATCGATTCGGCAGCTACTGGCTGTTGCTGGCGGCGCTGTCGGGCCTCTTGTTCATCGGCCCGATCCTCTGTCTCGGACTCTATGCGGTCAGCGCCCAGCTCGAGCGGGGCGAGAAGCCGGCCCTGACCGTTTCGCTGCGTGAGGCTGGCGTGCGGCACCTCGGCACCGAGATGGTGTTCGCGCTGATCCTGCTGGTCGTGTTCCTGGTCTGGCTGCGCGCCGGCTCGATGGTGCACGTGTTCTTCCCGGTGGAGGCAGATCCGGAGATCGCGGATCTCGTGGCCTACCTGGGCGTCGGCAGCGTCGTCGGAGCGTTCTTCGCGGTGATCACGTTCGCCACCAGCACCTTCTCCCTGCCGATGCTGATGCACCGCGACGTCGACGCGGTCACGGCCGTGGTCACCAGCATCAATGCGGTCCTGCGCAACAAGCGGGCGATGCTGGTGTGGGGATCGCTGATCGTCGCTGGGCTCGCGATCGGCTTCGCGACCGCGTTCATCGGCTTGATCTTCACGTTCCCGCTGCTCGGCCACGCGACCTGGCACGGCTACGAAGAGACCATCGACGCCAGCGCGTTCCCCCGGCATCGAGAAGGCGTGACCGCCAGGCCAGGCCCGCACGACAGCGACTACGAGATCTGATCGCGTTCGGGTCGCGCGCTCCGATCGGACCCCGGGCGCCTCTCAAGGAGTGGGTGCTGGCGTCCAGTCGGCACGCTCGATCTCGTAGTGCACCTGCTCCCAGATCTCGCCGGGCGAGCGACCGGCGGGTCGCATCCCGAGCCGCTCCATGACCCGTAGCGACGCCTGGTTCGGCGCGTCGGTGCTGGCCCGGACCCGCTCGAGCCCGGCCCGCTCGAAGGCGAAGTCGATGGCGCCCCGCGCCATCTCGGTGGCGAATCCGCGGTGCCAGTGGGCGGGGAGGAGGGCCCAGAGCACCTCGAGCGCCGGCGGCTGGTGGAACTCGCGAAACCCCGTCAGGCCGAGCAGCGGGTCGCCGGAGCGCCGGGGCCGGCCCGGCTCGGCCTTCTCGCGCACGGCCCACAGCCCGAGCCCACAGTCGGCGAAGCTGGCCTGGCTGCCCCGGATCACCGCCTCGACCCAGTCGCGCGACACCTCGTTGCCGTCGAGCAGGTAGCGGCGCACCTCGACGTCGAGGAGCAGACCGTGCAGCGCGACCCCATCGGCGAGCCCCACGGGCCTCAGCTCCAGCCGCGCCGTCTCGAGCACGTCTCCGGCCATGGCGAGGTTCGAGGACTTCGTTCGGCTTGGCCTCTGCCGGGAGGCCGCGCTCAGCGTTCCGGGGTGGGGTTGGGCAGCAGGTAGCGGAGGGCGTCGCGGACCATCTCGGCGCCGCCCTCGCCGTTGAGGCGCTCGAGCTCGCCCGCATCGAGCCACACGCCGCCGCAGCGGGGACAGCGCTCCATCGTCGCCGAGCCGCGCGCGACCGCTTCGAGCGCCTCGCCGTCCTTGGGGCAGTGCGTGCGCTCGGCCTCGCGCGCCTCGCGCTCGCGCCGGCGCTCCTCGCGCGCGCGGCGCGACACCTCCTCCCGGGCGAAGAACTCCTCCTCGTCGGGCCTTCGGCTCATCGATCCTCCCCGTCGGTATCGGGCTTCGAGCTCGGGGGCTCGTCCAGCGGCTCGCGAAGATAGGCCGCGACCAGCAGGTCCGTCTCGGTCACCAGCCCGATGGCTCGCTCGTCGGCGTCCACGACCGGCAGGCAGCCGATCTTGTGGGCGACCATGCGCGCCGCGGCGGTGTGCAGCGGCGTGTCCTCGGTGACCGTCTCCACGCGCCGCGTCATCACCTCGGCCACGTCGACCGAGCGCAGGAACGTGCTGCGCTGGGCCGGCTCGAACTCGAGCACGTTGGTCAGCGAGGCCTCGAGCATGTCGCGGTTCGAGAGGATCCCCGCCAGGCGACCGTCCGGATCGAGCACCGGCAGGTGCCGGACGTGACCGATGCTCATCAGGTGGTCGGCCCGGTCGAGGCGGTCCTTCACCTCGAGCGAGGCGAAGCGCTTCCGCATCACGGCCGAGACGGGCAGCTCGCCGGATTCCATGATCTCACACCTCCCTGACATCATCGGTGCACGCCGTGTGCCGAGCCGAAGCGGGCGATACGGCGTCTGATCGGTCGAGGCCGTGGCATACTGTCTCGATGGCCGGAGTCCATGGGGCCTTATGCCTCGGGGTGAGGCCAGGCGTGCATCGTCAGCGCGCCGTCAGCGGCACGCGCGTTGCACGCCGGATTCCGAGGAACCGAGACGCGGGAGGAGACTGGATGTCGATCGGGAGCTATTGCCGGCGCGACGTGCGCACGGTCGCCGTCGACGAGACCCTGCGCGCGGCAGCGCGCCGCATGGACCAGGAGGGTGTCGGCTGCCTGGTTGCCGTCGAGGGCGATCTGCCGCGCGGCGTGCTGACCGACCGCGACGTCGCGCTGTCGGTGATCCGCGGTGACCTGGACCCGGACGAAGCCCTGGTCGGCGAGGTCATCGAGCCCGACCCGGTCACGGTCCACGCCTCCTCGCCGCTGCGCATCGCCGCCCGCGTGATGCGCCGCCGCGGCATCCGGCGCCTGCCGGTGGTCGACGATCACGAACGACTGGTGGGCGTGATCGCGTCCGATGATCTGCTGGCGCTGGTCTCGGACGAGCTCGCGACGCTGGCCAGCGCCATCCGCGGCCAGCTCCCCGACGCGCCCGCGGCTGCCGACCCCACCTCCGGGGCCGGCCCGGAGGTCGAATAGCCATGAAGAAGCGACGAGACTTCTACCGGACCGACGTGGCGACCGTCCGGGAGGACGCCACGCTGCGCGAGATCGCCGACATCATGGCGCACCACGCTGTGGGCTCGGTCGTCGTCATCGACGCCGATCGACGCCCGATCGGCATGCTCACCGACCGCGACCTGGCGGTCCGTGTCGTGGCGCAGGGGCGCGACTGCGAGGATCCGCGCGCCAGCGAGATCATGAGCAAGCCGCTTCACACCGCGAGTGCCGAGGAGCCGCTGGAGTCGGTCTCCGAGCGCATGCGGGTCGCCGGGGTGCGACGCCTGCCGGTGGTGCGCGACGACGAGCTGGTCGGGCTGGTGGCGCTCGACGACCTGGTGGTGGAGCTGGGACGCGAGCTCGACGACCTGGGCGAGGCGGCGCGCCGCGAGGTGCTGGACTCGCGTCGGCTCGGGCAGCGCGAGAAGCGGCGCGACGACTTCGAGCGCAGCGTCTCCGACCTGCGCGAGCAGGTGGAGAAGCTCGGCCACGAGGCCGTGGACTTCTTTGCGCGCGAGATCGACGGCCTCCGCGATCGCATGCGCCGGCCCCGCAAGTAGCGCCGCGGCGCCCACGTGAGCCTGGTCGCCCGCGTCGACGTCGTCCGCCGCAGCCTGGGCGCCTTCGCCGAGGTGATCGGCGAGGAACGGCTGCGCGAGGGGATGGAGGCCGCCGCACAGCTGCGCGACGCACTCGGCGAGCGGGCGATCTGGAACGTCAACTCCACGGCCGTGGGCGGCGGCGTCGCCGAGATGCTGCGCCCCCTGCTCGGCTACACGCGCGGCGCCGGCATCGACGCGCGCTGGGCGGTGATCGGCGGCGACCCCGACTTCTTCCGCGTCACCAAGCGCCTGCACCACGCCCTGCACGGGTCGCGGGGCGACGGCGCGGCGCTGGACGAGGCGGCGCGCGCGATCTACGAGAAGACGCTCGCGGAGAACGCGGCCGAGCTGCTGGCGCGCATCCGCCGCGGCGACCTCGTGCTGCTCCACGACCCGCAGACGGCGGGACTGGCGCCGGCCCTGCTGGACGCCGGAGCCATCGCGGTCTGGCGCTGTCACATCGGCGCCGACGTCCCGAGCGCCGAGGCGGCGGAGGGCTGGCGCTTCCTCGAGCCGTACCTCGCGGACGTCTCCGCGCTGGTGTTCTCGCGGCCCGCCTACGTGCCGCCCTGGTGCGACGGGGGGCGGGTCGAGATCATTCCGCCCAGCATCGACGCCTTCTCGGCGAAGAACCGCGCGCTCGACCCGCGCGCCATCCACACCATCCTGGTGCACGTGGGGCTGGTGGAGGGGCCGCCGCCCGCGGGTGGCTCGCACGGGTTCGTGCGCGAGGACGGCTCGCGCGGGCGCGTCGAGCGGCGCGCCGACGTCCTGCGCCTGGGGCGCGCGCCGGCCTGGGACACGCCGCTGGTGGTGCAGGTCTCCCGCTGGGATCCGCTCAAGGACATGGTCGGCGTCATGCACGGCTTCGCCCGGCTGATCGCGGAGGACCGGGTCGGGCGGGCGGACCTGGTGCTGGCCGGTCCCAACGTGACCGCCGTCGCGGACGATCCCGAGGGCGGCCGCGTCTTCGAGGAGGTGCTCGGCGAGTGGCGGGCCCTCCCGCACGCGATCCGCAACCGCGTTCACCTCGCATCGCTGCCGACTGCGGACGTGGAGGAGAACGCCGTGATCGTGAACGCGCTCCAGCGTCACGCCGCCATCATCGTGCAGAAGAGCCTGGCGGAGGGCTTCGGGCTCACCGTGACCGAGGCGATGTGGAAGGCGCGCCCGGTGCTGGCCAGCGCGGTGGGCGGCATCCAGGACCAGGTGCGCGACGGGGTCGACGGTGTCCTGCTGCCCGACCCGGCCGACCTGGGCGCGTTCGCCGAGGCGTTGGGCGGGCTGCTGCGCGATCCGGAGCGCGCCGCGCGGCTGGGCGAGTCCGCGCGCGAACGCGTGCGCGAGCGCTACCTGGGCGTGCGGCACCTGCTGGCCTACGCAGAGCTGTTCGAGCGCCTGATCCGGGGCGGGTCGCCGGCCTGAGCGGCGAGCCAGGCCGCGGCGATCGCAGCCTGACCCACGGCCAGGCCGGCGTCGCTGGGAGGCAGGTGCAGCGGGCGCAGGGGCTGGAGCCCCGCTGCCCGCAGCAGTCCGCCGACCGACTCGAGCAGCAGCCGGTTCTGGAAGCAGCCGCCGCAGAGCGCCACCCGCTCGAGCTCGGCGGCGCGCGCGGCCCGGATCGCCGCGGCCGCCAGCCGCTCGGCGAGCCGCTCGTGGAAGGCGCGTGCAAGCTCCGCGCGGGGCGCGCCCGCGGCGCGCGCGAGCACCAGTGCGCGGAGCAGGTCGCCGAGGGGGATGCAGGGCCCGCCGGCAGTCGGCCCGGGCAGGTGGCGCCGCGCGCCCGGCCCGGCCTGCGCGGCGAGCGACTCGAGGCCCATCGCCGCCTCGCCCTCGTGGCTGACGGCGTCGGCCACGTCGAGCAGGGAGGCCACCGCGTCGAACAGGCGGCCGCACGACGAGCTGGGCGGCGCCAGGCGCGGGCTGCGCAGCACTGCCGCGAGGCGTTCGAGCTGCTGCAGGTCGCGGCGTGTGTGCCAGGGCAGCGGCGGCGCGTCGCCGGAGGGGAACGCGCGCGCGAGCCAGGCGGCGGCGACGCGCCAGGGCTGGCGCGCCGCGGCGTCGCCGCCGGCCAGGGGGATCGGCTCGAGGTGGGCGATGCGGTGCGCCTGGCGCGCGTCGACGTGCAGCAGCTCGCCGCCCCAGAGCTCTCCCTCGGGCCCCAGGCCGAGCCCGTCGAGCGCGAGCGCCAGCGCTGGACCCGCCACCCCGTGCTCCACCAGGCACGCCATCGCGTGGGCGTGGTGGTGCCCGACGGGAAGCACGCGCGGCGCGATCCGCGCGGCGAGCCAGGCGCCGGCGGAGTCGGGGTGCGCGTCGTGGACGACCACGTGCGGCTCGACCCCGAGCAGCCGCGCGAGCCCGTGCAGCCGCGCCTCCAGCGCCTCGACGCACGCCTCGCTGCCGAGATCGCCGACGTGCTCGGCCAGGACCACCTCGTCGTCCACGGCGATCGCGGGGGCGCTCTTGAGGTCGCCGCCGACTGCCGCCAGCGGCTCGGGGGCGCGCAGGCCGGGCGGCAGTCGGAACGCGCGCGGTGCCGACGCGCGCGACAGGCGCAGCGGGATCGGGCCGCCCGGGGCGCTGCGGAACACGGGGTCGTCGTTGGGGCGCCGCACGCACCGGTCGTGGTCCACGACCAGGTCGCTCAGCCTGGCCAGCACCGGCCAGGCCGCCGGCTCCGAGGTCAGCGTCGGCTCGCCACTGCGGTTGGCCGAGGTCAGCACCAGCGCGCGGAAGCGCGGTGCGTCGCGGCCGGGCCGCGTCCCGGGTCCCCACAGCAGCAGCCAGTGCAGGGGCGCGACCGGCAGCACGAGGCCGACGTCGGCGGTCGCGGGGGCCACCTCGTGCGCGAGCGCGAAGGCCGGGTCCGAGCGCGCGGGCGCCACGACGACCGCGTGCGGGGGACCGCTCAGGAGCGCCTCGTCGGCGGCCTCGAGGTGCGCCAGCGAGCGCGCCGTCGCCAGGTCGGGCACGAGCACGGCGAAGGGCCGCGTCGGCCGGTCCTTGCGCGCGCGCAGCCGCGCCACGGCGGACGACCGCGTCGCGTCCACCGCCAGGTGGAACCCGCCGTAGCCGAGCAGGGCCACGACGGCTCCGGCCGCCAGCGCCTCGGCGGCGCGCGCGACCGGGTCGCCCGAGACGGGCTCGCCGCGCGGATCGCGCGCGCGCAGCTGCGGTCCGCAGCGCGGGCAGGCGATCGTCTGGGCGTGGTGGCGCCGGTCGTCCGGGTCGTCGTACTCGCGGCGGCACGCCGCGCACGCGGGGAACGGCGCGAGTGCGGTGCGGGCGCGGTCGTAGGGCAGCGCGTCGAGCACCGCGGCGCGCGGTCCACACGCCGCGCAGTGCGTGAACGCGTAGCGGTGGCGCCGTCCGGCCGGCTCGAACAGCTCCTCGACGCAGGCGCGACAGGTGGCCACGTCGGGCGGGATGCGTGGCAGCCCGTCGCGCGCGGGCGCGCTGGGCTCGATCGAGAAGCCGGCGACCCCGCGCGGCGCGCCCGCAACGCAGTCGAGGCGCTCGAGCTGCGCGCCGTGGGGCGGCCGCTCGCGCAGGCTCTCGATCCAGCGCGCGACGGCGACGGGCTCGCCCTCGAGCGCCACCTCCACGCCGCTCCCGGTGTTGCGGACCGCGCCCGCAACACCCAGCTCGCGGGCGCGCTGCGCCGCCCAGGGACGGAACCCCACGCCCTGCACCACGCCCCGCAGCCGCAGCTCGCGCCGCACCCGATCCATCAGCAGATCCGCGGCAGCGGGTCGGCGCTCGGCAGCAGCAGCAGCCGGCGGGCGCCGAGGCGCGTGCGCAGCGTCACCCGCGAGCCCTCCACGACCGCGCCCACCCGGGCGGCGCTGCCGCCGAGCGGGTGGGCGCGCAGCGCCGCGAGGGCCGCGTCGGCCTCGTCCGGGGCGACGAACGCGACGCAGCGGCCCTCGCAGGCGAGGAACAGGGGGTCGAGTCCCAGCAGCTCGCAGACCGCCCGAACCGGCGCGCTGGTGGGCAACGCGGCCTCCTCGAGCACGATGCCGACGCCCGCGGCCGCGGCGATCTCGTGGAGCACGGCGCCGAGCCCGCCACGCGTGGGATCCCGCAGGCAGCGGGCTCCCGGAGCAGCCTCCAGCAGCTTCTCGACGAGGTCGCACAAGCAGCTGGAATCACTCTCGATCTCGGACTCGAAGGCGAGCCCCTCGCGGCGCGTCAGCACGGCCGCTCCGTGCTCGCCGAGCGAGCCGGACACGAGCACGGCGTCGCCCGGCCGAACCCGGGCGGGATCGAGGCGGCGGCCGGCTGGCACCGCCCCGACGCCCGTCGTGTTCAGGTACAGGCCGTCGCCCTTGCCGCGCTCGACCACCTTGGTGTCGCCGGTCACGACCGGGACGCCCGCCGCCGCCGCCGCCGCACCGAGCGAGCCCAGCACTCGCTCCAGCGTCGCGAGGGGCAGCCCCTCCTCGAGCACCAGGGCGCACGAGAGCGCGAGGGGACGCGCGCCGCACATCGCCAGGTCGTTCAGCGTGCCGTGCACCGCCAGGCTGCCGATGTCTCCGCCCGGAAACTCGAGCGGATGCACCACGAACGTGTCGGTGGTGATGGCGAGCGATCCCGCCGCGGCGGCGCCCTCCAGCACGGCCCCGTCGTGGCGGCGCCCGAGCCAGGGGTTGGCGAGCCGCGGCCACACGACCGACTCGAACAGGCGCGCGCTCGCGCCCGCGCCGGCGCCGTGCGCGAGCGTGACCCGGTCGCCGGGCTCGGCGGGCGCGGGGCAGTCGGGGCTCGCCAGGCGGGCGGGGTCGAGGGGGGTGCTCACGGGGCGGCCTCCGGTGGGCGGGCGTGGAAGTAGGCCGCGCACGCGCCCTCGGCCGAGACCATCGGGGCGCCGAGCGGGTGCGACGGCGAGCAGCCGCGGCCGTACTCGGGACAGGCCGGCGGTCGTAGCGCGCCGCGCAGCACGTCGGCCGCGCGGCACCCGGGGTGCTCGTGGGGAGCGCAGGTCTCGAGTCCCGCGAAGGCGCGCGCCGCGTCCAGGGCGCGGTAGCGACCGCGCAGCACCAGCCCGCCGCCGGGGACGGTGCCGATCCCGCGCCAGGGGCGGTCGGCGATCTCGAACACCTCCTCGAGCAGGGCGCGAGCCGCGGGGTTGCCGCGGGGCCGGACCGCGCGGTCGTACTGGATCTCGACGCGGGCCTCGCCGCGCTCGAGCTGCTCCACGGCGAGCGCCAGTCCTTGCAGGATGTCGACTGGCTCGAAGCCGGTGGCCACCACGGGGACGCGGTGGCGACGCGCGATCGGCTGGTACTCGTCGGTCCCCATCACGGTGCACACGTGGCCGGCGGCGAGGAACGCGTCGACCGCGCAGTCCGGAGCGGCGCAGATCGCCTCCAGGGCGGGCGGCACCCGCACGTGGGAGACCAGCAGGTGGAAGTTGCCGAGCCCGCGGGCGAGCGCCCAGCGCGCGGCGCTCGCTACGGCCGGGGCGGTGGTCTCGAAGCCGACGGCGAGGAAGACCACCCGCCGCTGCGGGGTCTCGGCCGCGAGTCGGGCGGCGTCGAGCGGCCCGTACACGACGCGCACGTCGGCGCCGCGCGCGCGCGCGGCGTAGAGGTCGCCGCGCGAGCCGGGCACGCGCAGCATGTCGCCGAAGCTGCACAGGATCGCGTCGGTCTCCTCGGCGATGCGCTGGGCCCGGTCGAGGGTCTCGAGGGGCGTGACGCAGACGGGGCAGCCGGGGCCGTGGAGCAGCGTGACGTGCCCGCCGACGAGCTGGTCGAGGCCCTCGCCGACGATCGTGTGGGTCTGGCCGCCGCACACCTCCATCACCGTCCAGGGGCGCGAGACGCGCGCGCGGATGGTCTCGGCGAGCCGGTGCACGGCGTCCGGGTCGCGGAACTCGTCGACGAACCTCACGGGGGGTCCAGGGCCGCGCCCAGCAGCGCCAGGCTCGCGGCCGCGGCGGCCTCGTCCAGGCGCTGGAGCGCGACGCCCGCGTGCACCAGCACCCAGTCGTCGGGACGCGCGTCGGGCAACGTCTCGACGCAGATGCGCCGGCGCACGCCGCCGAAGTCGACGATGGCCAGGCGCAGCCCGTCCTCGTCGCAGCGCGCCAGCACCCGGCCGGGGACCGCCAGGCACACGGCTCAGTCCCCTCCCGCGGCCCACTCGAGCCACGCGGGCAGGCCGGCGCCGGTGCGCGCCGACAACGCCAGGATCGGCAGATCGGGATGGACCGCGCGCGCCGCGGCCCGGCAGCGTTCGAGCTCGAAGTCGACGTGCGGGAGCAGGTCGATCTTGGTGACGACCAGCAGGTCGGCCGCGGCGACCGCGGCCGGGTACTTCTCGGGCTTGTCGTCGCCCTCGGTGACCGAGATCAGCAGCGCCCGGCGCGTCTCGCCGCACGGGAACGGGGCCGGGCACACCAGGTTGCCGACGTTCTCGATCCACAGGCGCCGCACGCCGGAGAGGTCGAGGTCGCCCAGGGCGGCCTGCACCAGCGACGCGTCGAGGTGGCAGAGCGCCCCGGTCGCGACCTGCGCCGCGCGCACGCCGCACGCCGCGATCCGGCGCGCGTCGCGATCGGTGGCGCAGTCGCCCTCGACCACGGCCTCGGTGGTCCCAGCGCGGGGGCCCAGCGCGGCGAAGCTCGCCTCGAGCAGCGCGGTCTTCCCGGCGCCCGGCCCGCCGAGCAGGCCGATCGCCGCGATCCCGCGCGCGCCCAGGTCGGCCCGCAGGTGCTCGGCGCGGTGGGCGTTGTCGGCGAGCAGCGACCGCTCGACCTCGATGCGTCGCGCTGCCCCGGACCCCGCGCCGGACGCCGGGGCGTGCGCGTCGGTCCCCGGCGCGCCGCAGCCGCAGGTGCCGCACATCTCAGCCGACCTCCAGATCGCGCAGGACCAGATCGCGCCCGTCCGTGCGCTCGATCTCGAGCCGCGCGCCCTCCACCGGGGTGCCGTGGGCGCACACCGGGAAGGCCGCGGCGAGCGCCTCGGGCACCACGCCGCAGCGCGTGCCGACCGCGAGGCGGACGGCGCGAATGCGCTCCGCGGGCTTTGCCTGGGCGCGCCAGTGGGTCACCGCGAGGTCGATCAGCGACAGGCACAGCTTCGCCTCGTGCACCGCTAGTCCTCCGTCCCGGCGCGGAGCTCGTGCAGCAGCGCCAGGGC
>JASJBO010000128.1 GCA_030066475.1 Myxococcota bacterium
CGGTCTCCGGGAAGGCGGGGCAGCGCTAGGCGGATCCGCCTGCGCCATGGGTGGAGGCGGCGGGAATCGAACCCGCGTCCGCCTCGCACCCCTGACCCTCGTGCCTCCGAGCTCTAGGCCTCGGCCTCCGCGGCCTCCTCCGCCGCCGGCGGCTGGGCCGGCACGCGGCGCTTCAGGCCCTTGGCGGCGTAGACCGCGTCGGCGATGCGCTCGCGGATGTCCGGGTTCTCCTTCAGGAAGCGGCGGGCGTTCTCGCGGCCCTGGCCGACCCGCTCGCCGTCGTAGGAGAACCAGGCGCCGCTCTTCTCGACGATGCCGCAGTCCACGCCCAGGTCGAGCAGGTCGCCCTCCATCGAGATGCCCTCGTTGTAGACGATGTCGAACTCGGCCTGGCGGAAGGGCGGCGCCACCTTGTTCTTCACCACCTTCACCCGGGTGCGGTTGCCCACCACCTGGTCGCCGTCCTTGATGGCGGCGATGCGGCGCACGTCGAGGCGCACGGAGGAGTAGAACTTCAGCGCGTTGCCGCCGCTCGTCGTCTCCGGGTTGCCGAACATGACGCCGATCTTCATGCGGATCTGGTTGATGAAGATCACCGTCGCGTGCGACTTGGAGACCGTGCCGGTGAGCTTGCGCAGGGCCTGGCTCATCAGCCGCGCCTGGAGACCCACGTGCTGGTCGCCCATCTCGCCCTCGATCTCGGCGCGCGGCACCAGCGCCGCCACCGAGTCGATCACCACCAGGTCGATCGCCCCCGAGCGCAGCAGCACGTCGGTGATCTCGAGCGCCTGCTCGCCGGTGTCGGGCTGCGACACCAGCAGGTCCTCGACGTTCACGCCGAGGCGGCGGGCGTAGTTCACGTCGAGCGCGTGCTCGGCGTCGATGAAGGCGGCGACGCCGCCCTGCTGCTGCAGCTCGGCCACCGCGTGCAGCGCGAGCGTGGTCTTGCCGCTCGACTCGGGCCCGTAGATCTCGACCACCCGTCCGCGCGGGTAGCCGCCGATCCCGAGCGCCAGGTCGAGGCTCACCGAGCCGCTGGGAATCGCCTCGATCTCGCGATCGACGGCGTCCTCGGTCATGGTGAGGATCGAGCCCTTGCCGAACTGCTTCTCGATGGTGGACAGCGCCAGGTCGATCGCCTTGCGCTTGTTGCCGCCACGCGTCTCCGGTGCGTCTTGCTTGCTCTTGGCCATGGTTCGTTGCTCCTGTGCTTTCAGGGTGTCTGGGGTGAAATCAATCTGATGGACTTCGCTCGCCTGCGGCTCGCTGCGCGGGCCCGGCTCCGCCGGTCCCTTGCAGGGCGATCCGTTCGAGCGGCGTGTAGCGGGCGCCCTGGCTCGAGAGCCGGCTCTGGAACAGGACGAACGCATCGACGGGGAAGGGGGCCGGCTCGCAGGCGCCGTGCAGCCGCGGCGCGCGCGGGCGGCGCGGGTTGCGCGCGCGGCCGAGCGTCACGTGACCGCGGAAGCGGCGCGTCTCGGGCGCGAAGCCCGCCGCCACGGCGCCGCGCTCGACCGCGTCGGCCAGCGCGACGAGCGGCGCCTCGGGCGTCAGCTCCAGCACCACCACGCGCGGGCGGCGCGGATTCGGGAAGGCATCGAGCGCGCCGAGCCGCAGCTCGAAGGGCGCGCAGTCCGCGCTCTCGCGACGCACGTGGTCCACGATCTCGCCGACCCGCTCGGCCGGCGTCGCGCCCAGGAAGCGCAGCGTCACGTGCAGCGCCTCCGGCCGCACCCAGCGCACGCCGTCGCCGCCGGCGTCGGCCGCCAGCTCTTCGGCCAGCCGCACCGCCTCACGGCGCGCGGCGTCACCGAGCTCGATGCCGAAGAACAATCGCAGCGCCTCGGACACGTCACACTCGCCTCCCGCCCTTGGGGACTTCGCTCGCCTGCGGCTCGCTGCGCGCTCCGCTTGCACGGCCAATCCGAGGCAGCTCCAGCGGGACACCCAGCAAGGTGCGGCGCACCCAGTCGATCGCGGCCTGGGCGGTGATGCGGCGGTGGCGCTCGCGGTCGAAGGGCAGCAGCAGCTCGGTGGCCTCGCTGCCGTCGGCGCGGGCGAGCCCCACGAAGACCAGCCCCACCGGCTTCTCGGGCGTCCCGCCGTCGGGCCCCGAGATGCCCGTGGTGGAGATCGCCAGGTCGGCGCCGAAGCGCTCGCGCGCGCCCTCGGCCATGGCGCGCGCCACCGGCTCGGACACCGCGCCGTGCTCGCGCAGCAGCGTCTCGGGCACGCCCAGCAGCGCGCTCTTCGCCTCGTTCGCATAGGCCACCACGCCGCCGCGGTACCAGGCCGAGGCGCCCGGCACCGCCGTGATGCGCTCGCCCACCAGCCCGCCCGTGCACGACTCGGCGGTCGCCACGGTCTGGCCCGCCGCGGCCAGCAGGCGACCGGTCACGGCCTCGAGCGTCTCGCCCTCGCCCTCGCCGTAGCAGAGCGCGCCCAGCTTCTCGCGCACCGCGGTGCAGGCGCGCGCCAGCTTCGCCTCGGCCTCGGCGGCCGTCTTCGCGCGCGCCACCGGGCGCACGTAGTTGTCGGGCAGCGAGGTGCGGAAGCCCAGGCCGACCCCGGGCTCGAGCGCCAGCTCCTGGAGCGTCTCGTCGAGGTTCGACTCGCCGATGCCGAAGGTGCGCAGCAGCGCGGCGCGCGAGTAGCTCGAGACGCCGCCGCGCGCCTCGATGCGCGGCAGCACCTGCTCGTCGAGCATCCGGTAGAGCTCGCGCGGCACGCCGGGCATGCAGAAGAAGAGCGTGTCCTGCACGTCGAGCATCGTGCCGGGCGCCGTCCCGATCGGGTTGGGCAGCACCTCGGCGCCGTCCGGGAACCAGGCCTGCTTCGCGTTGATCTCGGCCATCTCGCGCCCGAAGCGCGCAAAGAAGGCGCGGATCGCCTCGAGCGAGGGCTCGTGCAGCACCAGCTCGCGCCCGAAGCTCCGGGCCAGCACCTCGATGGTGAGGTCGTCGCGGGTGGGGCCGAGCCCGCCCGAGACCAGCACCACGTCGCTGCGCGACGCCGCCCGGTGGAAGGCGTCGGTCATGTCGGCGGGGTCGTCGCGCACCGTGGCGTGGAAGCGCGTCTCGATGTCGAGCGAGAGCAGGCGCTCCGACAGGAACGACTTGTTCGAGTCGACGATCTCGCCGCGCAGCAGCTCGTCTCCGATCGTGAGCACCTCTGCCTTCAACCGATCGACTCCGTGGTCACTCCGCGAGCACTCCGACGACGACCACTCCGGCCGCCAGCACGGCCGCCGCGAGGACGCCGGCGACCACGTCGTCCAGCACCACCCCGGCGCCGCCGCGAAAGCCGCGCTCGGCCGCGCGGACCGGACCCGGCTTCCAGATATCGAACACCCGGAATGCGACGAATCCGGTCACGACCCAGGGCCACGCGTGCGATTTTCCGAGCAGCAGCAGCGGAGAGAGCGTCACGAGCTGGCCGGCGATCTCGTCGATCACGATGCGGCCGTCGTCCTTGCGCGCGTACAGACGCTCGGCCTCGTCCGCGGCCCAGATGCCCAGCGCGGTGATCGCCGCCGTCGTGAGTGCGTAGAGCCACACCGGCAGGGCGGCCAGCGGCCAGAACAGCAGCGCCCCGACCGCCGAGCCCCAGGTGCCGGGCGCGACGGGCAGGTATCCCGAACCGCCGCCCGAGGCGACGGCGAGGGCCAGGGTCTGGGCGGCAGTACGCCGCGACTGCGGTGCGGGCGCAGTGATGGCTCGACCGTCGATCTGCGGAGGAATGGGACACCTCGGCGGGGGGACCGGGTGCCACCTTGAGGGTAGCCCCGACCGGGTCTTCGCCCAAGCCCGAAAAGGCTCGGTTTCCCGAGGGATTTTGGGCGTCAAGCGCGCGCGGGGGACGGTCGATGACAGGGGCGGGCGAGAGCGCAGCAGGGGCGGAATCGACACATGAGGCGACCGGAGGGGGCGATCGGCGGGGACGGTGCGCGCGGGCGCACGCCGGCCGACGTGTCCACGCTGCTGGTGGAGCTGGGGCGAGCGGTCAAGGGCTGGGGCTTCTACGGCGCCCAGGACCACGAGCGCGGCGAGCTGCTCGACCGCTGCTGGCGGGCCTGGCGCGGCGACCTCGAGCGCCACGGCGAGCTGGAGCTGACGGTGCGCGACAGCGCGTTCTGGCTCGGGACCCTGCGGCTGGCGTCGGTGCCCGGCTGGACCGAAGACCTGGCCTCGGCGCTCGAGACGCGCGGCCTGCGGCGCCTGCGCTTCCAGCCCGACCTGGACGCCCCGACCCTGGCAGCCTTCTTCGAGCGCGTGATCGCCGAGACCGAGGAGCTGGAGCGGCGCGGCGGCTTCGAGGCGAGCTACCACCGCAAGCCCCGGCACGGTCTCGCCGTGAACGACGGCGGTCCGCCGCTGGCGCGCTCCGCCGACCTCGACCCCGACGCCTCGGGCCCCGACCTGCTGCCCGACCTCCCGCCGGAGCTCGCGGCCGACCCCCTGGCCGCCCCCGAGCTGGAGCCGGCCGGGCCGCTGCCGAGTGCCCCCGCGGACGCCGGGGTAGCCGGCACCGACGACACGCCTTCGGGCGTGACGCCGCTCGTGCCAGACCCCGATGCCACGTTGCCCCCGGAGCTGCCGGCGGCCGGCGACACCACCCCGGAGCTGCCGCTCCCGCCCGAGCCGGAGGCCCTGGAGCTGGCCGGCGCGGGCGAGCCCGACGATCTGCTCGAGCTCGACGAGCCCGGCGACGCACCGGCCGAGCTCGAGGTGGACGACGAGCCGGAGCCCCTCGTTGCAGAGTCCGCGCCGACCGGGCCGGCGGAGCCGCACCCTCGGCCGGCCGAGCGAGCGCCCGGCAATCCGTCCCCGGGCGACCCGCGCGAGAGCCGCGCCTTCGAGCTGGTCGCGCTGATCGACGAGCTGGACGGCTGCGACGACGATGCTCGTTACCGGGACCTGGCCTCCCACGTCCTGGCGGCGGCGCGGGACCGCGTGGCCGACGGCGCCCTCGACGAGGGCTATCGGACCCTGCTGGCCTTCGCCGCGCATGCGAGCGACGACGAGAAGCGCTCGCACTCCCAGCGCGAGACCGCGCAGGACTCGCTGGAGCGACTGGCCGGCGGCCCCTGTCTGCCCGACCTGATCGCACGCGCCTGCGTCCCGACCGTCGAGGACGGCCTGCGCGCCAGCGAGGTGCTGGTGCAGCTCGGCGACCCCGCGGTGCGCGCCCTGCTCGACCATCTCGCATTCGAGCGCGACGCGAACCAGCGCGCGCGCCTGCGCGGCCTGCTGATCGCGATGGGCGACCGCGCCGTGCCGGCGGTCTCCGACGCAGTGGCCGCGCCGGGCGAGCCCGCCCGCCAGCGCGCGGCCCTGCGCCTGGCCGGCGAGACCCAGAACCCGGCGCTCGTGCCGCCTCTGGGCGCGGCGCTGCTCTCGAGCGAGGGCGCCGTGGCGCGCGAGGCGGCCAAGTCGCTGGTGCGGATCGGCGACGTGAGCGCGCTCGAGGCGCTGGTGGACGCGCTGCGCAGCGAACGCGACGAGACCGTCGCGCTGGCGGCCTACTCACTGGGCAGCTCGGGCCGCGCGCTGTGCGTGGCGCCGCTGGCCGAGGCGCTCGAGCGCACCATCGAGAGCGGGCGCACCGACGTGGCTCGCGAGGTCGTGCGTGGGCTCGGCAAGCTCGGGCGCGCCGCCGCGGTGCCGGCGATCGACGCCGTGCTGTCGCGCGGCGGCATGCGCCGGCGCAAGCAGCTCCGCGACCTCAAGCTCGCCGCCGTCTCGGCGCTCGCCCAGATCGGCGGCCCCGAGGCGGAGGCAACGCTGCGCCACGTCTCCGACGGACGCGACGGGCGGCTGCGCCGGGCGGCCGACCAGGCGCTGCAGCGCGTGCGCGATCGCCGCGCCAGCAGTCAGTCGAGCTGACCCAGCGCCTCCAGCGCCGCCGCTCGCACGTCGGGATCGGCGTGGTCGACGTGGCCCTCGATCTCGGGCTCGCTGCGCGGGTCGCGGCAGGCGCCGAGCGCGCGCAGCGCCGGGCTCAGCAGCTCGGGCTCGGCGGCGTCGAGCAGCGAGCGCAGGATCGGCACCAGCGCCCGGTCGCCGAACTCGCCCAGCGCCTCGACGGCCTGCCGCCGCACCAGGGGGCTCGGGTCCTCGAGGCACTGCGTGAGCGGCGAGACGGTGCTGGCGTCGCGCAGGCGCCCGAGCGAGTCCACCGCCGCGGCGCGCACGGCCTCGGTCTCGTCGCGCAGGGCGGCCACCAGCGGCTCGACCGCCTCGGGCTCGGCCAGCGCGCCCAGACCGCGCGCGGCGTCGACCCGCTCGCGCTCGGTCGCCGAGCGCAGCTGCCCGGTGAGCTGGGCCAGGCTCTCACGCCGCTCGAGCTTCTCGAGCGCCCGCCCGGCGGCGGCGCGCACGTCCTCGTGCGGATCGGCCAGCGCCTGGCGGATGCGTGCCCGGCGGCGCGCACGGCGCTCGTCGGCGGCAGCGTCGGTCCCGGGATTGGTCGCATCCATGGGCGGCTCCTCCTCCCTCGAACCCCTGGAAAATCGGCGCCTCGGAGCCGGGCCTTGATGCCGCCTGGCCCGAGCTGCCGCCGCCGTGCCGGACGGCTGCCCGCCCGCTGCTGGTTTCCTGCGGCCCGGCGGGGAGTTGCTAGCTTGGTGCGCCGATGCGGGTCCTCGGGCTCGACCTGGGCGAACGGCGGATCGGACTGGCGATCTCGGACGAGGCGGGCCGGATCGCGTTCCCGGCCGGCCACCTCGAGCGGCGCGGCAAGCGGCAGGATCTGGCCGCCCTGGGTCGGCTCGTGACGGAGCGAGGCGTCGAGCAGGTGGTGGTGGGACTGCCGATCCACATGACCGGGCGTGCCGGCCCGCAGGCCGAGGCGGCGCGCGCCTTCGCGCGCGAGCTGGCCACCGTCACGGGGCTCCCGGTCGAGACGCTCGACGAGCGCTGGACCAGCGTGGCCGCCGAGCGCAGCCTGCGCGAGTCCGGCCGCGGGCGCGCCCGCAAGGCAGGCCGCGGCGCCGTGGACGCGGTGGCCGCGACGCTGCTGCTCTCGACCTGGCTCGAGCGCCGCCAGAGCCTGGCCGCACTCGGGGAGGACCGCTGAGGTGAGCGACCAGGAGCTGCTGCCGCCCGAGCTCGCCACGCCGCCCTCCGACGCGGGCGCGCCGAAGCCGTCCCGCGGCCGCGCGGCGCGGCGCGCGCTGCAAGCGCTGCTGCTGCTGCTCGTCGGCGGTGTCGCGGCGGGCATCTGGGCCTACTCGACCTGGACGGGCGCGATCGGGCCGCTGGACCCGGAGGGCGCGCCCGTGGCGTTCGAGGTGCGCCCCGGCGCGACCCTGCGCTCGGTGGCCGAGGCGCTGGAACGCGAGGGCATCGTGCGTCACGCCTGGGCGGTGATCGGGATGGCGCGCTGGCGCGACCTCGACGGGGCCGTGCAGGCCGGTGAGTACGAGCTGTCGCCGGCATGGAGCGTCGAGGAGGTGCTGGGGTCGCTGGTCGAGGGCCGCGTCGTCACCTACGAGGTCTCGATTCCCGAGGGCCTCACCGCGGTCGAGATCGCCGCGCGCATCGAGGCGGCGGGGCTGGTGGACGCCGCCGCGCTGGTCGAGCTGGCCAACGACCCGGCGAGCGCCGCCGCCTTCGGCGTCGAGGGCCCCACGCTCGAGGGCTACCTGTTCCCCGAGACCTACCGCATGCCGCGCGGCCTCGAGACCGAGGAGGTCGCGCGCGTGCTGGTCGACCACTTCCTCGCCGTCTGGCGCGAGATCGAGGCCGAGGCGACGCTCCAGGAGCTCTCGATGCGCGAGGTCACGACGCTCGCCTCGATCGTCGAGAAGGAGACCGGCGCCGCCGAGGAGCGCCCCCTGATCGCCTCGGTGTTCCGCAACCGGCTCGCGCGCGGCATGCGCCTCGAGTCGGACCCGACGACGATCTACGGGCTCGCCGACTTCGACGGCAACCTGACGCGCAAGCACCTCGAGGACGAGAGCAACCCGTACAACACCTACCGGATCCCTGGCCTCACGCCGACGCCGATCGCCAACCCGGGCGCCGACGCGCTGCGCGCGGTGGTGCGCCCCGCCGACTCCGAGTACCTGTTCTTCGTGTCGCGCAACGACGGCACGCACGTATTCTCGCGCACCTACGCCGAGCACGACCGCAACGTGGACCGCTTCCAACGGAGACGCCGATGAGCGACACGCCGGACCCGCAGCAGTTCCTCGAGCAGCAGCTCCCCGCGCAGTTCAACGCCACGCTGGCCGAGCAGCAGACCGCGGCCGAGACCGCGCAGCGCGTGCTCGAGGGCATGCGCGCCGTCTCGGCGACGATCGGCTTCGAGCTGACGGGCGAGGGCGGTGGCGGTCACTACGTGAACTTCGAGGCGGGCCGCGCCACCGCGAGCGACGAGCCGGCCCAGCTTCCGTTCCTGACGCTCGCCTTCGACCGCGCCGACTTCGAGGCCCTGTACGCCGAGATGGGCAACAACGTGCTGGGCTTCCTGGGCGGCGTCTCCGGCATGGGCGCCGAGCTCAAGCTCACGAGCGCGCGCCTCGACCTGCTCGCCAACGTGAAGGGCACGCTCGCCTTCGAGCTGACCGGTGAGGGTGGCTTCCGCCTGCTCGCCCGGCTGGGCGGGGCGAGCGGCGAGCCCGACACCACCATCCGCGTCGACCGCCATGCCTACCGCGACCTGCGCGAGGGCCGCACCGAGCCCCAGCAGGCCTTCCTCGACGGCCAGATCCAGGTGGACGGCGACATGCAGCTCGCCATGAGCCTGGCGCTGGCGGTACTCTCGCCGGACTGAGCCGCCCGCTTCGGCCGCTCCGATCGACACTGGCAGGCCCCGGCCTCGCGGCGATCGGATTCGCGGGCCGATCGGGCGCCGGTCGCTGACCAGACGGAGCGGCCACTCGGGACGCGCGCTGCGCGGTCGTCGCGCCACGGCACCGCCTGCCACAGGTCGTCGTCACGAAGATCCGAGCGAGCGGTATCCTGGTGTCGCTCGCGAGGAGGATCGACATGGCGATCACCGGGGTCGAGGCCCACTACCTCGAGATCCCGCTCCCGGAGCCCTTCCACCCGAGCTGGGTTCCGGGGCTGACGCAGACCCACAACCGCTGCCTGGTGGTGCAGGTCCACGACGACAGCGGCCACACGGGCGTCGGCGCCGGCACGGTCTTCGAGGCGCGCCAGGCCGAGCTCGGCGCCTACGTGGGCGCCGACCTGGTGGGGCGCTTCCTGGTCGGCGCAGATCCCTTCGAGATCGAGAAGCACGCGAAGCTGGTCACCCGCTTCGGCCTGATGGTGGGCGGCCGCCCCTGGCCCGTCGAGTGCGCGCTCTGGGACCTGATGGCGCGCATCAGCGGGCAGCCCCTCTACAAGCTGCTCGGCGGCGCGCGCGACCGCATCCGCACCTACTGCAGCTTCGGCGAGAGCCTGCTGACGAAGCCGCTCGAGGCGCGGCTCGAGGCGATCGACGCGCGCCGCGCCGAGGGCTTCACCGCCTTCAAGCTGCGCAGCCGCAGCCCCGGCTACCGCGACGACGTGCGTCTCATGGAGGCGGCGCGCACCCACGTGGGCGACGACGTCGAGCTGATGGTCGACTGCAACCAGGGCTGGAACCTGAGTCCCCTCGGCGCCGAGTGGAGCTACGAGGACACGCGCGAGTTCTGCCGGGCGGCCGCGGCACTCGGCTTCCGCTGGGTGGAGGAGCCGCGCCATCGCTTCGACTACGAGGGGCTCGCGCGCCTGTGCGCGGAGGTGGACGTCACGATCGCGGGCGGCGAGCTCAACCAGGGCCTGCACGAGTTCCAGGTGCTGCTCGACGGCGACTGCCTCGACAAGCTCCAGCCCGACGCGTGCCTGGCCGGCGGCACGCTGATGACGCGCAAGGTGGCCGCCCTGTGCGAGGCGCGCGGCAAGGGCTTCAGCCCCCACACGTGGACCAACGGCATCGGCCTGCTGCACAACCTGCACATCGCCTGCGGCGTTCCCAACTGCGACGTGCTCGAGTACCCGTACGAGGCACCCGGCTGGGTGCCCAACGCGCGCGACGCCATGCTGCTCGACCCGCCGCGCCCGCAGGACGGCGTGCTCGCCGTGCCCGAGGGCCCGGGGATCGGCTGCCAGCTCGATCCCGATGCGCTGGCGCGCTGGGGAACGAAGCTGGTCGGATGAGCGCCGCCGGCAGGTCCGAGGCCGCCGAGAGGCTCACGGGCGGACACCGGTCCCGGTAGAATCCCGTCTTCGGCGCCGCGTGTGGGGAACTCGACGAAAGCCGAGCGGGGCGCTCGTCGATACTCTCGAAGTCGGTCGGACGGGACGCCCCGGGGAGGTCAGAGGATGAGGAAGCGGAGCCGGCTCGCGACGGAGCGCAGCATCGGGGGAAGGGCCGCGGAGCTCCCTGGCGGAGCTGCGATCCTGGCGCTGCTCCTGGCCCTCTGGGTGCCGACGGCCCGAGCGGACGAGGGCTCTCTCGCCGGGGAGTGGTGGCTCGCCATCCGTGGCCGCGACGCCGGGGCCGCGGCGCTGACGCTCGCGGAGCCGGCCGAGGGCCAGGTCGCCGTGTCCGGCCACGGCATCACGCTGGGCCTCGGAGAGCGCTTCGAGCTCGCGCCGGGACAGGTGATGACGCTCACGTCGAAGAGCCAGCTGCAGGGGAGCCTGGCCCTGGAAGCGGCCGACGGATCGCCGCTGGGCAGCCTCGAGATCCGGAGCGGTCGGCTGCGGCGCAAAGGCGAGAGCCTGACGCTGACGGGCGCGCTCTCCGGCGCAGCGGACAGCGGACGCGTGCGGCTGCGGGGCCGACGGATGGACCCGGGCGGAGTCCTGACCGGTCGCGGCCTGGAAGCGCGGATGCGCGGTCGTGCCGTCCGCAGCGAGACCTACGAGATCACCGTCGAAGAGCATCCGACGGCGTCGTTCCCGTGGCTCGCGCTCGGCGGATACGGGCCCGCCGAGATCGACGGGATCGAGACGTCCCGGGTGTCGCTGAGCGGCGACCTGATGCTGGATCCCCGAGGTCGGATCTGGGGAGCGTTCTCGTCTCGGGAGCTCGGATCGGGCGGCATCAAGGGACGCCTGCGGGCGGGCAAGGCGTTCGCCCGCGCGCAGCTCCGCTTCCTCGGGGCTCGCCGCGTCCGCCTGTCCGCCCGGCTCCAGGAGGCGGTCTCGCCGCGCCTCGCGGTCGTGGTGCTCGAGGGTCGCGATTTCGGCGACCTGGAGCTCGGCACGGCGTCGACCTTGAGCTTCAAGGTGCTCAACGTGGGAGTCGACGTGCTCGAGGGCGCGGCCACCCTCACCGGGAGCGACGAAGTCACGCTGAGCGACGCGGACTACCTCCTCGGGCCGAACGAGACGGCGGTGGTGACGGCCTCCTTCGCCCCGACCTCGGCCGGGACAGCAAGCGCGCGGCTCGTGTTCAGCGGAGGTGGAGGGGAGACGCTGACGCTGCGCGGCAGCGGGATGGAGCTTCCCGTCACCCGGTGCGAGGCGCCGGTCCCCGTCCCCCCGCTGCTCGCGGAGACGCTGCTCGGGCTGGCCGCGTCCTTCACCGCCACCGCGATGGGGTTCGTGGTCGGACAGATCGACCCGGGCGGCTTCTTGAGCCAGCTCCTCCTTCAGGAAGGCGACCTCGTCACGGCCGTCAACGGCACGGTTCTGGACGACCCCGATGACGTGTCGAGCCTGTTCAGCTTCCTCCGGACGGCGCCGGAGCTCGAGCTCTCCATCGCCCGGAACGGCGAGGAGAGCATGATCGTGTGTCCCCTGGAGCGGTGATCGCGTCGCCATCGCCGGCTCGAGCGGCGACGACCTGGCCGACGCCGCCGACGACGGGCTGGTGGGGGACGACGGCGGCCACGGCGCCTCGCAGGCCGGCGTGGTCTTCGCGGGACCGGCGCGTCGTCTAGTCGAAGCTCACCTGCCGCAGCAGCTCGAGGTCGTCGAGCGCGCGGCCGGCGCCGTGGACGACCGCCGTGTAGGGGTCGTCGCTGCGGATGATCGGGAGGCCGGTCTGCTCGCGCAGCACCACGTCGAGGTCGCGCAGCAGCGAGCCGCCGCCCACCAGCACGATGCCGCGGTCGACGATGTCGGCGGCCAGCTCGGGCGGGGTCTTCTCGAGGGTCATGTGGACGGTCTCGACGATCGAGCCGATCGGCTCCACCAGCGCCTCGTGGATCTCGTCGCTGGTCGCGAGCACGACCTTGGGGATGCCGGCCACGAGGTCGCGGCCCTTGATCTCCATCTGGGCCGTCTTGCCGTGGGGCGAGGCGGTGCCGACGGTCATCTTGACCTCCTCGGCGCTGCGCTCGCCGATCAGCACGTTGTACTTGCGGCGCACGTACTGGATGATCGCCTCGTCCATCTTGTCGCCGCCGCAGCGGATCGAGCACGAGGTCACCACGCCGGAGAGCGAGATCACGGCGACGTCGGTGGTGCCGCCGCCGATATCGACGACCATGTTGCCGGTGGGAGCGGTCACGTCGAGGCCGGCGCCGATCGCGGCCGCCATCGGCTCCTCGATCAGGTAGACCTCGCGCGCGCCGGCCGAGAGCGCGGACTCGCGCACCGCGCGCTTCTCGACGCTCGTGATCGAGGGCGGCACGCAGATCACGATCCGCGGCCGCACCAGCTTCGAGCGGTTGTGGGCGCGGTGGATGAAGTAGCGGAGCATCGCCTCGGTGACTTCGAAGTCGGCGATCACGCCGTCCTTGATCGGGCG
>JASJBO010000120.1 GCA_030066475.1 Myxococcota bacterium
GCTCGAGCGCACCTCGAGTCGGAGATCGGCAGAGCCCGTTCCCAGCAGCGCCCCGCAGCGGTAGTCGGCGGCCAGCAGCCCGCCCAGCAGCAGCAGGCCGAGCGGGATCAGGGGCCGGCCGGCGCGCCAGGTGCTCGCAGTCGATCGCATGGACAAGGCTTCCCTCCGGGACTGGACGCCGTCCAGGGTGACGCCAGAGCGTTACCCGCCCATTACTCGCTCGAACGGAAGCCGTGGCGCGGACTTCCGGGTGCCGCGATCGGCGGGAGGCGGACGCCGCCCCGGCCGGACTCGCGGCAGGGAACGGGCCTTCCGCCCGCGTGAGAAGGAGCTCTCCGCCCCCGTGGGGCAGGCTCGAAGAGCACAAGTGTTTCCAGGGCTTTGAGCCGCTCTGTTGCGCACGTATGAGACGCGGCTCGGGCCGGTCTTCGTCAGCTCGGCTCGTCGAATGGCACCATCACCTGCTCCCGGCACGCCGGGCGCTGCGCGAGACGCTCCGCGTGTCGAGGGCGGCGCGTCCGCGACCCTCGGGCGAGCTGGCGAGCAGCAGGAAGGCCAGCGCCAGCCCTCCGGCCGCCGCCACGAAGACGGCGGGATAGCCGGCGACCGCCGCCAGCAGGCCGAGCAGTCCGCCCGACGCCATTCCCACCTGGAAGGCGGCCTGGTGCAGCGCCATCAGCTTGCCGCGCTCGTTCGGACGCGCGGTCGTCACCGCCACCGCGTTGAAGGCCGGGTAGAACACGCCGTGGCTCAGTCCCAGGCCAATCCCCACCACCGCGAGGCCGAGCCGGTCGAGCCAGATGGTCGCCAGCACGGCGGGCACGTAGGCGGCGAGTGCGATCAGCGCGGCGCGGTGGTTGCCGATGCGGTCCATCCAGTGGCCGAAGCCGCCGCGCACGACGACGGCGGTGGCGGCATACGCGGTGAAGAGCGCGCCGACCGACTCGATGCCGAGCTGCGCCGCGTAGAGCTGGTAGAAGGCGAACACCGAGATCAGCCCGACGCCGACGGCCGAGACCACGACCATGCAGCGCAGGGTGCTCGGGCGGGTGGCCACGGCGATCAGGCCGGTGCCGTTGCCGTCGGGGTCGTGGGCTCGCTCGGGTTCGGCGATGCGGAGCGAGAGCAGGCCACAGAGCAGGGCGCCGCCGGCGGCCGTCGCGAACGCGGCGGGCCAGCCGACGCGTGCCGCCACCAGCTCGGCCGACGCCGGCGCGACCGCGTTCATGACCAGGAACGAGAGGCCGTACAGGCCGATCGCCTGTCCGAGCCGCTCGGGCGGCGCCAGGTCGACGGCCAGCGCGCCTCCCGCGGCGAACACCATCGAGAAGCCCACGGCCTGCACGGCGCGCAGCAGGAACAGCAGCGGCCCCACGGCGTCCACCCAGAGGTAGCCGAGCGAGCCGGCGGTCATCACCAGCGCGCCCGCGGTCAGGATGCGACAGCGACCACGGCGATCGACGGCGGCGCCCAGCAGCGGCAGCGCGACGACGACCGTCGCGCCGTGGAGCAGCGTGACCCAGCCGACGGCGGCTGGTCCCGCGCCCAGCGCCGAGTGCATGAACTTCGGCAGCAGGAAGAAGCACGAGAACGCGTAGCCGAACCCCACGTTCGCGACGAGGAGGGCCGCGAAGCGAGCGCTCAGCAGCGGCACCTGGGAGCCGTGCGGCGGCGCCGGGCGTCAAGCGGTCTGCGCCGCGGCGCGCCGGCGCAGGGCGAGGAGCGCGGCGGCGGCGCCGAGCTGGAGCAGCGCCGCGGCCGGCTCCGGACAGGCCAGCGTCTCGCCGGCGGGGAAGCGGCCGCGCGCGTCGAGCTGGTCGCAGGAGCAGCCCACGTCGTCGACGGCCGCACCGCCGGACGTGGCCGGGCACTCGTCGGAGGCGTCGAACACGCCGTCCCCGTCGCTGTCCAGGTCGGCCGCGACCACGGAGAACGCGTCCGACTCGATCGGGAACGGGCCCACCACGGGGACGGGGCTTCCCGGCGCGAACAGCGCCTCGGCCGCGACCGCCGTCGGGGCGGGGATCGCGAGCTCGAAGCTGGACGCCGGCGGGGCCGCTCCGGACAGCTCGAGCCCGACCAGCCAGACCTGCGCGGCCACGGTGTCCACGCTCACGCCTTCGAGCGCGAGCGCGACCGAGCCGTCGTCCGCGTCGAACGTGCCCGGCGCCGAGATCCGCTCGTCGTCCTCTCCGATCCGCCCGTCCGCGTCGAGGTCGCGGTAGAGCGCGACGTCGACGATGTCGACGTCCTCGGCCAGGCTGCCCATCGCTTCGAGCGTGAGCGACGGCACGCGCACCGGGCCGCCGAGGGCGCGCGCCTCGAGCGGGAGCACCAGGATCTCCGCGCCGCCGGGCGCGGCGCGGTCGATCGCCTGGAGCTCGGGAAGCGGCGCCAGCGACAGGCTCACGGCCACCGGGAAGAAGGCCGAGAACTCGGAGGTGTCGCCGCGCTCGCCACTCGCCGGGTCGACCACCGTCACCGTCGCGGTCAGGTTGCCTGCCGCGAAGTGGATCGGAACGACGAACTGCCCGTTCCGCACGGGCCCCTCGCCGACGCGGACGCGGCCCTCGTCGGCGCCGTCGCGGAACACCTGCACCAGGCTGCCGTCGGGCACGACGCCGGCGTCCACCGTGCCGAGCGCGCGCCGCTGGCTGGCGCCCGTGAGGATCGGCGCCGGCAGCAGGCGGTTCCCGCCGTTCTCCAGGCGGATCCCGGCCCCGCCGTTCTCGGAGATCGAGTTGTACGTGATGATGTTGTCGACCGTCGTGGCCCCCGAGACCAGCACGCCGTGGCCCGTGTTGTGCCGGATGGTGTTTCCCGACAGCCGGACGGGCTGGTTGGGCGCCCGGAGCACGTCGCCCACGGCGTTGTCGTGGGCGCCGTCCCGCAGCACCACGCCCGGGCCGAGGTTCGGCATGGCGCCCAGGGCCCACGTCCGGCCGATCGAGTTGTAGCCCACCCGGTTGCCCGAGGAGGCGACGCCCTCCACCACGACGCCGGCGCCCTCGTTCTGGACGATCTGGTTGCCGCTCCACCAGTTGCCCACCCGATTGTCGGTGGAGTCGCGCACCAGGACGCCGTGCGGCGCGTTGCCGATGCCGGCCGTGCGGGCGGCGTCGGTGCCAATCCGGTTCCCCAGCAACACGTGACCGCCCCCGCCCCGGATCGCGACCCCGCCGAGCGCCGGACCGGGGCCGCCGGTGCCGCTCTCGACGATCTCGTTGTCGCGGACCGTGCAGGAGACCGAGTCCGCCAGGATCACGCCCGCCGTGTCGTTGCCCGTGCCGAAGAAGCGGGTGCCGATCTGGTTGCCGCGGTAGACGTTCCGCGTCCCGCCCTGGTCGTAGATGCCCACGTAGTTGCCGTAGAAGAAGTTCTTCTCGCCCGGCCGGCTGCCGCCGATGCGGTGGCCGGAGGCGTTGGTGACGAGGACCCCGACCCCGTCGGGGACCTGGACGAGCGGGTCGGCGGGGAGGTTCGGGCCGCTGGTGTCGCGGAACACGTTGCCGACGATGCGGTTGCGGAGCGCGAAGGGGACGGCGTAGCCGTCGATCCAGAGCCCCGCCTTGCGGTTGCCCGCGAAGTTGTTGAAGTCGGCGAGGTCGACGCCGCCGATCCGGTTGGCCTGCGCCCCCGCGCGCAGGATCAGGCCGACCTCGTTGCTGCCGTGGACGTCGCCGAACAGGTTGTTGATCACCACGTTCGAGTTGAAGGGCGCCGGCGGGATTCCGCCGACCTGGGTGCCGACACTGCCTCCGCTCTCGATCAGCATCCCGGCGCCCCACGAGTTCCGGAAGCTGTTGCCCAGGAAGTCCGGGTCGAAGGGCTGCGTGGTGAGCGCGTTGCCGCGCGCGCCGATCACGTTGCTGTGCGCGCCGTCGCGGATGTGGATGCCGTACAGGTTGCCGTAGGTCGGCTCGCTCCGGAACGAGAAGAGTGCCGTGCTGACCGCGCCGAAGACCGCCGCGACCACCTGGTTGTTGTTGGCGCCGCCCTCGATCAGCAGGCCCGGCGTGGCGGTGTGTCCGATCACGTTGAGCTCGGCGAAGGCGTCGCGGTCGCCGAGCCGGTTGTCGTGGGTGAAGTCCTGCAGAGCGATGCCGCCGAGCCCGTTGCCGTGCGCGATCACCGTACCCGGGTCGGCGCTCGAGACGGCGCCGCCCACCACCGTCTTGTTCACCACCACGTCCCGCGTGTTCCCGCCGGTGATCACGATCCCGAAGCCCGTGTTGCCGGCGATCAAATTGGGACCCGGCTCGTTGATCCCGCCCACCGCGCGCGTTCCGATCGTGACGTTCGAGGCGCCGTCGTGGATCAGGATTCCGTGGCCCTGGTTGGGATCGACGGCGCCCGCGACGTCGAAGCGCGGCCCCACCTGGACGAGCTGGACCTCGATGCCCGTCGTGTCCTCGCCTCCGATCACGATCCCGTGGCTGCCGTTGCCGCGCACGCGCTGGCGGAACAGGCGGATCGACCCGCTCTCGATCTCGATGCCGACGCCGGTGTTGTCGGCGACCTCGCGCAGCGGAAGGATCACGCTGCGCGCCGGGTTGCCGATCGCGTTGAGCGGGGAGTCCGCGACCCGGATGCCCACACCGGTGTTGCCCACGACGTCCCCGCAGTCGATCCCGTTGCCCGTGGTGCCGCCCTCGAGCAGGATGCCGCCGCCGCCGTTGCCCGTGATCGCGCCGTCGCCGCTGCACACGATGCGCCGGACGCCCGCGCCCGAGAGCTGGAGCCCCGGCCCGGCGCAGCCGTCCACCTCGAGGCTCAGGATCTCGACGTCCGTGGTGGCGCCCGCGATCCGCACGCCGGTGCCGCCGCAGTCGACCACGTCGATCCCCGCCAGGCGCGTCTCGGGCGCGTCGATCAGCTCGATCCCGTGGCCGCCGAAGTTGGCGAAGCGCAGGAACGAGAGGGCGACTCCCGTCTGCCCGTCGATCGTGACTCCCGAGAAGGCGCCGCCGCCGCCGTCCACGGTCGCCAGGATGCCGATCGAGTCGCCGCCCTCGATCGCCGGCAGCGCGCCGAGCGCGAGGTTCACGGTCCCGCCTTCGCCGAGCCCCGGCCAGAGCAGGATGCTCTCGCGCACGCCCGCCCCGGTGAAGCCGTCGTTGGCGAGGACCTTCTCGCGCTCGCAGCCGTCGGGCTGCGCCGGGCAGGTCGTGAGGGCGCGCCCGAGGGTGCCCGCGCCGATGTGGATGGCCTCGCGCAGGGTCACGTCCGCGTCGGCGGCGACGTCGTCGCCGTACGAGCTCACGAAGATGCGGCCCGTCGAGCCGGTGGGCGGCGGTCGCAGGGAGTACGGCACCTCGTTGCTGGCGTCGACCACGAGGTTCTGGTTGAGCACGTCCTCGATCTGGACGCGCAGCTGCTGGTTCGAGAGGGGTGTGGGATCGCGGAACAGCAGCTCGGTGCTCGAGCCCGACACCGGCTCGCTGCGGAAGGTGTCGCCCAGCACCGGGTCGCGCAGCACGATGACGTTGCGGGTCATGTCCTCCGAGAAGCCGGAGCCGATCACCCGGACCAGGCCGCCCGGAAACGGCGGGTCGGGCTCGATCCCGGTCACGACCGGAGCGGGCAGGACCTCGAACGCATCGAACGGCGGCGCGTTCTCGTCGGTTGCGAAGACGCCGCGGTCGGCCCGCTCGACCGTGATGCGGTTGCTGCCGCGCTGCGCCGTCGGGGGCACCTCGACCAGCAGGTTCCGGAAGGCCGCGCGGCTCACGAAGGCGTCGGTCGGTGTCGACGACGTGGGACCCTGGAAGCCGACCCGGTTGTCCTCGGGCGTGTTCGAGAAGTTGCGCCCGCTCAGGAACACGACGGTGCCGCGGTGCCCCTGGCGGGGCTGGAAGCTGGTGATCTCGGGCCGCCACGGGTTGCCGACGACCACGGCGCTCGACTCGATGGCCTGCACCAGGTTCACGTTCGGGAGGTGCGGGAAGTTCTCGAGCGCGAGCGTGCGGGTCGCGAGCTTGGCCGCCTTGCCGACCGTCGAGATGGCGGTGAGCAGCTGGCTCCGGCCGAGCAGCAGGTTGAGCGCGGTGCGGCTCGTGAACAGCTCCTGGCGCTCCAGCAGCTGGCGCGCCAGCAGGGAGGCCGCCTCGCGCCGAATCGTCGCGAGCTCGTCGGCGTCGAGTCCGTCGGCCGAGCTCTCGACGAGCTGCTGCTCCATCGTCAGGAGCACGCCGAACGCGATCCGGGTCACGTCGCGCGCGTTGTCGTCGCCGAGCTGCGGCACCAGGTAGCCCAGGCCGTCGGCGACGAGGATCAGGATGTTCAGCAGGCGGGCCCGGATCGCCTGCCGGAAGCCGTCCGGGAGCGCCGGGAGCAGCGCGTCCTGGGGCGGGTAGCGCGCCCCGTTGAACTTCCTCACCAGGTAGACGCCGGGACGCTCGGCGCTGACGCGCAGGTCACCCTCGGGCGGCTCGAGCGAGCCGGTGACGAGCCGCACGAGCGAGTCGCTCAGGTCCACCAGCCCGACCGCGGAGTCCGAGGCGATCACGAGGGAGCCGAACGGCTCGTCGGCGACCCGCGGGTAGACGGTGCCGTCGGCGACCCGCGCGTCCACGTCGGGCTGGCCGCCCGGGAACGCCGAAGGACTCAGCTCGTAGAGCGTGGCGATCCAGTCGAGCGGGTTGTTCGCGATCGTGACGCCGAACAGGATCGCCGACTCGGTCGGCTCCCAGCGCATGCCCAGGTTCGGCACGCCGTCCTCGAACGCCCCCGGCGCCGTCTCGACGACGTCGAGGCGGTTCAGCAGCGGGATCGGCTCGACCAGGTCGCGCGGGTAGCCGGCCGCGTACGCCCGCGCGCCGCGCGTGAAGCCCTCGCCCAGACCCACCGGGCTCGGCCCCGCCGCCGGCGCGCCCGGCGCCGCGCCCGCGCTGCCCCCGCCGCCCCCGCCCAACGTCTCCTCCACGGCGCGCGCCGCCGCGATCAGGCGGCCCCGGAACGCGAAGTCGTCGGCGTAGTCCGTGCCCGCTGCGACGGCCCGCTCCACCACCGTGACGAGATCGAGCGTCTCGGGCGCGGCGGCGATCGTGGCCAGGCGTAGCTCGGCCTCGGCGGAGGCGCGGGTGCGCACGCTCGGGGTCAGGAACACCAGCGCCTGCGCCGTGCTCGCCGCCGAGATCTCGGCGGCGGGGGTCGCGTCGGTGACGACCTGGAGCAGGACCGAGCGCGTCTCGTCGCGTGCAGCGATCGCGAGCGACGGCACACCGACCGGGACCTCGATCGCGAACACGGGTCCCGGGCCGGCGCCGTCTCCCACGGCGGTGCCGATGCCGTGGCCCGACACGCCGGCCCCCAGCGCCGGGTCGAGCGAGGCGTCGAGCTCGCGCAGGACGGTGAAGCGGAAGAACGGCTGCAGGGTGGTCGGCGGCGGGCCCGGGACGCCGACCTCGATGGGCCCCGACGTGGCGCCGGCGGGCACGACGAAGCGCAGGCGCGTCTCCTCGACCCCCGTGACGCTGGCCGGGGTCCCCGCGATCGAGACCGTGTAGCTCTCCAGCGGGTCGAGCCCTTCCGCCTCGAGCTCGACCTCGGTGCCGGGCTGCGCCTGCGCCGGCGAGAAGTCGCCGAGGCTCTGCGCGTGCGCGGGCCCGGAAGCGAGCAGGCAGAAGAGGGTGCAGGCGCCCGCCGCGGCCACCGAGATCGATCGGAGCGGGCGACCTGCCTCCATCGCACGACCTCCAGCGAGCCGCAGGCGGGTTGGCTCGTGGCGCCAGTCTACGCTGGGGTTCGGGCGCAGTACACCGGGAATCGCCCGACTCGCCAGGCGCCTGTGCGGCAGAAGACCCTGCAAGCGCCCGAAGGGCGCGCGCAGTGAGGCGAAGCCGAACGAAGTCCACCAGCTAGGCGGGCGTCGGCTCCACGGCTCCGCTCGGCTCGCGTGCGGGCCGCCTCCTCCGGCGCGCCAGCGCCACGACTCCCGCCGGCACGAACAGCGTCGCCAGCAACGTCGCGCCCGCCACGCCGCCGGCCAGCACGATCGCGAGCGGGGGCCAGAAGTCGCCGCCCACGAACAGCAGCAGGGGCAGGAAGCCGCCGATCGTGGTGAGCGTGGTCGAGATCACGTGCCGCCCGCAGCCGAGCACCGCGTCCACCACGGCGTCGAGGTCGCCGGCGCGCGCGCGTGCGTCCTCGCGGATCGCGGCCAGCACCACGATGCTGTCGTTGAGCGCGACGCCGATCAGGCCCGCGGTGCCGAGGATGCTGTTGAAGCTGAACGGGAAGCCGCTCGCCCAGGTCGCGAGCAGGCCGACGCCCACCGAGAGGCCCGCCACGCCGAACAGCAGCGCGGCCAACGCCGCGCTCCGGAACGAGAGCACCACGGTCGCGACCATCAGCACGCCGAGCACCGGCGCGTAGCGCAGCAGGCTCGACACCGCGGTCGCCTGCTCCTCGGAGTCGCCGCCCACCGACAGCCGGTAGCCGGCGGGCAGGGTGAAGCCGCTGCGCTCCAGGCTCTCGCCCACGGCGGCCGCCACCTCGATCGGCAGCGCGTCGTTGCTCAGGTAGGCCTGGATCCGGTTGCAGCGCTCGCCGTTGCAGCGCGTGATGCCGCCCACCTCGGGGCGCAGCGTCAGCTCACCCAGCGCGGTCAGGGGCAGCCAATCGCGCGCGCCGCCGGCGACGAGCTGGGTGGCGGCCAGCGCCTGCCGGTTGCGGCGCCGCGCGTCGGCCAGTCGGATGCGGACCGGGAGCTCTTCGAGCTGCTCCACCACCGAGCCGCCCGTGCGTCCCTCGAGGTTGCCGTCGAGCTGGCCCGCCACGTCGCGCAGCGTCAGCCCGGCCAGACGCGCCTCGTCCTCGCGGACGTCGACCCACAGCTTGGGCTCGCCGCGCTCGAGCGTGGCCTGGCTGTGCAGCACCTCCGGCTGCTCGACCAGGCGCTGCCGCACGGCCTCGCCCAGCGCCTGGAGCACGGCGATGCTGGGCCCGACGATCTCGATCTCGACGTCGGCGTCGACCGGCGGGCCCTGGCCGAACTGCCGCACCACCACCTGCGCGCCCGGCACCGCGGCGTCGATCCGGGCCTGCACGATCGGGAGCAGCCGCTTCACCTCGGCCGCCGTGCGCGTCTCGACCACGCCGCGTGCGTAGTAGGAGGCGTCGTCGCGACTCATGACGAGGTTGTAGAACACCGACGGGAAGCTGCCGCCGACGAGCCAGGACACCCGCTGGACCGCGTCGTGACTGCGCAGCACCGACTCGACGCGCGCAGCGGTCTGGCGCGTGCGCTCGAGCGACGCGTCGCGCGGCAGCCATACCTGCACGTCGAACATGTTGCGGTCGACGCGCGGGAAGAACTGGCTGCCCAGGGTCGGCGCCAGGGCGAAGCCCAGCAGGGGCAGTGCGGCGGCCACGGCGAACGCGAGGGCGGGACGCCGCAGCAGCCGGATCAGCAGCCGGCGCATCGCGGCCGCCGCGCGCGGCAGCTCGAGGCCGCGCTGCCACCAGCGCGCGCGCGCCTCGGCCGGCGCCGCGGGCACCAGCAGGCCGGCCAGCGCGGGCACCAGCGTCATCGACAGCGCGAACGAGGCCCCCAGCGCCAGGATCACGCTCACGCCGATCGGTCCGACGAAGTCGCCGACGTTGCCGATCAGCAGCGGGATCGGCGCGAAGGCCAGGACGGTCGTGAGGGTCGAGGCGAGCAGGGGGCGGAACAGGTGCGCGACCGCCTGCGCCACCGCGTCCCGCGCGGGGGCGCCCGCGCGACGCCGCGCGCTCACCTCGTCGACCACGACGATCGCGTTGTCGATCAGCAGGCCGAGGGCGATCATCATGCCGAAGATCGACATCTGCTGGAGCGTGCCGCCGCTGGCGAGCAGCGCGAACAGGGCCAGCGCGACGGTCAGCGGCAGCGCTGCGCCCACCACCAGCCCGGCGCGCAGCCCCATCGTGAACAGCACCACCAGCACCACGACCGCGCCGCCCAGCAGCAGGTTGCTGGCCAGCGACCCCAGGCGCTCGACGGTGTACTCGCTCTGGTCGAAGACGATCTCGAGCGCGACGGGGCCCCCGACCTCGGTCTCGAACTCGGCCACCGCCGCGCGCGCGCGGGCGGCCCAGGCGTCGGCGCGCTCCCCCGGCTCCATCCGCGCGGCGACGAAGACCGCGCGGGACCCGTCGACCAGCCCGATCTCGCGGGTGGGCTCGCGCCAGCCGCGCTCGACCCGGGCGACGTCGCTCACGCGCGTGATCGCGCCGTCGGGCGCGCGCAGCAGCGGGACGCGGCCGACCCGCAGCGCCGAGTCGAGCTCTCCCCGCACCTCGAGCACGAGGTCGCTGCGGCCGCTGCGCAACATGCCGCTCGGCGCCTTGGCGTCGGCGGCGCGCACCGCGCGGGCGACCGCCTGGGGGGTGAGACCCAGCGCCGCGAGCTCCGCGTGGTCGACCGCGACCGTCAGCTCCTCCTGGGCCTCGCCGTAGAGCCGCACCAGCTCGGTGCCGGTCAGGATGCGCAGCCGGTCGGCCAGCGCCTCGCCGAGGCGCGAGACCAGGCCCAGGTGGGCGCCGTCCTCGATCGTGAGTCCCACGATCAGCGAGAAGGCCGTCGCGCCGCGCTTGTCGTCGAACTGGGGCGTCGCGGCCTCGGCCGGCAGCTCCGGCACCGCGGCGGCGAGCTGGTCGCGGATCTCGGAGAAGATCTCCTGGCTGTCCGAGACCTCGTCGGCGAGCGTGATCGAGACGATCGAGATGCCGGCCCGCGACGTGGACTCGATCTCGCTGATCTCGGCCACCTCCTCGAGCTGCGCCTCGAGCTTCTCGGTGACCAGGCTCTCGACCCGCTCGGCCGAGGCGCCCGGGAGGTGCGTGATCACGATCGGGTTGCGCATCACGATGCGCGGGTCCTCGGTGCGCGGCAACGAGCCCAGCGAGCTGGCGCCCGCCGCCACGATCACCAGCAGCACCATCGCGAGCAGGTGCCGGTTCTCCATCAGCGCCAGCGCGGCGCGGGCGAACATCAGTGCGCCTCGCTGCGGGCCACGTTCCAGCCCTCGTCCGCGATCCGGACCCGCTGGCCGGGCACCAGCCGGTGCACACCGTCCTGCACGACGAGCTCTCCGTCGCGCAGTGCGCCGCGCACGTAGACGCGGTCGCCCGCCTCGTGCAACAGCTCGAGCGGGCGGCGCTCGAGGCGGAACCCGTCGCGCGCGTCCGCGCTCGCCACGTAGACGGTCCACAGGCCGCGCGCCCCCTCGGTGAGCGCCGCGCGCGGCAGCCACAGCCCCGCCTCCGCAACGCTCTCCGCCAGCACCAGCTCCGCCAGGTCGCCCTCGTGCAGGGCATCGGTCGCGCCGCCGACGCGCAGGCGCACGGCGACGGTGCGGGTCGTGCCCTGGCGCTCGGGAAGCACGGCCAGGACGGTCGCCGGATGCGACACGTCCCCGATCCGCAGCCGGTGGACCTCGCCGGCCCGGAGCCCGAGCGCCACGGCGCGCGGCACGCCCACGCGCGCCTCGGGGCGCGCGGTCTCCAGCAGGCGCAGGACCGGGTGTCCGGAGTCGACCACGACGCCCGGGTCGACGCGGCGCGCCGCGATCTCTCCGGCGAAGGGGGCACGCAACAGCGCCTTGGCCAGGTCGACGTCGATGCTGGCGATCTGGGCCTCGACCCGCGCCAGGCTCGCGGCGCGAGCGCTGCGCTCGAGCCGGGTGTCGTCGGCCGCCTGGGGCGAGATCACGTCCTCGTCGAGCAGCTTGCGCGCGCGCTGATCCCGCAGCGCCGCCAGGTCGAGCAGGGCCCGCGCCTCGTCCCGGGCCGAGACCAGCTCCGCGCGCCGGGCGCGCAGTCGCTCGGTGTCGAGCTCGGCCAGCACCGCGCCCGCCTCGACGCGATCGCCCTCGTCCACGTGCAGGCGTTCGACGCGCCCGCCGAGTTCGAAGCTCAGTGCGGCGGTCTGGGCGAACTCGATCCGGCCGACGAAGCTCCGCTCGCGCTCGTAGCGCGCCGCGGCCGCCACCGGCTCGGCGCGGACCGCGAGGATCCGCATCGGCGCGGCATCCGCGGCGGGCGAGTCGGTGCGGCGCAGCCCCAGCCCGCCGGCAGCGGCCAGCAGGATCAGGACGGCGAGAAGCAGGGTGCGGCGATTTTGTTGTATATACATCAATAGACTCCGAAGATCCGATTCAGGGCGCGCGCAGTCGAAGACTCCGGTTGGCGAGATCCAGGAAGGCCTCGGCGCCGTCCTCGCCGAGCAGCTCGCGGGTGCGGGCCTGGGCGCGGCGCCAGCCGGGGAGGGCCTCGCGGTACAGGGCGGCGCCGCGACGGGTGAGCGCGACGATGCGGGCCCGCTCGTCGTCGGGGTCGAGCCGCAGCTCCACCCAGCCGTTGCGGCTCATCACGTCGACCACCCGCGACAGCGACGACGGCTCGATCGCGATCATCTGGGCGATCGTGGACAGCCGCGCTCCGCCGGCGGCCGCGACGGCGGTCATCACGTTCATCTGCGAGGCGCGCAGCCCCAGCGGCCGGATCGCCTCCTCGTAGATCGCCGTGATGCGGCGGCTCAGCGCGCGGGCGCGAAACGCCATGCAGCTGCGAGCGACCTGCCGGGCCTGGCGTCCGATCTCCTCCGCCATGGGAACATGTATATGCAATCAATGGGCGGTCGTCAAGCCACCCGGGGCGCGCGTGCCCCGGGGGCGCGGCTCAGGAGCGGCGCCGGCGGCGCGCGGCCAGCTCGAGCCGGATGCTCTTGCCGAGGAAGCGGAGCATCCCGAGCGGCCGGCGCCGGATCGCGCGCAGCGCCATGCGGCGCAGGTGCGGGGTCGCGTCGTAGCTGCCCTCGCGCTGTCCGTGACCGCGGTGCATCCCGAGGCTGGGCACGTCCACCACGTCGAGCGGCACGTCGAGCGCGAGCCGCTCGGTCTTCGGCAGCAGGCACTGCGCGTCGTCGCAGGCCTGGTAGCGGACCGCGA